>CACNTB010000001.1 GCA_902623305.1 uncultured Pelagibacteraceae bacterium
TATTATAATTGGTTTATTTTTCATCTATGATTGTGTTTTGTTTAATCTTTTCAAAATATATTCCTGAAAAAATCTCAAGCTGTTGATTTTTTTTTAAAGAAATTCTTTTTTGAAGAATTTTTTCAAAATTTAATTTTTTTTCAATTTCTTCTACATTTACAATTTTAAGAATTAAATAATTATTATTTAATTTTATAAAAGAGGTAATCTCATCCTTTTTTAAATTTTTCAATTTTTCAAAGATTTGTTTCGTTAAAGTTTTTTCATCAATCCAACCAATTATACCACCAGTTTTAGCTGATTTAGAAATACTTAAAATTGAGGCAGTATTTTCAAAACCTATATCTTTAATACTTTTAAGTATTTTTTGTTTTTCACTTTCAATATTTTTTTTATTATCAAATTTAACTAAAATTTCTGACAAAAGCAGCTTTCTATCTTTTCTTAAATTTTTTATTTGATCTTTAAGTTCTTTTTTAATTATATTTGTATCTATCTTTAATTGATTACCATATTTTTGCATAATTAGAGTATTCCAATAAGTCTCGATTTTAATCTTTTGAAGGATCCACTCATATTCCAATTTAGAGTCCTTAAGATAATTTTTTATTTGTTGCTCGTTTTTTAATCCATTTTTAATAAAAAGATCATTAATAATATCTGCTAAAATATCTTCATTTTCATTAATTTCCAAATCATAATATTTTGACAATTCAATCAATTTTATTTTTTCTCTAATAATTGATTTTGTGGCTAAATTTTTTCTTTCATTCCTGTTAATTTTTTTGAGAGATGGATTTAGGGCTAAAAGATATCTTTCTTCTTTTTCAATATCATAGTTTGTAATGATTTTATTATTTACTTTATATTTGATAAAGAAATCATCTGATAATAGAATATTTGAGAATACAGTCAAAAATAAAATTAAAGTAAAAAAAATTTTCATTCAAATTATTACAGAGATGTTAATGCACTTGTTTCTGAAAAAGGAATAATTGTTAAAGTAAACTCTAATTTTTTCTCGGGATTTATATCCTTGTCATAATAAAAATCTTTACTAAATTTTATTGATGCTTCTAGACAGTCATTAAAATATGAATAATAAATGTTATAAAATTCTGTTGCATTTGTTATTTTGTCTTTTTTAACGTCAAATCCAATTAATCCATTATTACTTAAGGTAATTTCTGTTGTATTTGAAATATGCTTCTCTTTTTTTGCTAAACGGTTATCATTTGAGAATTCAAATTTTGTTATGAAATTATTTACTTTAAATTCACTGCTTAGTAAATTTTGGTTTAATTTATCTAAATTGTTATCAACGGCAAAATCGTATTTTACATTGAAATTACTACTTGGCTCTATATTTACTTTACCAAATATATCTGAGTTTTTTTGACCTATGCTGCTCACTTCTGGAAGGTCCAAATTTTCCTCTATTCTGATTACAGAAGCTAGACTTAATCCAAACACTTCGTTTAAATTGTTTTTATTTAACTTTTTATAGTCAAATCCAATTGTTGAAGATAGACCACCTTCAATAGTGTCATCAACTCCCAATCTATTTAGGGAATAAATATTATCTATATTTATTGTTTTATTTTCATTAACTATATTCTTAGATTTATTCGGACTATACATCAAATTCATTTTTGGTATTAAATTGAATTCATAATCATTATTTTCTTTAGTTAAAGGATATTCATTGTTAAATCTTACTACACCAAAAAAAGATTGACTAAAATCATTTTTAAATTTGTCAGAATTATTTCCATCACTGTTTACATTTTTGAAAAATGTTTCAAAATTATTTTTCAAACCTATTTGGTTAATATTCTCGTGAGTTGAAATTAAAATATCATTTGTAATTATTCCTTCATAAACATTTGTATTATATTTTTTTTGATGTCCAAATGAGGTAAAATTAATACTTTCAATTAATTTATTTTGATAATCAAAGTTATTACTTATAGAATAATTTGGATAGATAAACTCATACCTATCTGATTTGGGTTTAGATAAATTTTCATAAACCTCTAAGGAGACATCAAAATTAGAATTATTTTTTGATCCATATATTGATAAATATGAATTTAATAGACCTGTGTCTTCAATTAGCTCTGAATTAAAATCATGAAGTTTTAAATAACTATCATTTGAGACTTTTTCAAAATTTGAAATTATTCTAATATCTTTCAAGTTACTAATTTCTGGATAAAAATTTGAATTTGCAAAAAAATGTGATTTAGTCTCTTTTCTAGAGTCAAAGAAATTTGCAAAGTTAAAACTAAAATCAAAAATGTGATCACTATTTTTATTTTTTTGTCTATATTCATTTTGTAAAACTACTTTATCATCAGCATATAATTTTGGAGATAAGGTAAAATCTTTATTATCTGAGATTACAAAATAGTATGGAATCGTTATTGAGCCTCCTAAGTTTTTAGTATCGCTTATGTATGGGTTTAAAAAACCAGATTGCCTTTTTACTGTTGGATCAGGATGTGAAAAATTAGGTAAATAAATTACAGGAACATCATAGATTTTTAATAATGCATTTTTATAGGCTATCATTTTTGTATCACTATTATGTTCAATTTTATCTGCATAAATTGTCCAAGGTGGACAGTCATCATTTTTTTTACATGTTGTAAAAACTCCTTTTTCAACTGATGAGATATTATTGTGCTTTTTTAATGATTTTGCTTTTAATCTAGGATCATTATCGGGATTACCAAAAAATGATTTATTAAAGTTTATCTCTAAATCTTTTCCTATAATTTTATTATTTTTTAAATCCACCATTCCATTTTCAATGATAAATTCATTTTGATCTTGATCATAAAATTTGATTTTAGATCCTTTAAATTTTTTTGGAGTAATTTCCAAATTAAATTTTTCAATCTTTACAGTGTTTCCTTCCTTATCTTTAATAGTAACTTCATTTTTTGAACTGATAGTGTTTTCTGTTTTTAAAAACTTAAAATTAGTAGTTTTGATGTTATAGTTTTTTGAAATATTTATATCTGCAGGAACAGGTGAAAAAACAAATTTTTTTTGTTTATTAAGAGTAATTTGTTCTGTATTAATTTCTAGTTTATTTTTTTTATCTATATATCTAATATTATTACTTAAGATAAATATCTTATCATTTTGATTATAAGTAACTTTTTCTCCTTCAACTGTTGTATCATTTATTTTATCTTCATATTTGACGTCATCTAATAACTCTAATACCTGATCATTTTCATTGTAAACAATTTTCTTACTTTTAATATTTATATTATTTATTTTATCTTCTAAGTTAATATTATCAGATAATTCTAAAATTTTAGTATCACGATTGTAACTTAATTTATCTGCATAAATTATGATATTGTTGTTAATAATTATTTTGATATTATTTTCACCAACAATATTTTTTCCCGAATTTAAAATTTTGATATTATCAGCCTCATAAGAAAATGTTTCAATTGCAAAACTTTTAAAAGAAACAAAAAAAGCAAATAAAAATAATATATATAGAAATAATTTATTTTTCATTTATTCTAACCAATCCTATACAAACTATTATAAGTAACAGTAGATGTGGTGTCCATATTGATAGCTCAATTGGAAGCCTTTGATTTTTTGCTAATAAATCTGCAAAATGATTTATATAGAAAACAAGCGCAGATAAGAAAATACCAACTAAAATATAAAAAAATTTGGATTTATTGCTTTTAATATTTAACATGATTACAATTGCCAAAACTGACATGATAGTTAAATAAAAGGGATATGAATAAAGTTTTTGAAGATGAATATTTATTTCATCTACAGAATATCCAACTGCATCATAATCATCTTTTAATTTTAGTAGCTCCCAAATTGTCAAAGACTCAAGGTTTGAAAATAGGCTATTTATCTTATTATAATTAAAATTACTTCTAATTAGCAAATTTTCATTTATTTCTTTTGTACTTTTATCATCTATAATTTTACCTCTACTAATTATCCATGTGTTATTTTTAATGTCTATTTCATCAGCATAGATATATTTAATTAAATTATATTCGGCGTCGAAGTTAGCAATAGTAACATTTTTAAGTAAGTTAGTTTCAATGCTATCTGCATTCACAATATTAATATTGTCATCAATCTTATCTCTTATCCATAAACCATTTTCTGTTATTACTGCTAAATATTTGTCATCACTTGCATAATCACTTTTAAGATCTAAATATGTAAATTTTAATTTTGATGAAAAGTTATAAAAAACAATAATTATTAACATTGATAAAATGAATGATATTAAACTGAATAATCTAATTAATTTTAGATAATCAAAGCCGAAACTTTTAAATATGAACAATTCATTACTTTCTATAAGTTTTAAAATAAAAAATTGTGAGGCAATTAAAAAAATAAACGGAAAAATATTAAATAAAATAGATGGGGCATTTAAAAAATTTAATAAAATAGGAAACAAGACAGAAATTTTTAAATCTTTAAAATAATTTATTTCCTCAAATATATTTAGCAGCAAAACTAATAAAAAAAATATTCCTGTTATTGTTATTAAACTTTTTATATAAGATTTAATTAAATATGATTTGTATATTTTTATCATTTAATTCGTCTTCGATAATTGATTAAAAAGATTAAAGTTAAATAAGAAATGAAAAATAAAATTATAGGAAAAAAAAATAAAAATTTGTCTAAAAGGAAATTTATTCCAATATATTTTATTGAAATTTCAGAAGAGAAAATTAAGATAAAACCAAATATAAAAATTGATAATTTATATTTATTATAGTGAATATTTTCTTTAGAAGTGAATATGAGCAATGAAGCAATCAAACATATTAATGGAATATACATTGGTAGATATATTCTTTTATATAATTCTTGAGAAACATTTTTATTAGAGTCTTTTTGACAATTAAATTTAAACAAGTTTCTGTCAATTATTTTTAAAAAATTTAAGTTTCTAAAACATTCTAAAAGACGGATCGTAGATATTTCTTGGATTTTAGGTATAGTTGTTGTTTTTGTCTCATAATTAGATAAGTTGAATTTAAAGGTTTCAAAGTTAAAATATGTAATTTCATCATTATCATTGTAATTGATTATTTTACCGTCTTTTAATTTAAAAATATTTTTATTATTTTCTTTTACTAATTTACCTTCTTTTGCCAATATTAATTTAGATTTCTTAGATCCTTTTTTTTGTTCTTTAATTAAAAGATTTTTCATTATTAATTGTTTGTTTGATCTTTCTTCTACGAAGATTGTCAAGTTTGCAACGGTGTCTACAAATTTTTTACCCTGTATAAGAGAAGGAAAAAAATCAATTTTTGAGTCTCTTATAAACGATCGAGCCCTATCTTGTGTGTGTGGTGTTACGTAAGTTGTAAATAAAATTAAAAGAGTAAATAAGATAACAGAAAATTTTATAATGTTATTTATAAAATCTGATTTTTTAATACCATTCAACCAAAATATAATTAATTCATTTTTATCCTCATATTTTAAAAGACTATAAAAAATTGATATAAACAATACTATTATGAATAATCTTGAAATTATTTTAGGTAGGGATAACAGAGTATAAGAAAAATAAACTTTTAAACCATGCCCATCTTCAGATATAAAATCTAAAAAATTTACCGCTTGAATAATCCAAACAATTAAAGCTAGAGATACCAATAAGACTATAAAATTTTTTAATATGTCGCTAAGCAGTTTTCTATATATTAATTTTTTCATTGAAATTAAATAATTTTAACTTTATATACCACTACACTTTTAGAGTGTATTTAAAAATTATGTCTATTCAAATAAATTATAAAATAAATCCTAAGAACATATCACAAAGAAATCTCATTTTATTCTCTAATGAGAAATTTGACCTTAAACCTTTAAAAAAACATATGTCCAGCTCAGATTATAACTTTGTATCTGATCTGATTAAAACTAAAAACCTAAAGCAAAAAATTTTAATTTTTGATCTAAGTTCAAGAAAAAAGATTATATTAATAGCTTTAAAGCAAAATATTTCATATTCCTCTGTTGAGAAGCTTGGTGCAAAATTTTATGATCTTTTTAAAGATTTAAAACAAACTCAATATATTTTAGATTCAGACAGTGAAACAAGTAAATTAAAAAATTTAACGGGGTATTTTCTTCATGGTTTAAAATTAAAATCATATATTTTTGATAAATATAAGAGTAAAAAAAATAGAAAAAATATATCTATTATAGTAAGTGGAAAAAACAAACCATCAGTTAAAGATCAAATTAGATTTAAGGCAATAGAGGATGGAACTTTTTATACAAGAGATTTAGTATCTGAACCTGGAAATATTTTGCATCCTGATGAATATGCAAAAAGATTAAAATCATTAAGTAAAGATGGATTAAAGATTACTGTTTATGATGAAAAAAAATTAAAAAAAATGGGCATGAATACTTTACTTGGAGTAGGACAAGGTAGCGTAAGAGGTTCTTACTTAGTCACGATGGAGTGGAGTGGATTAAAAGATAAATCAAAACCTTTAGCGTTTGTAGGAAAAGGAGTTTGTTTTGATACAGGTGGAATTTCTTTAAAGCCAGCAAAATTTATGGAAGACATGACATATGATATGGCAGGTTCAGCTGTGGTAGTTGGATTAATGAAAAGTTTAGCTATAAGAAAAGCAAAAGTTAATGCAGTTGGAGTGGTTGGATTAGTTGAAAATATGCCTGGTGGAAATGCACAAAGACCAGGAGATATAGTTAAGTCTTACAGTGGAAAGACAGTAGAAATTTTAAATACAGATGCTGAAGGAAGATTAGTGCTTGCTGATGCACTAACATATACAGAAAAAAAATTTAATCCAAAGTTTATAGTGGATTTAGCAACCTTAACAGGAGCTATTATTGTTTCTCTTGGTTCTGAATATGCTGGTTTATTTTCTAATGATGACAAATTATCCAAGCAATTAATTCATGCTGGTGAAAATGTAGAGGAAAAAGTATGGAGAATGCCTTTAAATAAAAATTTTGATAAATTAATAGATTCAAAAAATGCGGATATGCAAAATATTAATTATGTTGGTGGCGCAGGATCTACAACTGCTGCACAATTTTTACAAAGATTTATATTAAATAAAACACCTTGGGCGCATTTAGATATTGCAGGTATGGCATTTTCTAAGTACGGAGGAGCATTGAATTCAGGAGGTGCTACTGGTTATGGTGTAAGATTATTAAACAAACTAATAGAAGATAAATATGAGTAAAATAGAAAAAACTTTGTCAATAATTAAACCAGATGCTGTTGAAAGAAACTTGGAAAATGAAATAAAAGAAATTTTTAAAAGTAATGGGTTTTCAATTTTAAAAGAAAAAAAAATTCAAATTGAAAAATCTGAAGCAGAAAAATTTTATAAAGTTCATGAAACAAAGCCATTTTATAACGATCTATGTGATTATCTTTCATCTGGTCCGATTGTTGTTATGATTCTTGAAAAAGAAAACGCAGTTTTAGGAAATAGAGAATTAATGGGAGCAACAAACCCAAAAGACGCGGAAGAAGGCACAATTAGAAAAAAATATGGAATTTCAATAGATAAAAACTCAGTCCATGGATCAGATAGCATTGAAAATGCTAAAATAGAAATAGATTTTTTCTTTAAAGATTAAATGTTTTTAATATAGCTTTTGGGTAGAGCTTATGTTCTTGAAATAAAATTTTTTTAGCAAGCGAAGCTTCAGTTTCATGTCTTGAAATCTTGACCTTCTTTTGTAAAATAATTTTCCCTGAGTCTAATCTAGCATTTACAAAATGCACAGTGCATCCCGAGTATTTTTCTTTATTATTTAATGCTCTTTTGTGAGTATTTAATCCTTTATATTTGGGCAATAAAGAAGGATGTATATTTAAAATATTCCCAGGAAATTTTTCAATAAAATTTTTTGATAAAATTTTCATAAATCCAGCAAGACAAATCATTTCAATATTATTTATTTTTAAAATAGATAATAATTTTTCTTCACTTAAATTTTTATTTTTATAATTTAATATTTTTTTTTTAATTTTAAATATCTTAGCGTAATTTAAACCTTTTGCTTTAGAGTTATTTGAAATAATTAAGTTAATTGAAATAGGAGATTTTTTAGTTTTAGAAAATTTAATTAAAGATTTTAAATTACTACCTGTACCTGAAATAAATACAGCTGTTCTTACTCTATTGTATCCAGTTGATAGAGCCATTAAGTTTAACTTTATTTTTGCCTTCAGAAATTTTTCCAATAACATATGGTTTATATTTTTTTGAAAAAAAATTATTTATTTTTTTTAGATTTTTACTTTCAACAATAAGGCAAAAACCAACTCCACAATTAAATGTTTTAAGCATTTCTTTATCTGAAACTCCATTTTTTTTAAGCCAATTAAATATTTTAGAAGCTTTAATCTTATCTAAACTTATATTTGCGGAAAGTTTATATGGAATAATTCTTTTAATATTGTCAGACAACCCTCCACCAGTAATATTTGCACAACCATTAATTAATTTTTTGTTTGTTAATTTCATTATTTCTTGAACATATATTTTTGTTGGTTTTAAGAGCTCGGATTTTAAAAACTTGCTTTTTTTAATATTTATTTTTTTTTGCTTTATTAAATATCTTACTAGAGAATACCCATTAGAATGTAAACCATTTGAGGGAACTGCAAGAATCAGATTATTTTTTTTTATTTTATTTTTATTTAAAATATTATTCCTTCCAACAATGCCCACAGCAAAACCAGCAATATCAAATTTCCCTTTCTCATAAGTATCTGGCATTTCAGCAGTTTCTCCACCAACTAGTTCACAGCCTGATTGGTTACAGCCATAATTAATACCTTTAATTATTGCTTTAAGTTTTTTTAAATCAATCTTATTTATGGAAATATAATCCAAAAAAAGTAGAGGCTTAGCTCCTTGAACAATTAAGTCATTTACACTCATAGCAACTAGGTCAATGCCAATTGTATCAAATTTATTTAAAGTATTAGCAATTTCAATTTTAGTTCCAACACCATCCGTACAGGCTACGATTTTAGGTTGTTTAATGTTATTTGGTATATTCGTGATTGAACCAAAACCCCCAATATTAGAAAACTTTTTTTTGCCTCTTTTTTTTGTTGTAACAGTGGAAATGAAATCAACAAACTTATCTGCAGCTCTGATATTAACTCCACTTTTTTTATAGGTAAATTTTTTTTTATTCATTAATATGTTTTATGAAATTTATTTCTAAACTTTATAAATTTAGGCTTTTATATAATTTATTTTTATTTCTTGCTTTATCAAATATTTTCTTTTCCACAGAAAAAAGTCACGCAAATACATTTTCTATAAATGATATTGAAATATCAACACCTTTTGAAATAAATTTTAACAAAAATGAAATTATAGATGAGGGTTTTGCAAAGGCATTCAATGAACTAATTCTGTCAATTGCTCAAAGCAAGGATCAAGTTAAATTAAAAAATACATCAATTAATCAAATAAAGGGAATGATTGAAACTTTCTCTATTATAGAAGAAAAGTTTATAGATGAGATCTATTATCTGACCTTAAACGTTTCATTTAATAAAAAAAATATATTCGATTTATTAGAAACAAAAAATATATTTCCATCTCTACCTGTAAAAAAAGATTTTTTATTTATTCCCGTCTTTATTGACCAGAATCAAAATCAAGTTTCAATGTTCTCTGAGAGCAAATTATTTTCTAGTTGGAATTCAAATAATAAAAAACACAGTCTTTTAAATTATATTTTACCCACACAAGATCTTGATGACTTTAGTTTGATCAAAAAAAATATTGATAATTTGGAGACTTATAACTTCAAAGAAATAATAAATAAATACAATATAAATGATCACATAATTATGATTGTATTTAAAGAAAATAATAAAATAAGAGTATTTAACAAAATTTTTTTTAATCAAAAAAACAATTTAAAAAATTTGAATTATACTAAAGTTAATTTTGATGATGAAGAAGAAATTTTTAAATTTATTGATAACTTAAAATTAGTTTATGAAGATTTTTGGAAATCACAAAATCAAATTAATACTTCAGTAAAACTATCTTTAAATATTTCTGTAGATAATTCCGACAATATAAAAATTAATAAATTTGAAAAAATTCTATCTAATATGGATTTGATATATAATTTTTCAATTTATAAGTTTGATAATCAAAATAATTTTTATAAAGTTGTTTTTAATGGAACACCCGATAAATTTTTAGAGGTCATGAGTTATCAAAATTATAATTTTGAAATAAAAAATAAAATTTGGGTTTTAAATGACAAATCTTAATCAGCAAATACTTAAATTTGATTATGAGCAAAATTTTAAAGATCAGGATTTTTATGTTTCCAATAGTAACGAACATTCTTTTCGTCTTTTAAACAGTTGGCCAAAGTGGGATAAAAATTTTATAAACTTAATTGGTGAAAAGTTTTCAGGTAAAAGTCATTTAATAAATATATTTTTAGCAAAAAATAAAGGAATTAAAATTAATTCAGAGGATATTAAAAATGATTTTCTTTCAAAAATTAAAATATATGAAAACATTATTGTTGAGGATTTAACTGAAAAAATAAATGAAAATTTATTATTTTCACTTATTAATATTATAGATCAGGATAATAAATATTTGATAGTAACCTCAACAATACCGATAGTAGACTTTAAATTTAAACTTAATGATTTAAATTCAAGATCTACTAATTTTATTTTATCTCAAATTGAAAAACCTGGTGATGATTTAATTTATGCATTAATACTAAAAAATCTTTCTGATCGTCAAATATCAATAGACCAAAAACTTATTGAATTTATAATTAAGAGAATTGATAGAACTTATGGCAAAATTTCTGATTTCATATATAAAATCGACGAAATTAGTTTAAAAAGAAAGAAACCAATCGATTTTAAAATTATAAGAGAAGCATTAGAGGTTTAATTGAATAAATACAGAACACATAAGTGTAATGAATTAAGAAAAGAGCATGTAGATAAAAAAATTTTACTTGCAGGCTGGATAAATAAAAAAAGAGATCATGGAAATTTATTATTCATTGATTTGAGAGATAATTACGGAATTACCCAATGTATAATTGATAAAGATAATAAATATTTTTCTGATTTAGAAAAAATGCAATTAGAAACAGTGATTAAATTTGAGGGAAAGGTTGTTAACAGATCAAAAGAAACAATTAATTCTGAAATTGATACAGGTGAAATAGAGGTTGTTATTGAGAAATATGAAACTTTGGGAACTTGTAAAGAACTGCCTATGCCGGTCTTTAGCGATCAAGAGTATGCCGAAGAAATAAGACTGAAATATAGATTTTTAGATTTAAGAAGAAAAAAAATTCACGAGAATATTATTTTAAGATCTAAAGTCATTTCATATATCCGAAATGAAATGACTAAATTAGGTTTTTTAGAATTTCAAACACCAATTTTAACCTCATCTAGTCCAGAAGGTGCAAGAGATTTTTTAGTACCTAGTCGTTTAAATCCAGGAAAATTTTATGCATTACCTCAAGCTCCTCAACAATTTAAACAATTAATAATGGTCTCTGGATTTGATAGATATTTTCAAATTGCACCTTGCTTTAGGGATGAAGATGCACGAGCAGACAGAAGTCCTGGGGAGTTTTATCAATTAGATTTGGAAATGTCATTTGTTGAACAAGAGGATGTATTTAATGTTGTTGAGAAGTTAATGGTTAATACATTTAAAAATTTTTCTACCAAAAAACTGGTATTTGATAAATTTCCAAAGATTTCATACAAGGAAGCAATGCTTAAATATGGTACTGATAAACCAGATTTAAGAAACCCACTCATTATAAATGATATAACTGAAATTTTTACAAGAGAAGATGTTTCATTTGAAATATTTAAAGAATTAGTAAAATCTGGATCTAAAGTAAGATGTATTATTACAAAAAATACAAAAGATAAGCCAAGAAGTTTTTTCGATAATATTGATAAATGGGCAAAAGAAGAGGGCGCTTCAGGTTTAGCTTATTTTACTTTTGAAAAAGATAAAGATATTTCAGCAAAAGGCCCCATAGGAAAATTCTTTTCTCAAGATGCATTAGTTGAAATCATAAAAAAAACAAATTGTGAAATAGGAGATAGTATTTTCATGGCTTGTGGGAAACAAGATGAATTAGAAAAAATTACTGCACTAGCAAGAGATAAAATTGCAAAAGATCTAGATTTAATTGATGAAAATGTTTTCGCATTTTGCTGGATAGTAGATTATCCAATGTTTGAAAAGGATGAATCAGCAAACACGATTAAATTTAGTCACAATCCGTTTTCAATGCCTCAAGGTGATTTAAGTAAAAAAGATTTTGAAAACCCATTAGATATACTTGCTTATCAATATGACATAGTTTGTAATGGCATAGAATTATCTTCAGGAGCAATTAGAAACCATAAACCAGAACTTATGTATAAACTTTTCTCGATAGCAGGATATGATAAAGATCAAGTAGACGAAAAATTTAGTGGTATGATTAATGCACTTAGTTATGGAGCTCCACCACATGGCGGTATAGCGCCTGGAATCGATAGAATAGTAATGCTATTAGCTAATGAGAAGAATATTAGAGAAGTAACTATGTTTCCAATGAACCAAAACGCACAAGATTTGATGATGAACGCACCATCTGAAGTAAATCCAGATCAATTAAAAGAATTAAATTTAGCTTTAAAAAATAAAAAATAATTTATTTTTTACCTTTTAAACTTATTTTTATATCTGAAAGATCTACTAGATTTTTTTTATAATTATTTCTTACAAAACCTTTACTTGTAATATCTTTTACAATTTTTAATAATTGATTTTGATCATCAGAGCTTTGATCTTCATTATTTATAGAATCATTTCCTCCAATTGCTGGAGTGTGGGCCAGATCTTCTCTATTTTGATATGAAATAGCTAATTCTCTGAAAATATAATCCAAAATGGATGTGGCGCTTAAAATTCTATCATTACCATGGACTTTGCCAGATGGTTCAAATTTTGTACCAACGAATGCACTTATAAACTCATCTAACGGAACACCATATTGAAGGCCTAATGAAACAGCAATTGCAAAGTTATTCATTAAAGCTTTAACAAGCTCACCTTCTTTACTGGTATCAATAAATATTTCTCCAATTTTTCCATCTTCATATTCTCCAGTATGCAGGTAGACTTTGTGATCACCAATAGTAGCTTTTTGAATATACCCTTTTCTTCTGTCGGGCATACTAAATCTTTTACCTAATCTTTCGTTAGCTGTGTTTATGCTTGTTATTACATTTTCTTTATCTATTGAGCTTTTATTATCTGTTTCGGTAACCACTTCTACTTTGTTATTTTTAAGGACTTTATTATTTTTAGGATCTAGACTTTTTGTTTTTCTGTTATCAAGTTTTACGTCTAAAACCTCAAATTTACCGTCATCTCTTTTTTCTAAATTTTTTAACTCTTTCTCGTTAATATCATCTAAATAATGATTTACCTTAAAGGTACAGGTATAATAAGTTTCTACTAAGTACTTTGCCATTTGACCTCAATTTAAAAATTAATTTGAATAATGAATCATTTTATTTATATACAAATTCATATTTTAGTCTAATTTAAATTTTACAATTTTTAATTGAATAAATAAAAAAAATATTATGTTGACACTCTTAAAAAAAATTTTCACGTGGTGGAATCAAGACACTTTTGGAACAAGACTAAAAACTATTTTTTTTGGAAAAATAGTTGGTACCGATGAGACAGGTAATAAATACTATGAGAGTAAAAACGGAAAAAGATGGGTTGTCTATTCAAATACAATTGATGCATCAAAAATTCCTGTTGAATGGTATTCTTGGATACATTTTACACCTAACAAAATTGAAAAAAAGCATACCCTTGAAAAATACGAATGGCAAAAACCACATCAAGAAAATTTAACTGGAACTGACAAGGCATATTATCCAAATAAAAATAAAGATGGTGTTAAAAAGAAATACTCAAGTTGGAAAAAATAATTTTAAATTAATCTATTTAGTTTTTTTGTTTTATTTTTGCTTAGTTTTTAATTCAAACTCAAAAAATAATTTAGAGGGAGCTTTTACTGATATAAAAATTTTAGATAAAATTAGTTCTAAAAATACCCTTCTTAAACTTAAAAATGGAGAATTGAAAAAATTTAAGGATTTGTCTATAAAAAGTCTTAAATGCAAAAATTCTGAATTTGATGATAATCCAGAAATAACTGCATATATTCAAGTTCGAGATTTAACTAATAAAAATAATGATGAAGTTTTTGTTTTTAATGGATGGATGTTTTCATCTAGTCCATCAATAACACCTTTTGATCATCCTGTTTATGATGTTTGGCTTATAAACTGTTATTAAACAATAGAATCTTTATCTAACCAGCTAACGTTAAAATCTGAATTGATAAATTTTTTGTGGTTTAATAATTTTTTATGTAAAGGTATTGTTGTAGTTATTCCTTCAATAACAAATTCATCTAAAGATCTATTCATTCTTTGAATTGCTTCTGTTCGGTTTCTTCCATGACAAATTAACTTACAAACCATACTGTCGTAATAGGGGGTTACTTTATATCCCTGAAATATTGCACCATCCACTCTGGTTCTAAAACCAGATGGTTGATGACACATAGTAATAACACCAGGCGAAGGTTGAAAGTTTTTACTCGCATCTTCAGCATTTATTCTACATTCAATTGCATGTCCCCTAGGATTTATATCGCTTTGTTTCAATGCTGTTTCTCCTGAAAAGGCAATCCAAATTTGTTCTTTGATTATATCAACGCCTGTAACCATCTCAGTAACAGGATGCTCAACTTGAACTCTTGTGTTCATTTCAAGGAAATAAAATTTTTCATCTTCATAAATGAATTCAACAGTTCCAGCTCCCATATAACCTATTTTAGCTACCATTTTTACTGTTCTCTCAAATAAATCTTTTCTTATTTCATCATTTAAAACTGGACTTGGTGTTTCCTCTATTAATTTTTGATGTCTTCTTTGAACAGAACAATCTCTTTCATGAAGGTGAACTACTCTATTTTTACCTGCTAATATTTGAACCTCAATATGTCTTGGATTTTGGAAAAATTTTTCAATATAAACTTCATCATTGCCAAAATATTTTTGTGCTTCTGATTTAGCAGTTGAAAATAAAGTTTCAAATTCTTCTTCCTTGTAAACTATTTTCATACCTTTACCTCCACCTCCACCTGAGGCTTTAATTAAGATAGGAAAACCAATTTTTTTACAAAGCTCTTTTGCTTCAATAACATCTTTTACACCACCTTCAGAACCCTCAATAACAGGTAATCCATTTTCTTTAGCTATTCTTTTTGCTTGGATTTTATCACCCATCATTTCAATGTGTTTTGATGAAGCTCCTATAAAATTAATTTTATTCTCTTCTAAAATTCTGGCAAAATTTGCATTTTCTGAGAGAAAACCATAGCCAGGATGAACAGCATCAGCATTTGTAAGTTCGATTGCTGACATTAATGCTGGAATATTTAAATAACTATTCGCTGGTTGATGGGAACCAATACATACGCTTTCATCAGCCATTCTTACATGCATACTTTCTCTATCTACATCTGAATGAACAGCGACAGTAGGAATTCCCCATTCTTTACATGCTCTAATAATTCTAACTGCAATTTCCCCACGGTTTGCAATTAAAATTTTTTTAAACATTATTTATTCTAGGACAATAATAGTTTGACCAAATTCTACAGGTTGGCCATCTTCGACACAAATTTCTTTTACTACACCATCTGCTGTTGAAGGAACATGATTCATTGTTTTCATTGCCTCAACAATCATTATTGTATCACCTTTTTTAATTTTTTTTCCAATCTCAACAAACTTTTGAGCGCCAGGTTCTGGAGCATGATAGGCAGTTCCAATTATAGGTGAAGTAATTTCAGTTCCTGATTTAATATTTTGAGTTTGTGAAGGTGTTGAACTTATTGTAGGTGATGAGGACGAAATAACTTGAGGTTGATTACTAACTGAAACATTATTTTTTGATACTTTAATTTTTGTATCCTTTTCGGTTATCTCTATTTCAGTAAGATCAAATTCTTTTAAATAATCACTTAATTCTTTAATTATTTTTTTATCTATTTTCATTTTGCAAAGTCTTTTGTAATGAAATTATGGCCAAAATATATCCTTCAGCACCTAATCCAAAAATTCCTCCAGTTACGACATCACTTATAAGTGATTTATGTCTAAATTCCTCTCTTTTATAAATATTAGATAAATGTATCTCAATTATTGGTTTTTTGAATAAATCTAGAGCATCTCTTATAGCCACAGAAGTATGAGTAAATGCAGCGGCATTTATAATCATACCATCAAATTTTTTCCTAGCATCTTGAATTACATTAACAAGCTCACCTTCAACATTAGATTGAGCAAATTCAACCTCTAGACCAATTTCTTGTGCTTTTTTAGAACAATTTTCTTTAAGTTGGTCAAATGTAGTTGATCCATAATGTGATTGTTCTCTTTCACCTAATAGATTAAGATTTGGACCATTAATAATAATTATTTTATTATTCATTCAGCATTTATATACGATGAAAAAAATAAAAAAAATAAAAATTAAAATAAATGGCAAAATCAAATCTATAACTGATGATTCTAAACTTTCTGCAGTGTTAAAAAATCTTAAAATACCATTAAATAAAGTAGCAATTGAGCTAAATGAAGAAATAATAGATAAAAAAAAAATTAATAAAATAAAAATAAATAAAAATGATAAAATTGAAATAGTTCATTTTATTGGAGGTGGTTAATTTGAAAAAAGATAGTCTGATTATTGCAAATAAAAAATTTAATTCCAGATTAATTGTTGGAACAGGAAAATATAAAAGTATGTCTGAGTGTGCTAAAGCAATTAAACTCTCTGGCGCAGAAATTGTAACTGTTGCAGTTAGAAGAGTTAATATTACTGATAAAAATAAACCTTTATTAATGGATTACGTTGATCCAAAAAAAATTACTTATTTACCAAATACAGCAGGATGTTTTAATTCAAAAGAAGCTTTAAGAACTCTTAGACTTGCTCGAGAAATAGGTGGTTGGAAATTAGTTAAATTAGAAGTCTTAGGAGATAAAAAAAATTTATTTCCAGATATGATTGAAACATTAAAATCAACTGAAGTACTAGCTAAAGAAGGCTTTAAAGTTATGGTATATTGCAATGATGATCCATTAATGGCTAAACGTTTAGAAAATTCTGGAGCAGATGCAATTATGCCATTAGCAGCACCTATTGGATCAGGATTAGGAATACAAAATAAAATTAATATTCATATAATTAGAAAACAAACAAAACTTCCATTGATTATTGATGCAGGTTTAGGGCAAGCATCTGATGCAACAATTGCAATGGAACTAGGATGTGATGGTGTTCTTGTTAATACAGCAATTGCTAAGGCAAAAAAACCATTTGAAATGGCTCTTGCTTTTAAAAATGCCGTTATTGCTGGAAGACAATCTTATAAATCTGGAAGAATAAACAAATCTTTAATGGGCAATCCATCTTCTCCAACAAGAGGAATTATTTAGCTTTCTTATAAAACTTCTTTTTTTTGTAGTTTTTTGTAGTTTTTTTTTTAATTTCTTTTTTTTCTATATTTTTATTTTCTTTGTTTTGATTTTCTAAGTTTTTTAATTTTTCAAAATATTCAACTAATTCAATTGTTTTTTTTGATTTATTTTGAATGTTAATTATGTATTCAGGAATTATTAGAGAATTGTCGCTTATAATATCAATTGTCATTTTATTTTTTTTTTCAAAATATGTTAAGTCTTTAATAAAATTTTCTTTTAAAAAATCTGAAATTTTTTCACAAACTCTTAACTCAACAAATTTAGCCTTATTAATTACAGCTTTTAATTCAACAATTTTTAATATTTTTTGAGCAAACGATTCATCTGTTAATGATACTTTCCATTTAATTGCACTTTCCCTAAGTCTTTGTCTAGACATTTCTAATAAACCAAAGTTACTTATTCTCCCAATTTGGATTCTTGCTCTATCAGATCTACATTTTTCTTTTAGTCTTCTCTCTACCAACCGTCTATTTCCATAGCTAAGCATATCAATAAAATCTATTATAATTAATCCAGATAGATCTCGAATTTTTATTTGTCTAGCTATTTCCTCTGCTGCTTCAATGTTTGTATCAAGGGCTGTACTTTCAACATTTTTATTTTTAATAGAACTTCCAGAATTAATATCTATAGAGACCAACGCTTCGGTTGGGTTAATAACTAAGTATCCACCCGATTTAAGTTTAATTTCAGAGTCAAAAATTTGGTTTAATTTTTGTTCTATATTTTCTTCAATAAATAGTGGAATTTTACCTCTATATTTTTTAATTTTTTTTACAAATGAAGGCATCATTGTTTTCATAAATGACTGAGCTTTTTTATACCCCTCATTTCCCTCAACAATAATATTTTGGGTACTATCATCGAACATATCTCTTAAAGTTCTTTTAATTATTTCACTTTCTTGATGAATTAATGATGGTGCAATTGAGTTAATTGCATTTTCTTTTATTTGCTCCCAAGCATTTATCAGAGTAGTTAAATCATTATTAATTTCATTTTTTGTTTTATTGCTTCCAGCAGTTCTAACTATTAAACCCATCTCTTTTGGTATTTCTATATCATTTAAAATTGTTCTAATTTTTTTTCTATCAGTTGGATTAAATATTTTTCTTGAAATTCCCCCACCTTTAGGAGTATTTGGCATTAATACTATATATTTTCCAGCAATTGATATAAAAGTACTTAGGGCAGCACCTTTTTGACCTCTCTCATCTTTTGTTACCTGAACTAATATAACCTGATTTGGTTTTATCACTTCTTGAATTTTATATCTTTTTATTCTGAATTTTTTTTCTTTCTTTTTATCTTTATCATAATCTAGATTATCATTTTCAATGATATTCTCTTTACTAGAAATTTGTTCTTCATCATCAGTTTTTTTTTCTATTGGATCATCTATTTCTAATTTTCCTTCGGCAATGTTTTCCTCTTCTTTTGCTTCAACTTGTTTTGAAAGTTCTTCTCTGGCTTTCTCTTCTTCATCTTTAATTTTATCTAAATCTGCTTTAGGTATTTGATAGTAGTCAGACTGAATATCATTAAAAGACAGAAACCCATGTCTTTCTCTACCAAAATCTACAAAAGCAGCTTGTAAAGATGGTTCAATTCTACTTACTTTTCCTAAATAAATATTATTTTTAATTAAGTTATTTTTTAAACCTTCGTACTCGTAATCTTCAATATTTTCACCTGATTTAAGAACAACTCTTGTTTCATTTGGATGCGATGCATCAATGTATAAATTTTTTTCCATAGTATTGTGATTGTTTTTTTCATTAGTATTTAGTTTATTTAAAAAATTTTGTTTATTTCTATTGCCATATCTTTAACAAATTCCAAGATATAATGAAATATAAATGAATAAATTTTTAAGAAATATCTTTATTTTAATTACGTCTTTTATTCTTTTATCAGCTATTTTGATAATAAGTATCTTATGGACCTATTCTAACGATTTACCAGATTATAAATTTCTTAAAAATTACAAACCTCCCGTTTCCAGTAAAGTTTACTCTGGCAATGGCGATTTAGTGGCAGATTTTTCAAAGGAAAAAAGAGTATTTGTTCCATTTAATTCAATTCCAAAAAATGTAATTAACGCGTTTTTATCTGCTGAAGATAAAAATTTTTTCAAACACCCAGGTGTTGATGCTAAAGGTGTTATTAGAGCTGTAATAAATAATATTTCAAATATTTTATCATCTAAAAGGTTAGAGGGAGCATCTACGATTACCCAACAGGTAGCAAAAAACTTTTTATTAACTAATGAAGTAAGTTTAAATAGGAAAATTAAGGAAGCAATTTTAGCTTTTAGAATAGAGAGAGCTTTATCCAAAGAAAGAATCTTAGAACTTTATCTAAACCAAATTTATCTTGGAAGTGGATCATATGGAGTAGCCGCTGCAAGTTTAGAGTATTTTGATAAATCTATTAAAGATTTAAATTACTCAGAAGCCGCTTTATTAGCAGCTTTGCCAAAAGCACCTAGTAGATATAACCCTTATAGAGATCCAGTTTTAGCAAAATTTAGAAGAAATCTAGTTTTAAAAAATTTGTTAGATAATAATTATTTAACTTCAGAATGGTATAAAAAACTTACAAAAGAGGAAATAATTTTAAAAAAAAATAAAAAAATTTATTTAGAGGATGCTCAATATTTTATTGAAGATGTGAGAAAAAGTGTAATTGAAACTTTGAGCTATGATAAAGTTTACAAACAAGGTTTTAATATCAATACTCCGATAAATTTAAATTTACAAACAATTGCTACAAAATCTCTACGAGATGGGTTGATAGAATATGATAAAAGAAAGGGATGGAGAGGACCACTTACTAATAAGGTTTATAACTCGGGATGGAAAAAAGATTTAGAAAAGTATAAATTAGAAAATTCAATTAATTGGAAATTAGCGATAGTCAAAAAATTAAATAAATTTTCAGCAGAAATAGAAACAGAAGATAATATCAAAGGTGTTATAGAATATCAGAGTATTTCTTGGACAAAGAAAGAATTCGATAAATTATTAAAACCTGGTGATGTTGTTTATGTTAAAAATCTTAAAGAAAATATTTTTAATTTACGGCAACTACCAAAAGTAAATGGCGGAATTGTTGTAATGGATCCATATACTGGAAGAGTTTTAGCATTAAGCGGTGGTTTTAGTTTCAAGCAAAGTGAGTTTAACAGAGCCACCCAAGCCAAAAGACAGCCTGGATCAGCTTTTAAACCATTTGTTTATGCATTAGCCTTGGAGAATGATTTTACACCAACATCATTAGTGTTAGACGCACCACTTGTGCTAGAACAAGGAGATGATTTAAAAATGTGGAAACCAGAAAATTATGGAAAGAAATTTTATGGGCAATCGACTTTAAGGGTAGGTTTAGAGAAATCTAGAAATTTAATGACAGTAAGAATAGCTCAAAATCTTGGTTTAGAGAAAATTATTGATTTTTCAAAAGCATTAAAAATTTATGACAATCCAGAAGAACTTTTGTCTATATCTTTGGGATCTGCTGAAACAACTTTATTAAAACTTACATCTGCTTATTCAGTCTTTATTAATGGAGGAAAACTTGTGGAACCAATACTGATAGATAGAATTCAAGACAGTGAAGGAAACACTATTTTTAATAATGATAAAAGAAAATGTATTAATTGTGATCAAATTTCTTATTTAACTAATGATTATCCCGAGATTCAAAATAACTATATGCAAATTTTTTCTCCAGAAACAGCTTTTCAAATGACATCAATTTTAGAAGGAGTTGTTCAAAGAGGTACAGCAAAAAAACTAAAAGACTTAAATTTAAACATTGCAGGCAAAACCGGTACAACAAATAAAAATACAGATACTTGGTTTATAGGTTTTACTTCAAATTTACTAGTTGGTGTATATGTTGGTTCAGATAATCCAAGTCCATTGGGTAAATATGAAACAGGATCTAAAACTGCTTTGCCGATATTCAAAAGCTTTATAAGTGATTCTGTTAACAAATATGATGCAAGACCATTTAAGGCTGCTAAAGGAACAGTTATGATGGTTGTTGACCCTTTAACAGGTCAAAAGGCAAAATTTAACTCAAAGAATACTATTATAGAGGTTTTTAAAAAAGAAAATATTGTTGATGGAAAAGTACTTTATACAAATTCAGATAGATTAGACTCAAATAATATATTAAAGTTTTATTAATGGATAATAATTATCAAAATTTCAAAGAAGAAGTTGAAAAGATAAATCAAAAAATACAGGAGTATCTTTGAAAAAAACAATATCCCATCAAAACTGCAATTTTTAAATTCACAAATGCTGAGTGCCAATTTTTGGCAAGATAAAAATAATTCTCAAAGAGTAATCAAAGAAAAGAAATTTTATGAAGATTTAACAAATTCTCAAAGTAACAATGTTGAAAAACTAAAAGATTTGGATGATTTGAATCAATTGGCGATTGAAGAAGATAATTTACAAGTTCAAAAAGAAATTCTGCAAAATATTAAAAACTTAAGAGATGAAGTTAAAAAAAATGAAATTAAATGTTTCTTATCCAATGAAGCAGATCCTTTAAATTGTTACATAGAAATACATGCTGGTGCTGGAGGAACTGAAAGTCAAGATTGGGCTGATATGCTAAGAAGAATGTATTTAAAATGGTCTGATAAAAAAAATTTTAAATCAAGTTTGATTAGCGAACATAGAGGTGACGAAGCAGGAATAAAATCTGCAACAATTAAAATAGATGGTGACTATGTATTTGGATGGTTAAAAAAAGAGTCGGGAATACATAGATTGGTTAGAATATCTCCATTTGATTCCGGAGCAAGAAGGCATACAAGTTTTGCAAGTGTTTGGATTTATCCAGTGGTAGATGAAAATATAAATATAGAAATTTTAGAAAAAGATTTAAGAATAGATACCTATCGTTCCAGTGGAGCAGGTGGCCAGCACGTTAACACTACTGATAGCGCAGTTAGAATAACACATATTCCATCAAAAATTGTTGTTCAATGTCAAAACGAAAGATCTCAACACAAAAATAAAGAAACATGCATGAATATGTTGAGAGCAAGATTATATGATTATGAAATTAAAAAAAGGGAGCAAGAAAGTCAAAATGCTGAAAGTTCAAAATCTGAAATCGGATGGGGCCATCAAATTAGATCATATGTTCTACAACCTTATAGACTCGTAAAAGATAATAGAACTAATTTTGAAAGCACAAGTCCTGATAAAGTATTGGATGGTGAAATAGATGAATTTTTAGAACAGTCACTTTATAAATTAAATGAAAAATAATATTTTAAAGTATTTCATTATATTTGTTTCGTTATTATCTATTTTGATACTTCATCTAAGCATAATTGGTATAGAGACAGACAAATTTAACAATCAAATTAAAAATAAAATTTCACAAATAAATAAAAATATAGATATTGATTTAAAAAAAATTAAAATAACATTAGATCCTTTAAAACTAAAAATTTATGCAAAAACAGTCGGTGGTACTATATATTTTTCAAAAAGACCATTGGCATTGGAAAGTATAAAAACCCAAGTTTCCTTAAATTCTTTAATTAAAAATAAAATTTCATCTTCAAAAATAGAGATAACAACTAGGTCTATATTATTAAAAGATCTAATTAAATTTGTTCGTACTGTAAACAAAAAGCCAGAATTATTTATATTGGAGACAATTATAAAAAAAGGTCATGTAATAATAGATTTAAATTTAAATTTTGACAAAAATGGTAAAATTAAAAATGATTATGAAATTAAAGGTTTAATAAAAGATGCAAGTGTTAATTTTTTAAATAAGGCAAACTTTAATAATATAAATTTCAATTTTAATCTTCAAAAAGATAATTATTTTTTAAATGAAATAAATTTTGTCACTGAAGAAGTGAATTTGACTTCTAAAAAATTAAACATAATAAAGAAAAAAAATAGTTTTTTAATTGATGGGATTGTCAAAAATAACGAGACAAGCTTAAATTCAAATATAATAAAATTATTAAATTTAAACTTTGATAATATAATTATAGATGGTGCTAAATTTAAAACAAATAATGAATTTTCTTTTGAGATAGATGAAAAGTTTAAAGTAAAAAATGTAGTATTAAATTCTGATATAGAAATTGATCAGTTAAAGTATAAAAAAATAGATATAATTGATAGTTTTTTGCTGGAGGTTGATGACTTAATTTTACTGAATAACCATAAATTAAATTTAAATTATAAGGATAAAAATTTATCAATTAATGGTGATGGAGAAATTCAGTTAAATAATAATGACATAAATAAAATTAAATATTTTTTAAACAAAAGAAACAATGATTTAAATATAAATTCAGAATTAATTTTAAGAAATATAGCCTTAAAACAACAAGATTATTTAAAAATTTTCTTTCCTCAAACTAATAAAAAAATTAATTTGAATAATCAGAAATTGAAAATTAATTTTAATAATAACAATCTTATTTTTTCAGGTTCTGGAAAATTTAAAATCAATAAGGATTTTGAAGAAATAGATTACTTAATTGAGAAAAAAGAAAACAAAATAAGTTTTAATACTAAATTAAATGTAAAAAATACAAAATTTAAAATTGATAATATTAATTATAAAAAAAAAGATAAAAGTAAAATGTATCTTCAAATTAATGGAGAATTAAAAAATAACAAAAATCTAAATATAAATAGCTTTATTCTTAATGAAGAAAATAATATGATTAAAATTAAGAATTTATCTCTCAATGATTCTAATCAAATAATAAAAATTGATCAGGCATATTTTAATTATTTGGATACAGAAAATAAAAAAAATAATTACAATGTTAAAAAAGCAGAAGGTCAAAATTATTTAATTGAGGGCACTTCATTTAATGCAAATTCTTTAATTTCTAACTTACTTGATGCCGATGATAAAAAAGAAAATAATCTTTTTGAAAATAACGTAAGTATGGAATTAAATTTTGAGGAAGTATATTTTGATAAAATATATTTTGTTAAGGATTTAAAAGGAAAAATAAACATCATTGAAAATAAAGTAGAAGAAGCTCAAATATTGGCCTTTTTTAATAGTTCACAAAACATAAATTTTACAATTATTACAAATGATCAAGGCGAAAAAATTACCACTCTTTTTTCATCAAAGGCTAAACCTTTGGTAAAAAGATATAAATTCATTAAAGATTTTGAAGATGGAAAAAATGGATATTTAGACTTTTACTCTTTAAAAAAAGATGGAATTTCAACTTCTAAATTAGTGATTGATAATTTCAAAGTTAAAGAAATCCCAGCGTTAGCTAAGTTGTTAGCGCTCGCATCACTTCAAGGCGCAGCAGATTTACTAACTGGAGAAGGAATAAGATTTACAGACTTTGAAATGAATTTTACTAAAGAGGATAAACTCATGAGAATTCAAGAGTTATATGCAATTGGACCAGCAATATCTATACTATTAGAAGGTTATGTAGAGGGAAATAATTTAATTAGCTTAAAAGGTACATTGGTTCCAGCTACAACTATAAATAGGACGATTGCATCTATCCCTATACTTGGTGATCTATTAATTGGAAAGAAAGTTGGAGAAGGAGTTTTTGGAGTTAGTTTTAAAATTAAGGGCCCTCCTGAGGATTTAGAAACTACTGTAAATCCAATAAAAACTTTAACACCCAGATTTATCACAAGAACTTTAGAAAAAATCAAAAAAAATTAATCTATCTCTATTTTAATATGTCTTTTTTTTCCAATGGAAAGTTTAAGGTAATTATCTTTAAACAAATCTTTGTTAATTTCAAATTTTTCATCTGAAATAACATTTTCGTTTATTTTAATCGCATTCCCTTTTAAAAGTCTTCTGATTTCGCTTTTAGAGTTTTCTAATTTAGATAACAAAACCAGATCTACTATATTAATTTTTTCCTCTATTTTCTTAAAACGAATATTTACTTTTGGTAAGTTTGCACCAAGATATTTTCCTGAAAAAGCTTCTTTTGCTGCTTGTTCAGAATTTTTAGCAGCTATCTTTCCGTGCAGCATTTCTGTGGTTTTATTAGCAAGTAGTATTTTTAATTCATTTATATCTTTATTTTTAATTGTTTCTATTTCTTCAATTTCAATTTCAGTAAACATTTTCAAAAATTTAATTACATCTCTATCATCTACGTTTCTCCAAAACTGCCAATAATCATAAGCTGATAAATATTTTTCATCCAACCAAATAGCTCCACTTTCAGTTTTTCCCATTTTAGCACCACTTGCTAGGGTAATTAAGGGTGTTGTTAAACCAAAGGTTTGATTATTAGAAAATCTTTTTATAAGCTCAACACCATTAACTATGTTTCCCCATTGATCTGAACCTCCAATTTGTAATATACAATTTTCTTTTTTATTTAATTCTAGAAAATCATATGCTTGTAAAATCATATAATTAAATTCCATATAGCTCAGAGATTGTTCTCTATCTAATCTGAGTTTTACGCTATCAAATGTTAGCATTCTATTAATAGTAAAATGTTTTCCTATATCTCTTAAAAATGAAATATAATTTAAATCTCTAAGCCATGTATAATTATTAACAAATATTGGTTTTGTGTTTGGATCATCATTATCTAAAAATTTTTTTAAAATATTTTTGATATTTTTAATATTTGTTTCTATTTCTTTTTCACCTAGTATTTTTCTAGTTTTGTCTTTACCAGACGGATCTCCAATTCTTGTAGTTCCCCCACCGAGTAAAACTATTGGTCGATGTCCATTTTTTTGAAGTAGTCGCAAACACATTATTTGCAACAAGCTACCTACATGTAGACTTTCAGCCGTACAATCAAAACCTATGTAACCTTTAATCTTTTCTGCATCTAGTTTTTCAGATAATTCATCTTCACTTGTGCATTGATAGAAAAAACCCCTATCTTTAAATTCTTTTAAAAATTTATTCATAAGTTTATAGTTACAATATACAAATTTTTTTTAAAAAACATATCAATGAAGAAAAAATTATTTACTGCAATGGGATTAATGACTGGAACATCTATGGATGGTCTTGATTTATCTATAATTAGTTCAGATGGATACGATGAATTTTCAAACATTCTAGATGATTATTATGAGTACGATAAAAATCTTCAGGATCATTTAATTCAAATAAGAGATTTAGTTTTAACAAAGAATGATCTTTTACAAAATTCTGAAAAATTAAGAGAATTAGAGCGGGACTTAACTCTTTTTCATGGTGATGCTATTAATCAATCATTAAAAAAATTTAAAAATCCCATTGATTTGATAGGATTTCATGGCCAAACAATTTACCATAACCCACATGAGAAAATTACCAATCAATTAGGAGATGGTAAATTGTTATCTCAAATAGTTAAAAAAAAAGTCATATATGATTTTAGACAAGCGGATATTCAAAATAATGGTCAAGGTGCACCTTTAACACCAATTTTTCATCATATTTTATCAAAAAAAATCAATCAAAATTTTAATATGAAATTTCCAATAGGTTTCTTAAACATTGGTGGTATTGCTAATGTTACAAAAGTAATTAATGATTCAAATAATTTTCAAAATAATCTTTATGCTTTTGATATAGGTCCTGGCAATTGTTTAATTGATGAATGGGTAAGAAATAATTCTAATAAAAAATTGGATAAAAATGGTGATTTATCTAAAGTAGGGAAAGTTGATCAATTTATTCTAAATCAGGCAATAGATAATTTTAAAATAAATTCTTACTCTCAGTCATTAGATATTAAAAATTTCGACGTATCTTTTGTAAGAGGTTTATCTTTAGAAGATGGTTGTGCTACTATAACGGATTTTACAGCATATTTGATTGCAGAAGGATTAAAACATATAAATCAAAAAAATAGTATTACATTTTTACTCTGTGGTGGTGGTAGAAAAAATAGCAATTTGATTAATCGTATAAAAAATTACATATCGAATGAAAATAATATTGCTTTAGAAATTATAGATAATTATAATTTAAATGGAGATTATATTGAATCCCAAGCATTTGCATTTTTGGCTATAAGGTCTTTTTTAAATTTACCAATATCTTTTAGTACAACAACTGGATGTAAAGAATTCACAGTCGGTGGAAAATTAGTAGAAAATTTTTAATATAGAGCTGTTTCTTTTTTTATATATTTATTAAGATTTCTAATTAAAGCATCACTTGTTTTTGAAAAAAAATGATTTGCCTCAGATATTGCATTAAATTCTACCTTAATACCTTTTTGTGCACTTAATCTTTTGTCAAGCTCAGTAATATATTCTACTGGTACCAATTCATCCTTTTTACCATAAACAACCATTCCAGAAGTTGGACACGGAGATAAAAAAGAAAAATCATAAACATTTGGTTGAGGAGAAATTGCTATAAACCTATTTATTTCTGGTCTTCTCATTAACAACTGCATTGCAATTAATGATCCAAATGAAAATCCTGATACCCAACATTGAGAATTATCAAAATTTTCTCTTTCCAACCAATCTAATGCAGCTGCAGCATCTGCAAGTTCACCTTGACCATTATCAAATTCCCCATCGCTTTTACCAACACCTCTAAAATTTACTCTGCAAACTGAAAAATCGTTATCCATAAAAGTATGAAAAGCATCTACTACAACTTTATTATTCATCGTTCCCCCATATTGAGGGTGTGGCTGTAATACTAAAGCAATTGGAGATGTATTTTTTTTACTTTTAAAATATTTAGCCTCTAGTCTCCCAGCGGGTCCAGGTATAAATATTTCTAAAATTTTGTTATCCATAAGCGATAATGATTATTATTCTCAAAAAAAATGTACGTTTATCACAAGTCAGCGACAATATGTTAATTTTTTTTTAAACTCTAATCTTGACCATTTTAGTCAGGTATGTATAAAAACCCTTTATTTAAGGGTATAAAATGAAACTTACATCAAGAGGAAGATATGCTGTAACAGCATTAGTAGATTTAGCTAGGTTTGATAACATCAATCCAGTATCACTAAGAGACATATCATTAAGACAAGGTATATCTTTAGATTACCTAGAACAAATTTTTTCTAAACTAAAAAAAAACGAGATTGTTAAAAGTATCAGAGGAACTCAAGGAGGATATGTTCTTAATAAAAACCCGAACGATATTAAATTAACAAATATTTTTCATGCAGTAGATGAAAAAGTTAAAACTGTTCAATGTAAAAAAGAATCTAAAAAAGGATGCAACGGCAAAGCTACAAAGTGTATTACTCATAACCTATGGGACGAATTAGAAGTTCACATAAATACATTCTTTGAAAATAAAAGCCTAAAAGATTTATTAAATAATAATAAAGAGACAAGAGTTTAGAGTGGATAACAGACAAAAAGAAATAAATAATTTAAAAGACTATAAATATGGTTTTTCAACAGATATAGAAAATATTCAAGCCCCAAAAGGTTTGAATGAAGATGTTATTAAATTTATTTCTAATATTAAAAAAGAACCTGAGTGGATGCTTGAGTTCAGGTTAAAAGCTTTTGAAAGATTTAAAGTATTAAAAGAACCAGATTGGCAGAAACCTAAATTTACAAAAATAGATTATCAAGATTTATATTATTATTCTGCTCCCAAAAGCATGAAAGATAAACCAAAGAGTCTAGATGAACTGGATCCTAAACTTTTAGAAACTTATAAAAAACTCGGAATCCCTTTGCAAGAGCAAGCAAGATTAAATGGAATAGCTGTTGATGCTGTATTTGATTCAGTTTCTGTGGCCACTACTTTTAAAGATGAATTAACTAAACAAGGAATTATATTTTGCCCTATATCAGAGGCAATTCAAAATCACCCAGAATTAGTTAAAAAATATTTAGGCTCTGTAATCCCAACAAGTGATCATTTTTTTGCAACATTAAATTCAGCAGTTTTTACAGATGGTTCTTTTGTTTACATACCAGAGGGTGTTAGATGTCCAATGGAACTCTCAACCTATTTTAGAATTAATGCATCAAATACAGGTCAATTTGAGAGAACTTTAATTATTGCAGATAAAGGAAGTTATGTAAGTTACTTAGAGGGATGTACAGCTCCAATGAGAGACGAAAATCAATTACATGCTGCTAATGTAGAATTAATTGCACTTGATGATGCAGAAATAAAATATTCAACAGTTCAAAATTGGTATCCAGGCGATAAAGATGGCAAGGGTGGAATTTATAATTTTGTAACAAAAAGAGGTTTGTGCAAAGGAAAAAATTCAAAAATTTCATGGACACAAGTTGAAAC
This sequence comes from uncultured Pelagibacteraceae bacterium, assembly GCA_902623305.1. GTDB lineage: Bacteria > Pseudomonadota > Alphaproteobacteria > Pelagibacterales > Pelagibacteraceae > Pelagibacter. Next base: position 29,981 of record CACNTB010000001.1, read on the forward strand.
AGGTTCTGCAATTACCTGGAAGTATCCTAGTTGTATTCTTAAAGGAGATAATTCTGTTGGCGAATTCTATTCAATAGCTATTACTAACAATCATCAAAAAGCTGACACAGGTACCAAAATGATCCATCTCGGTAAAAATACTAAAAGCAAAATTATTTCGAAAGGAATATCAGCTGGCAGTTCAGATATGACTTACAGAGGTCTAGTTGATATTTCCTCAAAAGCCAAAAATTCAACAAATTATACCCAGTGTGACTCTTTATTAATGGGTAATAAATGTGGAGCTCACACTGTACCTTATATTAAAAATAAAAATTCCGAGTCTAATATTGCTCATGAGGCAACTACATCGAAGATTAGTGAAGAGCAGTTACATTATTGTCAGCAAAGAGGGTTAAATCCAGAGGAAGCTGTTGGCTTGATTGTTAATGGTTTTTGTAAAGAGGTGTTACAACAATTACCAATGGAATTTGCTGTAGAAGCCCAAAAACTTGTAGGTATCAGCCTGGAAGGAAGTGTTGGTTAATGCTTAAAATAAATAATTTAAATGCAGCAATTGATAATAAGTCTATTTTAAAGGGTTTTTCTTTAAACATAAATCCTGGTGAAGTACACGCAATTATGGGTCCTAATGGATCAGGAAAAAGTACATTATCGAATATTCTATCTGGAAAAAAAGGTTATGAAGTTTCTGGTGAGGTTCTTTTTGAAGATAAGGATTTATTCGAACTTGAAACAGAAGAAAGAGCACATAAGGGTATATTTTTAGCTTTTCAATATCCTCTAGAAATTCCAGGTGTAAATACAAATATATTTTTAAAAACTTCTTTGAATGCTGTGAGAAAAGCTAGAGGAAAGAAAGAGCTAGATGCTATTGAATTTCTAAAATTGGTAAAAGAAAAATCCAAAAAATTAAGATTTGATGAGGAAAAATTAAATAGACAGTTAAATGTTGGTTTCTCTGGAGGTGAAAAAAAGAAAAATGAAATTTTACAGATGTCATTGTTAGCTCCAAAACTGTCAATTTTAGATGAAACAGATTCTGGTTTAGATATTGATGCTTTAAAGATTGTTGCAGATGGAGTTAACACATTGAGAGATAAAGATAATTCGTTTTTAATTATTACACACTACCAAAGATTACTTGATTACATAAAACCTGATTTTGTTCACGTTTTGATGAATGGAAAAATTGTAAAATCTGGTGGCCCAGATTTAGCTTTAGAATTAGAAAAAAAAGGATATGAAAATTTTAATTAAATGAAAGAACAATTACAAAAAGATTTTGATAGTAGTATAAAAAATTTAAGTTTATCTCAAAAAGATATCGAAATTAAAAAATTTTGTTTAAATAATTTTATAGATAAAGGTTTTCCCAATAGAAAAGAAGAAGATTGGAAATTTTCAGATCTTAATCAAATAATAAAAAACAATATTGGAGAACTTAGTTTTTATAATGATCAAGCGTCTACTAATAAAGTTGATACATCTGTATTTGTAGATGGATTAGAGCATAATAAAATAGTTTTTATAAATGGTAGAATTGAAAAAATTGATTTTGAATATGAAAAAAAAGATCAAATAGAAATAATTGATCAATCAGAAACTATAAATGAATTTAAAAATAGTAATTCATTATCTGATTTGAATAATGCCTTTACTACTAAATGTTTTAAAATATTGTTAAAACAAGGCTATCAACTAGCAAAACCTCTTATTATCTATCATACAACAAATTCAAAGATTTGGTCTAAGAACATTAATTTACGACTAAATTTTGAACTAGATAAAGATAGTTCATTAAGACTAATAGATTTATTTAATGATACATCTGAAAAGAATTTTTTAAATATTTTTTATAACTTTGAATTAAAGGAAAATGCAGTTTTAAAAAACTATAAAGTAGATAAATTAGAGAATAAAAATATTAAGTATTCTTTTAACAATATTGACCAAGATAAGAACAGTATTTCTGAAACATTTATTTTATCCTCTGGATCAAATTTTTCTAAAAATGAGATAAATTGTAATTTAAATGGAGTTTATGCATCAGCTTTTGTAAATGGTATTTTTTCATTAAATAATGACAAACATCACGAAATCAGATCAATAATAAATCATTTAACTGAAAATACTAAAAGTTATCAACTAATTAAAAGTGTTTTAGATGAAAGTTCTAAAGCAGTATATCAAGGAAAAATATTTGTAAATTCTGATGCTCAGAAAACTGATGGATACCAACTGAGTAAAGCAATATTGTTGAATAAAGAATCAGAATTTAATGCTAAGCCAGAATTAGAAATTTATGCTGATGACGTTAAATGTTCGCATGGTTCAGCCTCAGGTAGTTTAAATGATGATTCTATATTTTATTTAATGTCTAGAGGTTTAAGTCATCAGCAATCAAAAGAATTATTAATTAATGGTTTCTTACTTGATGTTGTAGAAAAAATTACAGACTCAGAAATTAAAAACCTAATAAAAAATATGATCGGAATTAAAGAATGAAAATTGATCAGATAAAAAAAGAATTTCCAATTTTTGATGAAAAAATTCACAATAATGATTTAGTTTATTTAGATAGTGCGAATTCATCTCAAAAACCAAAGGTGGTTGTAGATCGAATTAATGATTTTTATACTAAACAATTTTCAAATGTTGGAAGAAGTGTTCATTATCTTGCGGTTGCAGCTACTAATTTATATGAAAATACAAGAACATCTGTTCAAAAATATATCAACGCTAAAGATAAAAATGAAATTGTTTTTACAAAAGGCGCTACTGAGGCATTAAATTTAGTTGCTAATACTTTAGGCCAAAGTTATTTACAAGAAGGTGACGAGGTATTGATTACAGAACTCGAGCATCATTCAAATTATGTTCCATGGCATTTCCTGAGAAAATCCAAAAATATTAAAATTAACTTTGCTGAAATAAACGAGGAGGGTGAAATTACTCTTGATGAAATAGAAAAGAAAATCACTCCAAAAACAAAGTTAATATCAATTACTCATTTATCTAACGTAACAGGAGCAATTTTGCCAGTTAAAGAAATAACACAGCTTGCACATACAAAAGGAATAATTGTTGTAGTTGATGGATGTCAGGGAGCACCACATTTAAAACTTGATATGCAAGATTTAGATTGTGACTTCTACGCAATTTCATGTCACAAAATGTACGGACCAACAGGCTTAGGAGTTCTCTATGGTAAGAAAAAATGGTTAGAGGAATTACCTCCGTATCAAGGTGGTGGAGGTATGATAAATGAAGTTAAAAAAGATAGGATTTCCTATGGAGAATTACCTAACAAGTATGAGGCAGGGACCATGGCTACTGCACAGGTAATTGCTTTTGATCAATCAATAAAATTTTTAGAAAGCATTGGTATAGAAAATGTTATGAGTCACGAAGCTGATTTGGTTGAGTACGGGCAAGAACTATTACAAAAAAATAATTCAGTTAAACTTATTGGAAATCCAAAAAATAAAGGAGGAGTGTTATCATTCACTATAGAAGGAGTTCATCCTCATGATATAGCCACTATCTTAGATGAAGATGGAGTTGCAATACGAGCAGGACATCATTGTTGTCAAATTTTACATGACAAATTAAATATTCCTGCAAGTGCAAGAGCGTCTGTTGGTATTTATAATACAAAAGATGATTTAGATCAGCTAAATAATTCAATAAACAATTGTAAAAAAATATTTAACTTATAATGAATTTAAAAGAACTTTATCAAGAAATTATATTAGAACACGGTAAGAACCCTAGAAATCTTAGAAAGACAGAAGGTTTTAACAAAGATGCCAAAGGTAATAACCCTCTTTGTGGTGATAATGTTCATGTTTATTTAAAACTAAATGGACAAAAAATTGTAGAAGATGCATCGTTCGAGGGTAGTGGTTGTGCTATCTCAATGGCTTCAGCTTCTATAATGACAGATTTGATTAAAGGAAAAAACGAGCATGAAGCTAAAGAAATAGTTCAGGATTTTTTAGGCATGATTAAAGAAAATCCTGAATTAAAATCTGAATATTTGAGTGAAGATGAAAAAACTAAACTAATGTGTTTATCTGGTGTTAAGCAATATCCAATGAGGGTTAAATGCGCAACTTTATCATGGCACACAATGGTTTCTGCTTTTGATGAAAATATAGAAGAAGTTAAAACGGAAAATTAAATTATGTCAAAAAAAGAACAGATAATTGAGGAAATAAGAAAAATTTATGACCCAGAGCTACCCGTAAATATTTACGAATTAGGTTTGATTTATGATATTAAAGTTAAAGATGAAAAATTTGCTATTATAAAAATGACTTTAACAACCCCTAATTGTCCAGTTGCAGAAAGTTTACCAAAAGAGGTTAAAGAGGGCGCAATGCAAGTTGAAGGTATAGAGGATGTCGAACTTGAGTTAGTTTGGGACCCTCCTTGGAACAAAGATATGATGTCAGAAGTAGCAAAATTAGAATTAAATTTATAATGAACGCTATAATTAAATTAAGTGATAACGCTGCCTTAAGAATAAAAGAAATTATGGCCAATGCTGAAAAAGATTCTATTGGAGTAAGAGTATCTGTAAAAGCTGGCGGTTGTGCAGGGATGTCTTACGTAATGGAATATACCAAAGAGCATAATCCCAATGATGAAGTTATTGAGGACAAAGGAGTAAAGGTATTTGTAGACTCTGCTGCTGTTATGTATTTGCTAGGTACTGAAATGGATTACAAAAAAGGGGAATTATCTTCATCTTTTGTATTCAATAACCCAAATGAAACCGAGCGTTGTGGCTGCGGAGAGTCTTTTAAAATATCATAAGTTGTATTATCCCATTAATTGCATATCAGTATTGCATTTTATGCATATCTAATGTATAGATTCTATATGAATAAATTTGAGTTTAAAAATCTTGTTAAAAACTTAAAAGACTCTTTAAAAGAAAAAACGTTCTTTAAAGATCTACGTAAAGAAGTCGAAACAGGTGCGAATGGTACGCAGGATTACGTAGTTAAAAAAGGTATTAACAAAGATTCAATAGCAACAACTAAACAGTAATTAAATATTAGCTACTGTAATACATCTCAAACTCTACAGGATGAGGTGCATGTTCAAATCTGTGTATCTCTTCAAACTTTAGCGCAATATAAGCATCAATCTGATCGTCAGTAAATACCCCACCTTGAGTTAAGAATTCTCTATCTTTGTCTAAACTCTCCATAGCTTCTCTTAAAGAACCACAAACAGTTGGAATAGCTTTCACTTCCTCAGGTGGTAATTCATATAAATCTTTATCAAAAGACTCACCTGGGTGGATTTTATTTTTAATTCCATCAAGGCCTGCCATAAGCATTGCTGCAAAAGTTAAATAAGGGTTTCCAGAAGCATCTGGAAATCTTATTTCACATCTTGCACCTTTTTTACTTAAAGTAATTGGTATTCTACATGAGGCTGATCTATTTCTTGCTGAATATGCGAGAAGAACTGGAGCCTCAAAACCTGGAACTAATCTTTTATAACTATTTGTTGTAGAGTTAGCAAAAGCGTTAATTGCTTTTGCATGTTTTAAAATTCCACCAATATAATGTAGTGCTGTTTCACTTAATCCAGCATATGCGTCACCTGAAAATACTGGTGTATCACCTTTCCAGATAGATTGATGAATATGCATACCTGAACCATTATCTCCAGCTACAGGTTTTGGCATAAAGGTTGCAGTCTTTCCAAATGAATGTGTAACCATTTGTACAACATATTTATATAATTGTACGTTATCTGCCTGATCAACTAAAGTTCCAAAGTACATACCAAGTTCATGTTGACTAGGTGCAACTTCATGATGATGTTTTTCAACCTTGATACCAACCTCTTTTAAATTTTTAAGATATTCACCACGCATATCTTGTTCACTATCAACTGGTGGTACAGGAAAATAACCACCTTTAACTGGAGGTCTGTGACCCATGTTGCCATTTTCGTATTCTTTTCCAGAATTGTATGGACCTTCTTTACTATCTATTTTAAATCCACATTCATTCATATCATTCTTTATTCTCACATCATCAAACACAAAAAACTCAGGCTCAGGTCCAAAGAAAGCCTTGTCTCCAACACCTGAAGCTTTTAAATACTCTTCAGCTTTTTTAGCAACACCTCTAGGATCTCTTTCATAAGGAGATTTTTTTACAGCATCAAGAATATCACAGAACAAAACAACAGTGTTATGAGACGTAAAAGGGTCCATAAACATTCTTGCTGTATCAGGTTTTAAAATCATGTCAGACTCATTAATTGCTTTCCAGCCAGCAATAGATGAACCATCAAAGAAGACGCCTTCATTTAACATGTCTTCATCTACTATTGAGGCATCCATTGTTAAATGTTGAAGCTTTCCTCTTGGATCAGTGAATCTCAGATCTACAAACTCAGCTTCTTTTTCTTTTATAAATTTTAAAACGTTTGCTACACTCATTTTGTCTCCTATGTAATTTTGTATGGCCTAATTAACAAAAAAATAGCTAAAAATATTGCTTATTTAATAAATAACACCTATGCAATTTTCACATAAGTAGTGTAATTAGTCACTAAAATAATAAAATTTAATAAACTTGTGAATTCAATACTAAATAAAGAGCCAGTTTTAAGAGCAGAAAAATCATTAAAACAATTTAACCCAGAACTTAAAGTGATTGTTTTAGAGCAAACCGCCAGAACAGCTAACGATGCAGCTACAGCTTTAGGTTGTAAAGTAGGAGCAATTGTCAAAAGCTTACTTTTTAGAGCAGGGGATAATTTTGTTTTATGTTTAGTGTCCGGAGACAAAAGGTGTTCATTAAATAAATTAAAAAAAATTATAGATGAAAAAGATGTTTCAATGGCTAACCCGGAAGATGTTAAAAAAGTTACTGGATATACAATTGGTGGAGTATCTCCAACAGGACATTTAAAAAAAATAAAAATTTTTATTGATGAAAAATTGAGTAGGTTTTCTTCTATCTTTGCAGCTGCGGGACATCCTAATGCAGTTTTTGAAATAAATTTTGAAAATTTAATTGCTTTAACATCTGGTGAGATAGAAGAGATAACAGAATGAGACAACCAAAATTAATTGATTACTTTTTATTAACAATATTATCTCTTATATGGGCCTCTGCATTTTTTAATATTAAAATAGCAACTTATTCTTTTGGCCCAGTTACAATAGCTTTCCTTAGAGTATTTTTTGGAGCAATTCCAGTTTTACTTTTATGTTATTTTAAAAATATTAAAGTTGAAGCTTTTTCTAAAGATTGGCACTGGTTTGCAATGATAGGATTTATTAATTTGGTAGCTCCTTTTTTTTTAATTGCTTATGGTGTTAAATCTGTTCAAAGTAACTTGGCGGCTATATTGATGTCGACTACACCTTTAAGTTCCACTTTATTAGCACATTTTTATACAAAAAATGAAAAATTTAATTTAGTAAAGACTATTGGAATTTTAATTGGATTTTCTGGAATAGTTTTTTTATTTTCTGATAATCTTTTAATAGATAAAGATAATTTTGCATCAGCTTTACTGATACTACTTGGTTCAACCTGTTATGTTGTAGGTGGAGTACTAACTTTAAAAATAAGTAAGAAAAAAAATGAAAATGTAACTGGATCTATTTTAATTTGGGCAATAATTATTTTGTTACCATTAACATTTTTAATTGAACAGCCTTTTCAAACTATGCCTAGAACAGATTCACTTATATCAGCTGTTTATTTAGGTATTGTCCCTACAGGCATTGCTTGGTTATTGCGTTTTAGGATTTTGACAACAAATGGATTAATTTTCCAATCTCAAGTTTCTTATTTAATACCTATATTTGGAACTATCTTAGGGTACATTTTTTTAAAAGAGCTAATAACAGTAAAAGTTTTAGTTTCTTTAGTCGCGGTTTGTATAGGTATTTATTATGTTAAAAAGGGTGGAAGTAAAAAAGCTACTTAAGCTTTGCCATTTCTTTTATATGAGAAGGACCAGTTTCACAACAACCTCCAATTATGGTTGCTCCTGCGTCTTTAAATTTTTTTGATATTTCACAAATTTTTTGTGGATTTAAATCTTTTCTTTGACCTAAAAATTCATTTGGATTGCCATTTGATTTAATATAGTTAGCCTTATAACCCCCTTTAGCTTTTGTCGTAACAAATCCATTCAATTTAAATCCAAACGGTAGATTTAATTTTTTTAATTCATGAATATTTTTCTCAAAATTTTCAGGTGAAACACACGATAGCATCACACCTAAAACATTATTATCAATTATATTTTTAATATCTGAAATTTTTTCTCCACTTGGTAAATTGGTTCCTTCTGAAATATGTATTCCAAAGAGGCATGGTTTTTTAAAATCTTTTATTGCTTCAATTCCACATTCAAATTCTTTAATACTACTCCATACATCAAAGTAAAAAAAATCTACAAATGGATTTAATATTTTAGCTTGTTCTTTAAAATCATTAGTTATTTCATTTTTAGCTCTATTGTCTGCTTCATAAGTATTGTTTTGAGGTGGAAGTCCACCTGCAATTAGAATACCTGGGAATTCTTTTTTAACTTTTACTGCAATTTCACCTGCCTTTTTATTTAAATATTCAAATTTATCCTCTACGTTGTTATCTCTCAGCCTATTCTTTCTAGTAGTAAAAGTTGCGGTTACAATTATTTCAGCTCCAGCTTTTACAAAATCTCTATGAGTGTTTATTAATAAATTATGATAATCATTATTTAAAAGAGCATTTGCACTCCATAAAGTACCATTAGGTTTCATTCCTCTGGCCAAAAGTTCTTGACCCGTACCCCCATCTAATATTCTTGTTTTTTGAAAATAATTTAAGTCCATAATTTTTTTAAATTTTTATATGTTCCAATCTTAGTGATGAGGGTTTACTAAGAATTGCAGAGATTAATGCGAGAAATTTAAATTTGTTTAAAGTGCTTTTTTCTTTATTAAAAAAAATTAAACCAAAAAAATATTGAGTTAAAGATCCAATCAATTTTTTCAAGAAAATATAATTTGCTTTTAAATTACCATAGTTTTTCTTGTAGAAATATATATAAGACCAATAACCATGCCAATTTCTAAGCACTTTCATTTTTAAGTCATCTTCACCACTAGACATTTTGCCTAAATGTTTCAAATCATTTGTATCTAAAGAAAAAATTTTACCACCCTTTTTTTTAATATCCAAACACAAATCAATTTCCTCGTTATATAAAAAATAATTTTCATCAAAAACCTTTTTTTTTTTTAATTTTTTTAAGTTTAATAACATAGCGTGTCCACCAACATATTTACTCTCAATTAAAGTGTTTTTTGAATTTGTTATATTTTCGATTCCCATAAGCCAAAAATTATTTTTTAATTTTTTTATTGAATTTTCTATTTTTTTAAAAATCTCTTTTTTTAAAAAAGTATCGGGACTTATTATAAATGCATATTGTGTTTTAGTTAATTTAATACCAATATTATTTCCTGCCCCATATCCATTATTTAATGAATTACAAATTAATCTAATATTTTTTTTTCTTTTATAGTTGTTTAAAATTTTTTTATTGTTTGCATTTTCAATGATTATAATTTTAGATTCTTTAGGAAGACAATCAAGACATTTTCTAATAATTCTACCACTATTATAAGAAACTATAATAAAAGTTATTTTACTTAAAAATTCCTTGATCATTTAATTAATTACCAAATATTAACTTTACATTAAATGAAAACGATCTTCTTTCACCTTCAGCATTAAAAGGATAAGCAGTGTGCATTAAATAATTTGGAAAAATAATTAAGTCTCTTTTTTTTGGAATTAAATTATAAATACTTTTGCTTAAAAAAGCTTTTTGACCATTTATAAAATCTAATGTTCCATTTGTTTGAATTTTTTTATTTTTTAATAATTTATTTTTTGTCATATTTTTTGGAACTTTTAAATATCCAACACCTGATAAATCTCCTTCATGGTAATGTATTGGATTATATTCTCCCCTAAATTGACATACCACCCATAAATTCAAAATTTTTATTTCTTTAATATTTTTTATATTTTCATTTTTGAGGAATTTTTTAATATTTTTTAATAATTCCTTTTTTAAATATTTATTTAAAAAAGATTTTGTAACTTTAATTTCTTTTTTTATCTGACTTGCTAATTTATGACTGTAATCGTTATTTTTCGAAAAAATTTTAGTATCAATTTCTTTATTGAGAATATTAATAAATTTTAGTGAAATCTTTGATTTTCCTATAGAAGGCCCAAATGGTTTTACATTTTTCATATTGGATTAATTATCCTAAAAAAAAAATTATTCAATCTTAAGAGATTAATTTTAATCCCATTCTGATAGCAACAAATATAACTAAAAAGGAGGTTAATAGCGCTAATTTTTTATTGGATAAAAGCTGAATATTTAAGAAACTTCCGATTTGTCCTCCAATAAAGACAATTAAAAATAATGGCCAATAATTTATTAGTTCATCTAGAACTATGTTTTTGGTTAGTTGTCCTGCAACACCAAATATCGAATTTATCAATATAAAAAGAGATGCAGTGCTCGTTATATGCCTTGGATAACCAGCCCGCAGAAGAAATAAAATTGGACTTAAAAATATTCCCCCACCTATTCCTACCAATCCAGAAATAAAACCAATAATTGCACCAACAATAATAGAAAAAACTTTTGGGATTTGTCTAATTTTAATCTGATCTTTACCGAAGGATTTGCTGTTTAATAATAAAAAAATTCCTGCCATTAATAAAATAAAGAAAAGTAAAATTTCGAATAAATTTTTTTCGATCGTTATTGATCCTCCAATAAATGCAAAAGGTATAGAGCCAATTAAATAAGGAAAAAGTAAGTTAAAGTTTGTATTATTGGATCTTATAAAATTAATAGAATTACCAGTTACAACAATAATATTACAAATTAATGCTATAATTGGAAAAATATAGAAGGAGACATCCCAAATTAACATCAAAGCAAGATAAGTTGACCCACCACCAAAACCAATACTAGAGTAAAAAATTGCTGTTATAAAAAAAAATATTGTTAGTATAATCATTTAAAAATTATGATTGTAAATATTGCTTTATTGACTGTAACAGATACAAGGACAATTGATAACGATAAATCAGGTGCAATCCTTGTAGATAAAATAGCTCAAGCTAATCATAAATTAATAGCGAGAAAAATTTGTAAAGATAATAAAGAGGATATTGTATTAATCTTAAAAGACTGGACGAATATCAAAGATATTGATGTAATTATTACTACTGGAGGCACAGGTTTAACTGGTAGGGATATTACACCTGAAGCACTAGAAGAGATTGCTGATAAACATATACCTGGATTTGGAGAAGTTTTTAGAACAATTAGCTTAAAGACAGTTGGTACATCAGCAATTCAATCTAGAGCTTGTGCAATCTTATCTAATGGAAAATATATTTTTGCATTACCCGGTTCTTCAGGTGGAGTAACAGATGCATGGGATGGGATTTTAAAACATCAATTAGATATTAATCACGAACCTTGTAACTTTGTAGAATTATTTCCAAGACTTAAAGAAAAATAATCATTTTTGATATTTTTCTTTCCATTCAGAATAAGGCATTCCATAAACATGCTCTCTGGCTTCTAAGTCTGACATGCTAACTCCATTTTTTTCACCTTCTTCTCTAAACCATCTTGATAAACAATTTCGACAAAATCCTGCAAGGTTCATCAGATCAATATTTTGAACATCTTTTCTTTCATTCAAATGTTTTAACAATCTCTCGAATGCTGCTGATTGTAATTCTTTTTTTTGATCATTATTCATAAATAAATTATTAATCACAAAATAGAAAAGCACAAGATGTAGTATTAATTCACTTATAAGTAGAAAATTATAATTTTTATAAATAGACTTGAGGTAAGTTTATTAGTTTAATTAGAGATGGCTATTAAGAAAAAGAAAATAGCAAAATCAAAGACCAAGAGAAAAAAATCTAAATTGGTCAAATCTTCTAGAAAAAAAATAAAAACGAAAAAAAAAGTTGTGACCAAGAAATCTGCGACTAAGAATCGTTCTAAAAAGTCTAGAAAAAGTAATAAACTTAAAAAAAAAACTAATAAGAGAGGGGTTAAAAACATGAGTGCAGAAGCAATGAAGGTGTCTTCAGTACTAGATACATCTCACTTAAATGTTAAATTTCCATTTAAATCAAAATATGGAAATTACATTAATGGAAAGTTTGTTGAGCCATTATCAGGAAAGTATTTTGATAATCCAAGCCCAATTTCAAACGAGATAATCTGTTCTGTAGCACGATCAAATGAAAAAGATGTTGAGGCAGCATTAGATGCAGCCCATGCAGCTTTTAAAGAATGGGGCAAAACTGATATCACTACAAGATCTAATATTTTAAATAAAATAGCTGATAAGATTGAGGAAAACAAAGATATGTTAGCTGTAGCTGAATGTTTAGATAATGGTAAGCCAATCAGAGAATGTATGGCTGCTGATTTAGCGCTTGTAATAGATCATTGGAGATATTTTGCAGGTGTAATTAGAGCAGAAGAGGGATCAGTTGCTGAGATAAGCAATTCTCAATACTCTTATAATATTCCTGAGCCATTAGGTGTTGTTGGTCAAATAGTTCCTTGGAACTTTCCATTACTGATGGCAACTTGGAAATTAGCACCAGCACTTGCAGCAGGTAACTGTTCAGTTCTTAAACCAGCAGAACAAACACCAGCATCTATTATGGTAATGATGGAATTAATTGGTGATTTATTACCTCCAGGTGTTGTTAATATTGTAAGTGGTTTTGGATTAGAGGCCGGTAAACCATTAGCTTCATCAAAAAGAGTTGCTAAAGTAGCCTTTACTGGTGAAACAACTACTGGAAGATTAATCATGCAGTATGCTGCACAAAATATAATTCCTATAACTTTGGAATTAGGTGGAAAATCTCCAAATATTTTCTTTGAAGATATCATGGATAAAGATGATGACTTTTTAGATAAATGTGTTGAAGGTTTTGTAATGTTTAATCTAAACCAAGGTGAAGTTTGCACTTGTCCTAGTAGAGCATTAGTTCAAGAATCTATTTATGATAAATTCATGGAAAAATGTATAGCTAGAACTAAAGCGGTTGTTCAAGACAATCCTTTGAAAATGGAAACAATGATTGGAGCACAAGCTTCAGTAGAGCAAATGGAAAAAATCAAATCCTTCTTAGATATTGGAAAAAAAGAAGGCGCCAAAGTTCTTACTGGAGGAAGTGAAGCTAAATTAAATAGTGGCTTAGAAAAAGGTAATTATATTGAACCTACTATTTTTGAAGCTAAAAATAGCATGAGAATTTCTCAAGAAGAAATTTTCGGTCCTGTTGTTTCTGTAATTAAATTTAAAGATGAAGCTGAAGCATTGGAAATTGCTAACGATACTCTTTATGGTTTAGGCGCAGGTGTTTGGACAAGAAACGGAAATATTGCCTACAGAATGGGTAGAGCGATACAAGCAGGAATAGTATGGACAAATTGTTATCATGCTTATCCAGCTCACTCACCATTTGGAGGTTACAAACAATCTGGAGTAGGAAGAGAAACTCATAAAATGATGCTTAATCATTACAGACAGAATAAGAATCTTCATGTTTCTTATGCTGAGCAAAAATTAGGCTTCTTTTAAACGAGAATAATATATATACTGGCCCATGATTCTAAGTCATGGGCCGGACATCAAAAATGAAAGTATCTGCAACACAATCAGCTTTAAATCTGTTATCTGAACTTCAAGATAAGTACGGAGAAAAATTAATGTTTCATCAATCAGGAGGATGTTGTGATGGAAGTGCCCCAATGTGCTTTCCTGAGGGTGAATTTCCTCTTGGTGATAATGATGTAAAACTGGGAGAAATAGGTGGAGTACCTTTTTATATGAATGGCGATCAGTACGAAAAATGGAAACATACAGATCTAACTATAGATGCTGTAAATGGCATTGGAGGAATGTTTTCATTGGATAATGGAACAGGAAAGAGATTTTTAACAAAATCTGAAATTTGCTTAGTAGTAGATAACGATCAAGAAAATAAATAAATTTAAATTTTATTTTTATATTTTTCAGAAACAAGTTGTGAAATAATTGATAACGCTATTTCAGAAGGAGATTTCCCTCCCAACCTAATTCCAATAGGCCCATTTATTGCCTCTACCTCCATGTGTTTAAAACCAGCCTCTATCAATCTCAAACATCTTTTCTCATGCGTTTTTTTGCTTCCAAGGGCACCAATATAAAAAAATTTATTTTTTATAGCATATTGTAAAGCAGGATCATCAATTTTTGGGTCATGAGTTAAAGTAACTAAAGCTGTCTTTGAATTAGTTTCTATTTGATTAAAAGCTTCATCGGGCCATTTATTGATAATTTTTATATGTGGAAATCTTTCTTTTGATGCAAAAGATTTCCTTGGATCAACAACAATAATTTCGAAATTTAAATTTTTTGCAAAATCAATTAAATACGTTGAAATATCAACAGCTCCTACAATGATTACTTTAATTGGATTTTTAAACGTTTGAACAAATATTTCTGTATTTTCTATGATACCATTTTTGTTTGAATTGAATATTTTTTCTATTTCATCAAAATATTTTGAAAACATCCCTGTAAGATTTATTCCAGGAACAAATATTTCACTGTCACTATTAATTAAATTTGTAATAAGTGCAAATTCTTTTTTTAAAGATTTATTTTTTAAAGTTTCTCTAATTATTTCTATTTTCATTATTTAATTTCTTCAATATAAATTGAAATATCACCCCCACAGGCCAAACCTATTTCCCACGCATTTTCATTTGAAACCTTAAAATCTATTTTTTTGTAATCTTTTTTATTCTTAATTAAAGATATACATTCTTCTACAACTTTAGCTTCTACACATCCCCCAGATACAGATCCTAAAAAATTTCCATCTTCATCTACTATCATTCTACTGCCTACTCCTAATGGTGATGAACCCCAGGTTTGTATAACAGTTGCTAATGAAACTTTTTTGTTATTTTGTATCCAATTATCAGCTTCTTCAAATATTTTTTTTTCTGTAAAATAACTCATTTGTTAAATATTCTTTTAAAGTTTATTCTTAAAAATAGTAAAAATGTTATTATAACAAAGTAAATTAAAGGTTTAAAATAAATAGTTTTAGACAACCAAACAAAATGTAAAGAACCTAAAATTGCAATAACATAAATCAATCTGTGTAATTTTTTCCAATTTTGTTTAAGTAACAACATCATTTTTTGAGATGAAGTTAATGTAAGCGGTATTAGTAACAACCAAGCAGCAAATCCAACAAAAATATATTTTTTTTTAACAACATCATCAAAAATTGGCTGCCAGCTAAATCTATAGTCTATGCCAACGTAAGTTAATAGATGTAATGATGCATAAAAAAAAACAAATAATCCCAACATTCTTCTAACTCTTACCCAAAAATTCAAATTAGTTAATTTTTTTAGAGGACTCATTGCTAAGGTTAAACATATAAAAATTAATGTCCATTCTCCTGTAAAATGAGTTATTTCTTTTACTGGCTCTGGTCCTAATTTATTAAAAATAATTTTATAACTTATAATTAAAAATGGAATTGTACTTAATACGAAAATACTTGGCTTAAAATACTTTATCATTAAAAGTATTTTTTCAAATCCATACCATTATATAAACTTGCGACTTCATCACCATATCCATTAAACATTAAAGTTTTAACTCTCGGAGCCCAAACACCTTCTCCAATTATTCTCTCTGTAGCTTGTGACCATCTTGGATGATTAACATTTGGGTTTACATTTGAGTAAAACCCATACTCTCTAGGAGAGGCCCACATCCATGAGGAGGTTGGCATTTTTTCTACAAATTTAATCTTCACGATTGCTTTTGCACTCTTAAAACCATACTTCCAAGGAATAAAAATTCTTAAAGGTGCTCCATTTTGATTTGGTAGTTTTTTACCATACAAACCTGTTACAACAGTAGTTAATGGATGCATAGCCTCATCTAATCTTAAACCTTCTTTGTAAGGCCAATTTAAAACTGGATATCTTTGACCTTTCATTTGTTCAGGATCATAGATACTCTCAAATTCTACATATTTTGCTTTGTTTGTTGAATTAACTTTAGAAAGTAATTCACTTAATGAAAACCCCATCCATGGTATCACCATTGACCAGCCTTCTACACAACGTAATCGGTAAATTCTCTCTTCAGATACAAACATTTCAGAAATTTCTTCCATTGATAATCTTAATGGTTTTTCTACCTCACCCTCTATGCTTATTTGCCAAGGTGTTGTTTTAAAAATCTGAGAATTTCTATATGGATCACTCTTTGATGTTCCAAACTCGTAGTAATTATTATATGTGGTAATATCTTTATAACTTGTTAATTCATCTCTATTTTTTGCAGAGGCATTATTTAAAAAAGGGATAGATGAAATTGCTAACGAGCTTGCCCCTAATCCAAGTGATTTTACAAAAGATCTTCTATTCTTATAGATTTTTTCTGGAGTAATTTCGGAATATTTAATTTTTTTCATTAACTATCGGGTTTCCTTTGAGCCAAGAAGTTTCTTCATTTAAATAGTGTTCTTTTTTCCATATTGGAGATCTTTTTTTTATCTCTTCAATTATATATCTAGATAATAGATATGCCTCATCTCGGTGTTTACAAGCAACCCCTATTATAATACTAGTTTCACCAAGATTTAAGTAGCCTTTTGCGTGTTCAATAAATACAGACTTTTCATCGATATTTAATTTTTCCTCAGCTTCATTATAGATTTCTTGAAAGCTTTTTATCACAAGTGCATCATGACTATCGTATGTGATGCCAACTACATTCTTGTCATTATTTTGATCACGAACATTTCCTGTAAAAAAAATTGAAGCTCCATAACTATTTGAAGAGATGAATTTTTCTGCATCAGATAAAGAGATTTTCTTTTCTTTTATGTCTACAATTTTTGCGTGAAGCATTATCCTCCTCCAATTGGAGGTATAATAGCAATCTTTTGATTTTTTGTTATTTTATAATTGTCGCTCACAATATTATTATTTTCAGTGCAAAACACAGAATTTTTTACAATTTTTTTAAAATCTTTATTGCCATCAAAGTTTTGGTCCAGGTAATTTATCATTTCATCCCTAATTTTTTTTATCGTCGAGTTATTTTTTATTTCAAATTCTATAATATTGTTTTTACTAAATTCTCGACTAGCTCCAAAAAGTTCTATTTTAATTTTCATTTTAAAATAAATCTTTTAAAAATTCAGGGATACCCTCTGGGTTTTTCCATAAACCACTTTTTCCACCTTCTTTTATTAATAATCTAATATTATTAATTTTAAGATTTGGGTTAATTATCTTGCTTAAATCATAAATAGTAATTAAAGCGGCATTAACACCCATTATAGCTTCCATTTCTACACCAGTTTTAGAATAAGCAGATACAACACAAAATACTTCTAAGGAGTTATCTTCTTCATTCAAAATTATTTTACTAGCAGTATGATCAATTGCCAAAGGGTGGCATAAAGGTATTAATTCACTAGTTTTTTTTACACCCAATACAGCTGCCACCTCAGCTAAAGATACAGGGTCTCCTTTAGGCATAGTCTTATTCTTAATTAGGTTAAAAACTTCTTCCCCAACAAAAATTTTACCTGAAGCCAATGCTCTTCTGAAAGTTTCTTTTTTGGAAGAGACATCAACCATATGAAAAGAATTATCCTTAAAAATTTCCTTAGCCCAATCTTTTAATAAATTTTGATTAATTACTTTTAATTTCAATTTACCCCCCAGTTTTTGATAAATTTTTTGTTGAGCCAGTATCACCTAATTCTAAATAATGAGACTCTTTTTTGAACTGCATTTGTTTTAATATCAAGTCTCTTAACTCTTCCAACTGATCATCTTTTTGTAATAAGTGTCTTAAATTTACGCCTGTATTTCCAAATAAACAAAGTCTTAAGTCTGCTCTTGATGTAATTCGTAATCTATTACACGATTTACAAAAATCTTTTGAGTAGGGAGCTATAATACCAAATTTACCTTTAAATTTAGGGTTGATGTAATTCAAAGAAGGGCCAGCATCTTTCCCAAATGTTTGGTAAATCCATTTATTTTCATCTAAATATGTTTTGAATATTTTTGATGATACGTGATATTTATTAAAATATTCTAAATTATCACCAGTCCTCATCAACTCTATATACCTAAAATCAATTTCATTTTTTTCAATAAATTTTGACCATTCATCAAAATCTTTTCTCGATGAATTTATTCCATTTAAAAGTACAGCATTAATTTTAATATTTTTAAAACCAATATCTTGTAAAATTTCAATTCCTTTTAAAATTTCTGGCAGCCTGTCGTGACCAGTTATATTTTTAAACGTTTCTTGATTTAAACTATCTATACTTATGTTTATTCCAGTGAGACCACTTTTTGCTAGAAATTTTGCTTTTTGATCTAAATGATATCCATTTGTAGTTATAGCTATATTTTCAATTCCTGTATCAAATTTTAAAACTTTAATAATATCAAAAAAATCTTTTCTTACGGTAGGTTCTCCCCCGGTAATTCTTATTTTATTAACACCTAAAAGAGAAAAGCATTTAGATAGTCTTCTTATTTCATCTAAATGAAGAAATTTTCTATTATCGCTTTTATCTACTTGATAGCCATTTGGTAAACAATAACCACATTTAAAATTACATACATCTGTTATTGACATTCTAATGTAAGGAAATGTTCTTCCGAACTTGTCTTTAAGAATGTTCATATTATTAATTTATATAGTATTATTGTAGTTACGTGAATAAAATATGAGTAATTAACTCCCAGCTATTAACTGGGAGTTAAAAAAGTTTAACCAGCAGGCTTATAACCAGCCATTGATTTTGCAGCTTGTTCAGCAGCCTTATTCATATCCATTTCTTCAAGGATGACCATATTCTCAACAGTGCCACTTGCTTCAACCGCTAATTTAACTCCTGCAAAATTTTCAAAAGGCATATCACCAGTTGTTACAGCGCAGAAATCATATTGACCTCTTGTTATTGCAAAAGATTCTAATTTTCCACCCGCAGATTCTGTTAGTGCTTTGACAGCAGCTGATCTATCTTGAGTGGGATCTTTAATAAAACCTTGAAATGCTTTAGCTGTATATTTTCCCATCACATAATATTTTGCCATTTTACTTCCTTTGTTTAATTTTTATTATTAAACATTGAGCTGGTATTTTTTACAATTACTAAATTTACGCAGTTTACTTAAAAAGTAATCGTCTCAAACTTTTTAGTCTTAAGAGATTTTCTCGCTATTTCGGCTAAAATTAGAGATTTTCTACCATCATCAAAGTTAGCTAGAGGTTTAGAATTTTTTTTACAAATCTTTACTAAATCATTTAGTTGAATTTTGTAGGCTTCAGAATATCGTTCAATAAAAAAATTTTTAAATTGAGTTTTGTTACCTGTTGAATTTTTTGAATACAAAACTGTTTCCAAGTCTCTTTGATTATCTGAAATAATCATGCCTTTAGAACCAAAAAGTTCAATTCTTTGGTCATATCCAAAACTACAATGCCTAGAATTAGTAATAATACATTGCACTCCTTTTTTAGTTTTCATAACTACAGTAGCTAAGTCTAAATCATTTATTTTTTTTAGTTTTGTATCTGAAAAACGTTGCCCGGTAGCAAATATGGATACAAATTCATCCTTTCCAGTATAAAATCTTGCTAAATCAAAATCATGAATCATCATATCCTTAAATATGCCTCCAGATGTTTTTAAATAATTTATGGGTGGAGGCTCAGGATCTCTACTAGTGATAATTATTTTTTCCAATTTACCAATTTTTCCTTTGAGTAAATTATGATTTAAAGAATTATGAGCTGGGTCGTATCTTCTATTAAATCCAATTTGAATTTTTGGGTTATATTTCGAAATTCTTTTTTTGCACTTATTAATTTTATTTAAATCAAGGTCCAAAGGTTTTTCACAAAACACAACCTTTTTATTTATAACCGCCTCCTCAATAAATTTTAAATGTGTATTTGTGCTCGACGCGATAAATATACATTCAATATTTTTATCTTTAAATGCAATTTTTGGATTTTGAATACCAATAGAGTTATATTTTTTAGATAGATATCTTGTTAATTTTTGATCTTTGTCAAAAATATATTTCAGATTAAATTCCTTATGATTTATTAAGTTGCTAGCATGCATTTGGCCAATTCTGCCAAGTCCAAATAGCGCAATATTAATTATATTTTTACCCATCTTTTACTTCTTGAGGAAATTTTACACGCATTAATAAACTTTGCTGTTTCTAAGCCTTCATCTTCATTTGGATAAAAGTATCTTTTTTTTGTTTTATTTTTTAAAGAATCTGCAAACTCTTTATAAATATTAGCAAAAGCATCAAGATAGCCTTCTGGATGACCAAATTTTACTCTAGAGAATTGCTTTGAAAATTCTGAATTATGAAATCCTCTTTCTAATAATTTTACAGCACCTTTTTCTGGATTTAATTTAAGATAATTGGGATCATTTTGTACCCATTCCAAGCTTCCTTTTGAACCAAATACTCTAATTCTTAAACCATAAACACCACCCTTAGCCATTACACTTGTCCAAAACATTCCTTTTGCACCATTGTTAAAATTAATCATTACTTGCGCATTATCATCCATTTTAATCTTTTTTGATATTTGTTTTATATCTGCAAAAACTCTTTGTCCTTTTAAACCCGAAATATAAGAGGCTAAATGGTACGCATGAGTTCCGATTTCATTTAATACTGCAGATGATCCTACTATCTTACTATCAATTTTCCATTTAAGTTTTTTTTTTGCATTTTTTGAGTTAATTTTCGTTCCATCAGACCAATCTTGAATATATTCAACATTTACATACTTAACTTTACCAATCTTACCTTTTTCAACTAATTTTTTTGCTTCTCTTACCATTGGATAAGCTGAGTAATTATGGGTTAGAGCGTATTTTATTTTTTTATTTGTTTTAATTTTACTATATAATTTTTTAGCTTGCTTGAGATTTCCAGCAAATGGTTTGTCGGAAATTATATGTACATTTTTTTCTATAAATTTTTCAGCTATAATTTGATGACTTGAAGGCGGTGTCATAATTGTGACTACCTTTATTCCATCTTTCCTTTTGAACTCTTTGTTAGCCATTTCAATATAATTTGAGTAACATCTATCAGCAGATATACCCAAACTTTTTCCAAAGTTTTTAGATAATTTTTCATTTCTCGAAAATACTCCTGCAACTATTTCGTATTTATCATCAAATCTTGCAGAAATTCTATGAACATGACCAATCCAAGATTTAGGACCTCCTCCAACAATACCTAAGGATAATTTATTTGTTTTCATTGATTGTTTGTTTTTATATATCATAACAAAAAAATATATTATGTCAGTAAATTTAGGAATAGCACCTATAGCATGGAGCAATGATGATATGCCTGAGCTTGGTGGTGATACACCTCTTGAGCAATGTCTTTCAGAAGCTAGTGAAGCTGGATTTTCAGGGATTGAATCTGGAGGAAAGTTTCCAAAAAAATCAAAAGAATTAATTCCCTTGTTAGATAAATATAATCTCAAATTATGTTCGGGATGGTATGGAGCAAATTTAAGAATAAATTCAGTAAAAAAAGAAATAGAATTAATTCAAGGTCAATTAAAACTTTTTCAAGATTGTAACGCACCATGTATTGTATTTGCAGAGGTTTCTGAGTCTATAGCAGGTGATCCAAAAAGACCTCTATCAACTAGACCAAAATTGACTAATGAAGAATGGATCAATTATTGTAAAAAAATTTCTGAAATTGGAAAATACCTCGAAGACCAAGGTATGCCATTAGCTTACCATCATCATATGGGGACAGTTATTGAGACACAACAAGATACCGAAAGACTTTTAGAAAATACTTCTGACCAGGTTAAATTAATTCTAGACACTGGTCATATGCTTTTTGCTGGTGGCGATTCTATTGAAGTAGCAAATAATTTTAAAGAAAGAATTATTCATGTTCATTGCAAAGACATGAGAAAAAATGTTTTAGAAAAGTCATTGAAAGATGATTTTAGTTTCCGACAAGCTTTTCTAGAAGGAGCTTTTACAGTCCCAGGCGATGGATTTATTAATTATGAACCGCTATTAACTCTTCTGAAAAAAAATGATTACAATGGTTGGCTTGTAGTTGAGGCAGAACAAGACCCAGCAAAAGCAAACCCTTTAGAATATGCTAAAATAGGACATAAATATTTATCAAACGTCTGTAAAAAAATTGATTTAGATATTAATTTATAGTTTTACAATTTTTGATTTATCTAATTTGTTATCAAAAAAATCAATAATATTTTGAGCTGTCTCTTTTCCCATTCTTGACATACATTCTTCTGTAAAAGCAGCAGTATGTGGACTTAAAAATACTTTATTATTTTTTAGTAAAGGATTATTTGATTCAGGTGGCTCAATCTCAAATACATCTAAACCAGCTCCAAAAATTAAATTTTCATTTAAGGCTCTATCTAGATCAATTTCATTTATCACTCCACCTCTTGCGGCATTAATTATAATACAATTTTTTTTCATATTTTTGAGTAAATCATAATTGATAATATTCTTTGTTTTCGCATTAAGTGGGACATGAAGAGATATAGCATCCATATTTTTTGAGGATTGTTCTAAACTGTCAATTTTAATACCCCCGTGTTTTTCAATTATTTCTTTAGATACAAATGGATCATAAACAAAAACTTTCATTTCAAATCCATGACATCTTTTTATTAAAGCTTGTCCAATACGACCAAATCCAGCAATCAATATATTTTTGTTCCATAATTCAACTGTTTTAGGCAATTTATTTCGATCATCGAATTTACCACTTTTAACAGTTTCATCGTACATATTCCCTTTTTTAGAAATATTTAGCAGCATAAACATTACATGTTCAGCTACTGCTACTGCATTTGCAGTTGCTGTGATCGCAAGAGTTATATTATTTTTTTTAGTGCTCTCTAAGTCTATATTGTCATAACCAACACCATGTCTTGAAATAATTTTTAATTTAGTTGAACCTTCTATTACTTCACTAGTAAGTTTTGCAGTCCTTATTGAAATACCATCACAATCCTTTATCTTGGATTTTAAAAATTCATTATCTGTATTATCTACTATTTCAAATTCATAATTAGAATTATCTTCTAATAATTTTATACCAGCATTGTGAATAGGCTGAACAATTAAAATTTTTTTTTTACTACTCATATTTAAGTTTAAATAAGGACTTTCTAATACGAAAATTTATTAAAAGTGTAAATTACTTTTTACATACCCCATCGCATAGCTGCAGTATGCACAGGTGCATCCCAATTTTTTAAAATTTCCTCATCACATTTTAGGAGTGTTATTGATGCTCCCTGCATTTCAAGTGATGTACAATAATTTCCAACTAAACTTCTTGTGATTTCAATTCCTTTAGATTTTAAAATTTCACAAGCATCATCGTATACTAAATATAATTCAGTAAGAGGAGTTCCGCCCATACCATTTATAAATAGAAGCGTCTTTTCATTTTTTTCTGGTTTTAAATCATCAAGTATAGCTTCCAACATATTATTTACTATTGTTTTTGATGGTTGAATTTTTTCTCTCTTTCTACCAGGTTCTCCGTGTATACCTACTCCAAATTCCATTTCATCATTTCCAATATCAAAAGTAGGTTTGCCTGCAGCAGGAACTGTGCAACTAGTAAAAGCAACACCCATAGTTCCAGAGTTTTTGTTTACTTTTTCACCAAGTTTTTTACATTCGTCTAACGAACCTCCATTCTCAGCTAGTGATCCAACAATCTTTTCGACCAAAACTGTTGCAGCTACACCTCTTCTACCAGTTGTGAACGTAGAGTCTTCAACAGCTACATCATCGTTAGTAATGATACTATCATTTTTACCTGAGTACATTTCTGCACCCATTTGAAAATTCATAATATCCCCAGAATAATTTTTAACTATGAACAAAACACCAGCTCCACTATCCACATGTTCAGCAGCAGCTTGCATTTGATCTGGAGTAGGTGCTGAAAAAACAAAACCTGGACATGCTGCATCTAGCATTCCATGACCAACAAAACCACCGTGCATCGGTTCATGACCACTTCCTCCGCCTGAAATTAAAGATACTTTTCCTTCTTTAGTTTTTGATTTTCTAGAAATGAAGTTTGGTTCAAAATTTATCGTAATTATATCACTATGCGCCTTACCAAATCCATTAAGACTTTCTTTTAAAAAATCATCAACATTATTTATAAACTTTTTCATATTTCCTCCTATTTATTAATTAGTGATTTGCATATTGAATCGATTATAAGTTGTGATGAACGGGCTCCTGGATCTATATGGCCTTTGGCGCGTTCGCCTAAAAATGAAGCTCTACCTTTGGTAGCAAGCATATCTTTTGTTCCTAACATTCTATCTTCAGCAATTTTTATTATCTCACTTAATCCTTCTTTCACATCCTTATTACCACTTTTTAATTCACTAAGTTTTTCTGATACTGGAATTAAAACATCCATCATTGTTTTTTCTCCAACATCAGCTTTTCCTCTTTCCCTCATTGCATTAATTCCCGATATAACCATCTCACATGCTTTTTTAAAATCTATATCTTTATCTAGATCTGGTGTTTTAGCCATAGACATAAAGAAAGTTCCAAACAAAGCTCCAGAAGAGCCACCAATACCTGACAAGACTTTCATAGCAATCATATTTAAACCTTTTTGCAAAGGTAGGTTTTTAATATCATTTTCAAGCTCAACTACTAACTTAAGACCTCTTTGCACATTAAATATATGATCTCCATCTCCAATATTTTGATCTAGTGCCTCAATTTCTGCTGCATTTTCATCAATAACTATTTGAATATTTTTTGCTTGAGAAATTAAAAAATTAACGCTCATGTATCCTTTGGTCTCTGTTATCAAATTTTAAAACTTTATTCGTATTAATGTCAAAATTAATTTTTTCATTAATTGATGACTTATAGCTACCCTGAATTGATGCTAGTACTTCATTATCTTGAAAATTAATAGCTACCACAGTCTCTGAACCTAAATTTTCTATAGAAATAACCCTTCCTTCGTATGGTCCATCACCTAACTCTATATTTTCTGGTCTAAGTCCAATTTTTGTTATGTTGTTATCTAGTTTAAATAAAGAACCAGGTAAAATATTTATTTTTGGTGACCCCAATCTTTGGGATACATAAATTGAATTTGGATTTTCATAAATTTCTTCAGGAGTTCCAATTTGAACAATTTTGCCTTCTTTTAAAACTCCAATTTTATCTGCTAATGTTGTTGCTTCAGCCTGATCATGTGTAACATACAATATAGTAGCATTTAGGTTTAATTGAATATTTTTTAATTCAACTCTAAGAGTTTCTCTTAGTTTAGCATCTAATGAGGATAGTGGCTCATCCATTAGATAAATATTTGGTTCGCGAACTAGAGCTCTGCCAATAGCTACCCTTTGCATTTCTCCACCAGAAAGTTCAGTTGCTTTATTTTTTAATTTGCTTGTAATTTTGAGCATTTCAGCAATTTTCTCTACTTTATTTTTTATTTCTTCCTCAGGAAGTTTTCTCATTGGAGACCTTAAAGGGAAAGCAAGATTTTCATAAACAGTATAATGAGGGTAAAGAGAGTATTGTTGAAAAACAAAAGACACATCTCTTGAGGCAGGTTGATCATGAGTTATATTTTCATCATTAAACAATACATCTCCAGAATCAATTTTTTCTAAACCAGCTATACATCTAAGTGTTGTAGTTTTTCCGGCACCAGATGGACCCAGTAACACAAAAAATTGACCATCTTCAATTGTAAGATTTATATCCTCCAAAGCTTTAATTTTTTTGTTATAAGTTTTAAATAATTTTTTTAATTCTACTTTTGCCATTATTTTATAAAGTCGCTGTTTAAAGATTTATCTGTCTCACCGTCAAAAATAATAATATTATTATTTGAAGGTTTAACCTGAACATTTTCATTCAATTTAACGTCAACAGAAATGTCTGTTTTAACTTTAATTTCACCTAAAATTGTTTTAACTGTAATTATTTTTCTTGATCCTAAATACTCTACTCCAAAAACTGAACCTTTTAGACCTTCATTATTATTTAGAGTTAAATTTTCTGGACGTATACCAAAGAAATTTTTACTTCCCTTTGATTCCTCAAGTTGTTTGGGAATATCAAATTTTGCACCTTCGATATTTATAAATGATTGATCTTTAGAAATTCCCTCATTAACTTCAAAAAAGTTCATACCTGGAGATCCTATAAATGAGGCTACAAATTTAGTTTTAGGTTTATTGTAAATAATATTAGGCTCATCAGCTTGTAATATTTCACCACCATCCATAACTGCAATTCGATCAGCTAATGACATTGCTTCTAACTGATCATGAGTTACATAAACTGTAGTTGCTCCAATATCTAAATGAAGTTTTTTTAATTCTAAACACATTAATTCTCTAAATTCAGCATCCAATGTTCCCAATGGCTCGTCCATTAAAAATGCTTTTGGTCTTCTAACTAGCGCTCTACCCAAAGCTACCCGTTGTCTGTCTCCACCCGAAAGAGAGGAAATGTTAGAATTTAAGATGTGATCAATTCTTAAAAGTTTTGCTGCTTCTTCAACTCGATTTTTGATATCATTTTTTTTATAACCCTGCATTTTGAGAGGAAATGATAAGTTGTTTCTTACATTCATGTGCGGGTAGAGGGCAAACAATTGAAAAACAAAAGCAATATCTCTTTCTGATGCTCTCAACATTCCAACCTCTTCATCTCCAAGAAATATCTCACCAGAAGTAGGTAATTCTAATCCTGCAATCATTCGAAGTGTTGTAGTCTTTCCACAACCAGATGGTCCAAGTAAAACAAAGAACTCTTTATCATTAATCGTTAAATTAGAATTTTTAACTGCAGTAAAATCACCAAATGATTTTTGTAAATTTACTATTTTAATTTGAGACATATTAATCCGGAAAGTGGCTTGTGATTATGAAACCTATAGTTCCTACTAAAATTACAATAAAAGAATAAGTAAACATCCACATTGCAAATGGTTGTAATAACATGAAAACTCCAATTAAAATTAGTATCGTCGATAAGTTTTCCCAGTAAACTCTTCTAAATATTTTTCGCATTAATGACTTTTCTTCCTGCATTATTTTCTTACCGCTCCAAATGTGATACCTCTTAAAAGATGTTTTCTTAAAATTATTGTAAAAATCATAACAGGTAATAGAAATAAAGTTGTTCCTGCTCCAATTGCTGGCCAATCAAGACCACCTTCACCAATGATTGTAGGAATAAATGGTGGGGCTGTTTGGGCATTGAATTGAGTAAGCAAAACAGCAAAAGCGTATTCATTCCATGAAAAAATCATACAAAAGATTGCAGTTGCCGCTATACCAGTCATTGCTTGTGGAAGAACAACTTTAAAGAAAGCTTGAAGTCTAGAATATCCATCGATCATAGCTGCTTCTTCATATTCTTTAGGAATTTCATCCATAAATCCTTTTAATAACCATACTGCTAAACTTAAGTTTACAACGGTATACAATATGATCATTCCAAGGTGAGTATCCCCAAGACCTAATTTTCTGTACATAATAAATATAGGAACAGCCACTGCTATTGGGGGAAACATCCTGGTCGAAAGAATAAAAAATAATAAATCATCTTTTAAAGGAACTCTAAACCTTGAAAATGCATATGCAGCCAATGCTCCTAAAAACACAGATGCAAAAGTTGAACCAAATCCAATTATCATAGAATTTGAGTATCTACCCAAAAATTTAGATGGCCCTGTTATAACCATCTCTCTGCTTCTAACTAGTTCTTCATACCAATTTTCTGGGGGAGGTAATGAATCAAGATATTCTTGTGATTGTCTTGACCTATTAGTAAATAAGTTAACATATCCCTCTAGTGATGGTTCAAACAAAACTTCGGGCGGATATGAAATAGCACTATCAACATTTTTAAAACTTGTCATTACCATCCAAGATATTGGTATCAAAGTAATTACAGCGTAAACTATGATAATAGCAGCAGCCATTTTTTTTGAAAAAGACGAAGGTTCCAAATATGATCTAGAAGTATCCATCAGCGTTCCTTTATTTTATTCATTACTTTTACGTAAACATTTCCGAAACCAAATATGGTAACAAAAAGAATAACAGCAAATGCTGAGCTGTAACCTGTTTTCCATTTTTCAAACGCTTCTCTTTTTAAGTTAATTGAGGCAAGCTCTGTAGCAGATCCGGGACCACCAGAGGTGAGCTCAACAACCATGTCAAACATTTTAAAATTCTCAATCCCTCTAAAAAGCAGAGCTAATAATAAAAAAGGTAAAACGGAGGGCAAAGTAATGTAAATAAATTGCTGCCATTTACTTGCTCTATCAACCTCTGCAGCTTCATATAAATAATTTGGAACAGATCTTAGACCTGCTAAGCAAATTAACATTGTAAATGGTGTCCACATCCATGTATCAACAATGACAATAGCCCATGGTGCAAGTGTACTTGAACCAATCATATCAAAGCTTCCTAAATCATAGAAAAAATTAACTACGTAATTAAATAGACCTACTTGAGGGTTATAAAGATAAGTCCAAAATACACCTACAACTGCAGGTGATAACATCATGGGCAAAACAATTAATGTAGTTAGTAGTTCATTACCTTTAAATTTCCTGTTTAGAAGCAAAGCTAAACCCAATCCTATAATTGCTTGAAGTAACAAAGTCCAAAACATAAAGCTTGCTGTAACTTGCATTTTTTCCCATATGGCTTCTTTGTTAAGAACTTTAATATAATTTTTTAAACCAACAAATTGAGGTTCTCTTCCAATTTTATTTGCATAAAAATTTGTAAAAGACATTTTGATTGCATAGACCAATGGATAAATATTTATAGCCAGTAGCAG
Source organism: uncultured Pelagibacteraceae bacterium (assembly GCA_902623305.1). Taxonomy (GTDB): domain Bacteria; phylum Pseudomonadota; class Alphaproteobacteria; order Pelagibacterales; family Pelagibacteraceae; genus Pelagibacter. The sequence continues at coordinate 59,098 of CACNTB010000001.1, forward strand.
AAGTACAGTTGGTCCAATAAAAAGCCAACCTACGGCTTTGTCAGAAAGTCCTTTGAATTTTTTTTTTACGCTCATATGAATTTTTTATAAAAAAAGGGGAGGCGTAACCCCCCCTAATTTTTAATTTCTTTAAGTATTAATGTTAAAGTTTTCCGTCTGCTTCGAATACTTCAACCCACTCTGCGATAATTTTATCTAGAGCTTCTTTAGCAGTTCCTTTTCCATTAACAACATAGTCATGAATTGCTTCTTGCATAGGAAGCATTAACTCTACGAAAGTTGGTTCTTGCCAAAAATCTTTGACAATTCCCATTGAGTCCAAGAATCCTTGTGCATACACAGTAGATGTTGGAAATGACGGTGAATTCAAAACATCATTATGACATGAGTATCCACCTAGATCCCACCATTTTTGTTGTACATCTGGTCTTGCAAACCACTTAATGTATTCAAGAGCAAGATCTTGTTTGTCTGAATATTTAACAACAGATATCCCTTGTCCACCTAACGTTGCAGCTGCAACATTTTGTTTTGGATTTGCAAAGAAGCCACTGACTCTTCCGTCACTGTCTTCTTTTGAAACACCCGGCCAAAAGGCATACCAATTCATTTGAAATGCAACTTGTCCTGATTTGTAAGCATCTAAGTTTGCAACCATGTAAGCATCAGAGTGTCCTGGAGGTGCGCAATCTTCATATAACTTTCTGTAAAATTCAACTGCTTCTACAGCTTGTGGTGAATTGAAATATCCTTCCATATCGTATGGCTTGTTAGGATTTTCATATTCCATACCCCATGCATACATAGCAGCTGTAACACCCATTGTTATACCTTCTGATCCACGCTCTGTGTTAATTGCAGCCCCATATCTTTTTTGACCATCAATTTCTCTTCCTTGGAAGAACTTACACATATCATGTAATTGATTCCAATTTGCAGGAACTCCAAGATCATATCCATGTTTCTTTTTAAACTCAGATCTAAGTTCTGGTCTATCAAACCAGTCTTTTCTGTAAGCCCATGCTAAGGCATCTCCCATAGCTGGTAATGCATAGTAGTTTTTACTACCTTTAGGCCAAGTTGAATAAGCATAAACTGTAGCTGGTGAGAAATCACTCATTGAAATTCCTTCTTTATCAAAGAAGTCATTTAATTTTACGTAATGCCCATAAACAGCTCCAGCACCAATCCATTGTGAGTCACCAATTAATAAGTCAAATGTTTTACCTTTGTTGTTAAGTTCATTTAACATACGATCAGCAAAATTTGGCCACGGTACAAACTCAAAGTTAACTTCTATTCCAGTTTCAGCAGTAAATTCTTTAGTTAACTCTTGTAAAGCATTAGCTGGATCCCAAGCGGCCCATCCTAATGTTATAGACTTAGCGTTTGAATTTACAGAGAATGAAAATAGAGAAACAAACAATAAAATCATTATTTTTTTCATTTTATCTCCTCTTAGTTTATTTTTCTTAAGAATAGTCTATCCAAGATGAGTTGTGGCTGCTAGTATTTTCTTATATAAAATTAATTGTTGAGAAACTTAAAGAGAGGGAGGGATTATGAATAATATAAAAGGTCCTGCAATTTTTCTAGCACAATTTGTAGGTGAAGATGCACCGTTTAACTCTTTAGATAGCATTTGTAAGTGGGCATCTTCTTTAGGTTACAAAGGTGTACAAATTCCAAGTTGGGATGGTAGATTAATAGATTTAAAGAAAGCTTCTGAAAGTAAAGATTATTGTGATGAAATCAAAGGCATAACAAAAAAACATAATATCGAGATAACTGAACTATCAACACATCTTCAAGGACAATTGGTAGCAGTACATCCAGCATACGACACTGCATTTGATGGATTTGCCGTACCTGAAGTAAGGGGAAATCCAAAAGCAAGACAAGAGTGGGCAGTAAATCAATTGATGATGGCAGCTAAGGCCTCTAAAAATCTTGGACTATATAGGCATGTTACTTTTTCTGGAGCACTAGCTTGGCCTTATGTTTATCCTTGGCCACAAAGACCTGAAGGACTAATTGAAAACGCATTTAATGAACTTTCTAATCGATGGAAACCAATTCTTGATCAATTCGATCAAAATGGAGTTGATCTTTGTTATGAAATACATCCAGGTGAGGATCTTCACGATGGTATCACATTTGAAATTTTTTTAGATAAAGTTGGTAATCATAAAAGATGTAATATGCTTTATGATCCTAGTCATTATGTTTTACAGAATTTAGATTACTTGGCTCATATAGATATTTATCATGAAAAAATAAAAATGTTTCATGTTAAAGATGCAGAGTTAAATCCTACTGGAAAACAAGGGGTGTATGGTGGTTTCCAATCTTGGGTTAACAGAGCAGGTCGATTTAGATCTCTTGGCGATGGACAGGTAGATTTTAAATCAATCTTTTCAAAGTTTACCACTTATGGTTATGATGGTTGGGCAGTTCTAGAATGGGAGTGTTGTCTTAAACATCCAGAAGATGGAGCAAGAGAAGGTGCTGAATTTATCAAAAATCATATTATTAACACCACAGAAAAAGCATTTGATGATTTTGCAGGAAGTGGTGCTGATATTGAAGCAAATAAAAAAATGTTAGGTATAAATTAGTGCAAAGAAAAATCCGTATTGGAATGGTTGGCGGAGGAGAAGGCGCTTTTATTGGAGGTGTTCACAGAATAGCCTTAAGACTTGATGGTCATTACGAATTAGTAGCAGGATGTTTTTCATCTAATTTTGACAACTCAAAAGAAACTGGAAGAAAACTTGGATTGTCTGAAAAACGTATCTATGAAACTTATCAAGAAATGGCTGAAAAAGAGTCTACACGTTCCGATGGGATAGATGTTGTTTCTATAGTAACTCCTAATCATCTTCATGTGCCAGTAGCAAAAATTTTTGCAGATAAAGGTATTCACATTATTTGTGATAAGCCTCTTGCTTTTTCAAGTGAAGAAGCAAATTCTCTTAAAAAAATCATAGAAAATAAAAAGATAATTTTTGCCTTAACACATAATTATACTGGATATCCAATGGTAAGACATGCAAGATCTATGGTTAAAGAAGGTGATCTTGGAAAAATAAGAGTTATACAAGCAGAATACCCTCAAGATTGGTTAACTACAAAAGCTGAGGATACTGGTTTAAAACAAGCTGAGTGGAGAACTGATCCTAAAAGATCTGGAGGAGGAGGATGCATAGGAGACATTGGAACTCATGCATTTAATCTTATTAGATTTATAACCGAGTTAGAATTGGATGAGCTATCAGCTGACATTCATACTTTTGTGAAGGGTCGAAAACTAGATGACAATGCACAAATCATGCTTAGATTTAAAGAAGGTGCAAAAGGTGCGATATGGTCTAGTCAAGTTGCAGTTGGTAATGAAAATAATCTTAAAATCAGAGTATATGGTGACAATGGAGGGTTAGAGTGGAAACAAGAAGATCCAAATTATTTGTATTATACAAAATTTGGAAAACCTACCGAAAAAATAACAAGAGGTAGTGGCAGTGCAAATAAAGAAGCTAACGATGTTACAAGAATTCCACCAGGTCATCCTGAGGGATATTTGGAAGGTTTTGCAAATATTTATACTGATGTTTCTAAAAGATTAAATGCTCAAATAAACAATGAAAAATATAACGAGCTAGATGACTGTTACCCAACTATTTACGATGGTATTGAAGGGATGAAGTTCATCGAAACTGTTTTAAAGTCTAGTAAAAATAATAGTAAATGGACTGAGTTTAATAAGCTTTAGACTCTTCTTTTTTTGAAGAACCTTTCATTTTATCTACAACTGATTTAGCGCCTGCACTTAATGCTCTTTGATCAGCCCCAATAGTCACAAAATTGAAACCTTTATCTATCATTTTTTGTGCATACTCAGGTGTACCATTATGAATTCCAGCAAAAATATTATTCTTTTTTGCGTGTTCTAATATTCTTAGTATTTCTGAATAAGCTTTAGTACTTTCTGCTCTATCAAAGCCAGGCTCTTCTCCTATTGCTAAACTTAAATCAGCTGGTCCAATATATATTCCATCTACACCAGGAGTAGACATAATTTCATCTAATTTTTCTAAAGACTCTTTAGTTTCTATCATAGCTAATTTGAGCATTTCATCATTTGCATGTTTTGCATAATCTGAACCTCCATAGATTAATCCTCTAACAGGACCAAAACTTCTATAACCACGAGGAGGGTACATACAAGCTTGAACAAATCTTTCTGCTTCTTGCTTATTACTCACCATTGGGCATATAATTCCATAACAACCTGCATCAAGAATTTTCATTATTTGCCCTGGTTCATTCCAATTTACTCTAGCCAAAGGAGTTACTTCTGTTGAAGATATTGTTTGTAACATTGGAAGTGCATTATTGTAATCTACTAAGCCATGTTGCATATCTATTGTTAGAGAATCCCACCCTTGGTGAGCCATTACTTCTGCCGAAACAGTACTAGGTATTTGAAGCCAACCATTAATAACAGGTTTCCCTGCTTTCATCATTTCTTTAACTTTATTTTTTCTCATTTTTAGATTTTTAAACCCATGTGTGTATATTTCACATTTAGATAATCTTTTATTGCGCCTGATCCACCTTCACGACCATAACCAGTTTGTTTTATTCCTCCAAATGGTGCCTCAGCAATTGCAACAACACCAGTATTAACTGCAACACAACCGGACTCTAATTTTTCAGATCCAATATGAGCTTTATCCATGGAGTTAGTATATAAATAACTACATAATCCTAAGTCATTATTATTTGCTCTTTCAATTACTTCATCAAAAGTTTTAAAAGTTAAAATTGGAACTAGTGGACCAAAAGGTTCTTCTTTCATGATTGTAAAATTATCTTTTACATCATCAAATACAGTTGGTTCATAATAATAACCTTTATTAAAATCCGAAGGTCTTTGTCCACCCATCAATACTTTAGCTCCTTCTTTTTTAGTTGTATCAACTAGTTTTTCTATTTCTTCCAATCTTTTAGCGGTAGTTAAAGGTCCCAAATCAACTCCCTCATCCATACCATTACCAATTTTTAATTTTTTTGCTCTTTCTATAAAAGCATTAACAAACTCATCTTTTCTATTTTCTTGGATATAAAATCTATTGGGAGAAATACAGACTTGACCATTATTTCGAAATTTTCCAGTTATTGCTATATCGGCAACTTTATTCATATCTACATCCTCACATACTATAAAAGGAGAATGTCCGCTAAGTTCCATTGTTACTCTTTGAACTTTGTCAGCAGCCTTTTTTAAAATTATTTTACCTACTCTTGTTGAGCCGGTGACTGAAACTTTTTTAATTATATCTGATTCCATTAATTCATTTGATACTTCTGCAGGATCACCTGATAAAAGATTTACTACACCATCTGGTACACCAGCTTCTTTACAAATATTTACTAATTCCATTACGGCTCCAGGTGTAATTACATCTGGTTTACATATAACAGAACAACCAGCAGCTAAAGAAGTAGAAATTTTTCTTGAAGCTAGAACTATTGGAAAATTCCAGGGAACTAAAGCAGCGACCACCCCAACAGGCTGATAATAAACATGGACCCTTGTATCCGGAAATCTACTTTGCTGCGTTTGACCATAAATTCTTTTTGTTTCTTCAGCATTCCATTCAAAAATGTCAGCACCGCCACCAACTTCACCAACAGCTTCAGCAAGCGGCTTTCCCACTTCAAGAGTTAACCATTTAGCAAGTACATCTTTTTTTTCTCTCATTAGATCAGCAATTTTTCTTAATACATAAGCTCTTTGCCAAGGTGCAGTATTTTTCCAAATTTCTAAACCTTTTTCAGCAGACTTTAATGCTTTCTGAACTTCAATAGATGAAGCTTTAGAAGCTTTTCCTATCACCTCTTCTGTTGCAGGATTGATTACATCGTAAGTTTCTTTTTTTTCAGCTTGTTGCCACTTGCCATCAATGAATTGTCCAAATTTTTCGTACATAGAATTATATTTAAGTTTACTTAATTAGGTTTTTTATTTTATAGTTAATTATATATAAACATTATACTCAATCAAAGTTAAACTTAATTGATGAAAAAAATTACACTCACCTGTGCACATGCTATTGTTAAATATTTAATTGCTCAAAAAATATTAATAAATGGTATAAAAGAACCTCTGTTTCCAGGAGTATTTGGAATTTTTGGCCATGGGAATGTAGCTTGTTTAGGACAAGCTTTAGAGGAAAACCAAAAAGAATTACCTACATACAGAGGACACCATGAACAAAATATGGCTCTGACTGGCATAGGTTATTCTAGAGCAAAGAGGAGGCAACAAATATTTGTAGCTACATCATCTGTAGGACCAGGTGCAACTAATATGGTAACTGCTGCAGCAGTAGCAATGAGCAATAGATTGCCAATTTTATTTTTACCAGGTGATACGTATGCAAATAGAATGCCAGATCCAGTGCTCCAACAAGTAGAACATTTTAATAACCCAGGAATTACAGCAAATGATGCATTTAAACCAGTAACAAGGTATTTTGATAGAATAACAAGACCGGAACAAATCATACAATCATTTCCATCTGCAGTTCAAATGATGTTGGATCCAGCTGATTGTGGCCCAGCTTGTATTGCTTTAAGTCAAGATATCCAAGGACAGGTCTTTGATTATCCTGAGGAATTTTTTCAAGAAAGAATTCATACAATCAGAAGACCAAGACCTGATGATTTTCAAATAAAAGAAGCAGCAGAAAAAATTAAAAATTCAAAAAAACCAATCATAATTTCTGGTGGAGGAGTTTTTTACTCTGATGCCATGGAAAATTTAAGTAAATTTGCAATTAAACATAATATACCAGTCACACAAACAGTAATGGGGTATTCCACAATCAAAAAAGATCACTCACATTACGCAGGCCAAATAGGAGGTTTGGGAGGAAAAAATACAAACAATCTTGCAAAAGAAACCGATCTTGCAATAGCTGTTGGAACAAAATTAGCAGATTTTACCACAGGCTCTTGGGCAAATTTTGAAAACACAAATTTTAAACTGGTTTCAATAAATGTTTCTAGATTTGATGCAAACAAACATTTAGCACAAGCAGTTGTTGGAGATGCAAAAGTTTCTTTAGATGAACTTTCTTTAGCACTTGGAAATTGGAAAGTAGGAGATGAATGGAATAATAAATCTCAAAAAGAATTAAAGGAATGGGATAAGCATATAGATAAAGAGAGCGCCCCAACAAACCAGGAAATTCCAAGTTATGTTCAAGCAGTTGGCGCAATTTATAGAAATTCAGATCCAACAGATATTGCTGTTACGGCAGCAGGAGGTTTAGTCGGAGAAGTTGCGCAGGTATGGAGACCAAGAGAACTTAATACTCACGAAACAGAGTGGGGTTTTAGCTGCATGAGCTATGAAATTTCAGGTGCTCTTGGTATTAAAATGGCAAATCCTGAAAAAGATGTAATTTCTTTTGTGGGTGATGGTTCTTATTTGTTGAACAATACAGATATATACTCATCAGTAATTACTAAAAATAAATTAATTATAATTATTTGTGACAATGGAGGCTTTGCAGTAATCAACCGTCTTCAATTATTTAAAGGTGGAAAAGAGTATAATAATTTATTGAAAAGCTCTAAAACACCAGGTTTGGTGGATGTTGATTTTGCTAAACATGCTGAAAGTATGGGCGCTAAATCAGAACATGTAAATTCTATTTCTGAACTTGAAGAAGCATTTAAAAGGGCAAAAAAATCAGATGTTACTTACGTTATCTCAATCAAAACTCATGCTTACAAATGGATTGAGGGATCTGCTTTCTGGGATAGCCCAACTTTGGAAAACCCAACCACAAAGGAAAATAAAGAAGCTTTAAAATTATATAAAGAGGGAAAAAATAAACAAAGACAGGGTGTTTAAATCCCATGACTAAAGTTTTTAAAGTTGGCTTAATAGGATGTGGACATATATCTGAAACATATTTTCGAGCTGAGAAATATTTTAATAATATTAAAATTATAAAATGTGCAGATATAAATCATAATAATGCGTTAAAATGTGCAAAAATTTATAAGATTAAAGCATTAACAGTCCAGCAATTATTAAAAGATAAAGAAATAGAAATTATACTTAATCTCACTATTCCAAAAGCACATTACAAAGTTGCCAAACAATCTTTGTTAAATGGTAAACATGTTTATTCAGAAAAACCATTAGCAATAAAATTTAAAGATGGAAAAGAATTAATAAATTTAGCAAAAAAAAAAAATCTTTATATTGGTAATGCACCTGACACATTTTTAGGAGCTGGAATACAAAAATCTAGAGAATTATTGGAAAAAAAAATTATTGGTAAAGTAGTTTTGGGAAATGCAGTTTTTGCTTTTCCAGGAGTACAATCGTACCATCCAAACCCAGAGCCATGGTTTGCAAAAAAAGAAGGCGGTCCAGTTATAGATATGGGGCCATATTACTTAACTGCATTAGTAAATTTATTAGGACCAGCAAAAAAAGTTATCGGTAGTATAGTTAATGGAAAAAAAATAAGAACTATAGGAATAGGTCCAAAAAAAAATAAAAAATTTAAAGTTAAATGCCCAACTTCATATTTATCTACAATAACCTTTCATAATGGATCAGTTATTCATGTAACACTTTCATTTGATGTCATTGCACATCAAAATAATCATATTGAACTTTATGGAGATAAAGGATCTATGGTAGTTCCAGATCCGAACATGTTTGGAGGTTCTGTTTTTATATGTAAAAATTTAGGCAAACGCTGGAAAGAATATAAAACTAACAAACTACCTTTAGGTAAGATTAATATAAGATCACAAAGCTCAAGAGCAAACGAGAGTCCAACAAACGCAAATTATAGAGGTGCAGGATTATCTGAGATGGCTTTCTCTATACTCAATAAAAAAAATAACATGTGTAATGGTGAGTTATCACTTCATGTACTAGATATAATACAATCAATTATGCAGGCATGTAAATCTGGAAGAGCAAAATTTATAACAACAAGATGCAAAAAACCAAAACTTTTTAAAATTTCTGATATAAAACAAATACTGAATTAAGTAATTTTATGAAAAAATTAATAGTTATATCAGATCCATTTCCAAGAACTTTAGATTTAATATTTACTAAAAGTAAGTTAAGAGAATTAAAATCAAAATATAAAATTTTAACTGCTCCAAAAAATAATAAAAAAAAATTTTATGAGAAAAATATTTCTTCAGCGACTTTTATTATGGGACAACCAGATTTAGATAAAAAAATATTATCTAAGGCAAATAAATTAAAAGCCATCATTAATGTTGAAAGTAACTTTATGAACAACATGGATTATGATTATTGTTTTAAAAATAACATACACGTAATTGCAACATCCCCAGTTTTTTCAGTACCGGTTGCAGAATTAGCTCTAGGTATGACGTTATCTTTATTAAGAAATATTCACAGCGCTCATATTGATTTTATAAATAAAAAAGAAAAATATGGATTGGAAGGTAATTTAAATTCATCTTTATTATCAAACAAAAGAATTGGATTATTGGGTTTTGGAGATCTGGCAAGATCACTAACCCCTTTATTATTGCCATTTACAAAAGATATTAACGTTTATGATCCATGGATATCTAATCATAAAATTCAAAGTTTTGGATTAAAGCCAATAAATTTAAATCAAATGTTTAAGACTTGTGAAATTATTTATGTTTTAGCCGCTGCAACAACAAAGAATAAAAATCTAATTGATCAAAAGTTATTAAATAAAATGAAATCAAATTCATTATTCATATTAATGAGTAGAGCTGCAGTGGTTAATTTTAAAGATTTAATAAAAAGAGTTAAAAAAGGTGATATTTTTGTAGCAACTGACGTTTTTCCACAAGAGCCTGTGAGAAAAAATGACCCAATAAGAAAAGTAAAAAATATTTTATTCTCAGCACACAGAGCAGGAGCTTTAGAAAAAGTCTTTTTTGATATGGGAAATATTGTTTTAAAAGACATGGCCTTAATGTCAAAAAATTTGCAACCTAAGTTTTGTAAAAAGGCTCAAAGCAAAACTGTAGGTTTATTAGCATCAAAACCTGTTGCAATTAACTGATATTTTTATAATTTCTTAACTTATGTCAACATCCAATGAACTCCTTCTAGAAGCAAAAGGGATAACAAAATATTTTGGAACAATAACAGCTCTTGAAAACGTAAATCTAAAAGTGCACGCTGGTGAATGTTTAGGCGTAGTTGGAGACAACGGTGCTGGAAAATCTACATTGATGAAAGTTTTATCAGGGCTTTATAAACCTAGCTCTGGATCATTACACTTTCAAGGAAAAGAACAAGTTTTAAATAGTCCTAGAGACTCACAGATATTAGGTCTAGAAATGGTTTATCAAGATCTTGCACTAGCAGGTAATTTACCTATAGGTGAAAATATATTTCTTGGAAGAGAACCAACTAAAAATTTAGGATTTTTAAAATTCTTAGATTTTAAAAAAATAAAAGAACTTACAAATGCTCACTTAGATAAATTAAAAATAAATGTAAAAAGTGCTGATCAAAAAGTAGAAGAACTATCTGGTGGACAAAGACAAGCAGTAGCTATTGCAAGATCTACAGCATTTAATGCCAAAGTTGTTATTATGGACGAGCCTACAGCAGCTTTAGCAATTAAAGAAGTTGGAAAAGTATTAGATTTAATTAATGGTTTAAAAAAAACTGGTGTAGGAGTTATTGTAATCAGTCATAGGATGGATGATATATTTACAGTTTGTGATAGAGTTATGGCTCTATTTCAAGGAACCAATTTTGCAGAAGCTGAACTTAATAATACTTCAAGAGATGAAGTTATCGGTTGGATAATGGGAAAAAAATAATTATGGAAGATAAAAATAAAGAAAGCTTACACTTAAAATTAATTCCTTATTTTGAAAAATATGGAATTCTTCTTCTGTTAGTATTGATGATATTGGTAATGCATATCTTACAACCAGATGTATTTTTATCTTGGCGTAATGTAACTAATGTTTTTAAACAAATTTCATGGCAATCAATGTTAGCCTTAGGTGTATTCATGGTAATTGTTACTGCCGGAATAGATTTGTCTGTTGGATCTATTATGATGTTATCACTTATGATTTTAGCAGTTGTTGCTAAAGCAGGGGCCCCTTGGTTTATAGTTGTGATGACACCATTAATAGCTGGCTTTTTATGCGGGTTATTCAATGGATTGGGAATAACCTTATTAAGGATGCCCCATCCATTTATTATGACACTTGGAACACTCTATATTTTTAGGGGTGCAGGAAATTTAATTTCTGGTGGAACCCCTATTAGTGGATTTACAGATGAAGTTAGATATTTGGGTCATGGTAGGATTGATCTACAATGGTTAGGTTTAGAGAAATCTCAATATTTACCCGTTAGCTTAGTTTTAATTGCAATAGTTTATATAATTTTTTGGATTTTTCTTAATCATAGTAAAACTGGTAAGTGGATTTATGCAATAGGAGGAAATCCAAATGCAGCAAGAGCATCTGGTATTAATGTAAATAAAATTTTAGTAATTGTTTATTCTTTATGTGGTTTTTTATCTGGAATAGGTGCACTAATTTTAGCTGGTAGAACAGACTCTGGATATCCAAACGCAGGACTTCAGTCAGAGTTAGATGCTATTGCAGCATGCATTATTGGAGGAGCAAGCTTCTTTGGTGGAAGGGGAACCGTGCTCGGTGTTTTCGCAGGAGTAATGATTATGGGTATTTTAAGAAATGGATTGAACCTAATGGATGTAAGTTCTTTTTGGCAACAGGTTTTAATTGGTTCAATAATAGTTTTGGCGGTTTACATTGATGTCTTAAGAAGAGATTTAGGAACTCGAAAGTAATAGAATACACGTCTTAGTTGTTTCATAACTTATTAGAATTGTTCTTATTAATAGTTGAATTTCAACAAAAATTTAGTTTTAATTTCATTTTTAAAAACAACTAAGGGGAAATTAAATGAAGAACTTAACAAAAATTATAAGTGTTATAATTACTTCTGTTTTTCTATTAGCAAGTTTTTCAACAGGAGCGTTTGCTGGAAAAAAAATATTATTCAGCATTAAAGGACCTGGATCAGGTAATCCTTTCTGGGCATCTGTAGAAAAAGGAGCTAAAGAAGAAGCAGCAAAATTAGGTGTTGATCTTGTATTAGTAGCACCACCACAAGAAGGTGATGTTCAAGCACAAATTAACCAAGTAGAGGATCAACTTGCAAAAGGTGTTGATGCTATAGCATTAGCTCCAGGAGATCCAAATGCCTTTGCTCCGATAGTAGATGATGCAATCAAAAGCGGAGTTCCTGTTGTATTTGTTGATACAAAAGGAATTAATGAAGGTGTAACTTTTATTGGAACAAATAACATGAATGGCGCAGAACTAGCGGCTAAGTTCATTTGTGATAAAACAGCAAAAGGTTCTGATGTTGCAATTTTAACTGGTATAGAATCACAGTCTACAGCTCTATTAAGAAGAGATGGTGCAATCAAAGGATTCAAAAATTGTGGATTGAATATTGTTGCAACTCAAACTGCTGAGTGGGATACTGCAAAAGGTAGATCAGTAACAGAGTCAATTATCTTAAAAAATCCAAACATTAAAGCAATCTTTGCTTCTAACGACAACATGGGTTTAGGAGCTATGCAAGCTCTTAAAGATGCTGATATGAACAATGTTATTGTTGTAGGTTTCGATGCTACTCCAGATGCTGCTACAAGTATCTTAAAAGGCGAGATGACAGCAACAATTGCACAGTTTTCTTACAACATGGGAGCATACGGAGTTAAATATGCTCTAGAATTGGCTAACGGTGGAAGTATTGATCCAAATATTGATACTGGAACACAATTAGTAACAAAAGAAAACGCTAACGAGTTTAAATAATCGTTATTTAATTTAAATTAAAAAAGGGTGGAATTTAATTCCACCCTTTTTTTTTATGTAATATAATCTTTGAATGTTAATAAATATTAATCCAGTTTTAAGCCCTGAATTATTATTTCATTTAAGATCTATGGGTCATGGAGAAAAATTGATTTTAGCTGATGCAAATTTTCCTGCTTATACATCTAATGATAAAGTAATAAGATTAGATGGAGTTGGTATTAAAGAAGCAGCCTCAGCAATACTTTCAGTTTTTCCTCTTGATAGTTTTATTGTTTCACAAGGTGGATCTCCAGCTTTGAGAATGGAAGTGGATGACAAACCAGATGAAATAACAGAGACGCATAAGGAGTTTATTGATGTAGTTAAAAGTGTTTCTGGGGAAAATTGGAAAGTTGGATCAATATCTAGGAAAAACTTTTATGAAGAAGCAAAAAAAGCATACTGTATAGTTACAACTACAGATGCTAGACCTTTTGGATGTTTTGTTTTAACTAAAGGTGTAATTTTACCAGACGGCAAGGTTTGGTCATAAAATTTACTTAATGAAATCTATATCTATATTAGGAGTTTTTGTAGCGGATTTATGTTTTATTGGAGATAGAATTCCCAGCAAAGGTCAAACGATTTTAGGAAAAAAACATGTATTAGGTCCAGGTGGAAAAGGATCAAATCAAGCAATTGCAGCTGCTAGACTTGATGGAGAAGTTAGTTTTATAACCAAAGTTGGTAAAGATAGTCATTCTGAAATGGCATTTAATCTTTATAACGAGGCAGGAGTAAAAACTCATTCGATTATACAGGATGAAAAACTATTTACTGGAGTTGCTGGTATTATGATTGATAAAGATGGAAACAATGCAATTAATATTGTTTCAGGAGCAGCTGAAGAGTTAATTAACAAAGATATAGATAATCATATTGAAACTATAAAAAAATCAGAAATATTCCTTACACAAATGGAGGCTCCAGATGAAATAACAATTTATGCTTTAAAAAAAGCAAGAGAATACAAATGTGTAACTATTTTAAATCCTGCCCCAGCGCGTAAAATTGATGAGGATAATTTTAAATTAATAGATTTTTTTACGCCTAATGAAACTGAAGCTGAATTTTATCTAAATAGAAATATAAAAACAGATACAGATATAAAAAATGCAGCTAATGAATTTTTAAAAAAAGGTATTAAAAATGTGATTATCACCCTTGGAGAAAAAGGTATATATTTCGCAAATTTTAAAGAAAGCTTTTTCTTAGAAGCATATAAACTAAAACAAGCTGTTATTGATACTACGGGAGCAGGAGACGCATTTAATGGAGCTTTTGCTGTCGGTTTAGCAAATGATCTAGATATAAAAGAAGCCCTATCATTCGCAAATAAAGTTGCAGGTATTTCAACAACAAGATTAGGTGCAGCTTCATCTATGCCATTTGCAAAAGAACTAACAGATTATTAAGTTTAATTCTTTTTATTTTCAGCCATTGATAAAGCAATTTTAAAGGAATTTAAAATTGGATCTAGATTAGCTTCATTTTTTCCTGCAATAGCAAATGCTGATCCATGCGCAGTAGTAGTAACAGGCACAGTTAAACCACCTTGAACTGTTACCCCTCTATCAAAACCAAATGCTTTTAGACCTGATTGTAAAGCATCATGATACATCCCCACCATACAATCATGATTTTTATTTTTGTAAGCTACTACAAAAGACGTATCGCATGGCAATGGACCATCAACATTATAGCCAAGTTTTTTTGCCTCCTCAATTGCAGGAATAATTTCATCTTTTTCTTCTGTACCAAACTCTGCGTGTGGATTAAGTGCTTGAATAGCAATTCGAGGATTTTTTACACCATTTAGCTCCATAACTTCATTGATTAATCTTATTGGCTTCATAATATTTTCTTTAGTTATGTGTTGAGCCACCTCTTTTATTGGAATGTGTGAGGTTACTCTCGCTGTCCAAAAATTATCAATAACATTAAACTCACAACAAAAACTATTTACCTCAAGTTTTTCAGCCATTAATTGTAATTCGTCTGAATGTTTGTTTCCTCCAAGTTTTAAACTTGTTTTGTTCATTGGTGCAAAATTAATTGCATCTATTTTTTTTTCTTTAGCAAGAGTTAATGCTAAATCTAATGCTTCCAATACACTTTCACCAGACTCTTTTGATGGTTCTGCTAATGCATATTTATGATTTTTTCCTCTAGAAATATCTAGCAAAAATCTATCTGATTTATTGAAATCAATTTCATCAAAATTTTCAACTATGTCTACATTATGAGAAATACCAGTAATTTTATTTCCGTTCTCAAATACTTGTCTTTCACCAATAATTACTATGTTGGCTTTTTTTGTCATTTCATCCTTTAAAAGTTTTGAAATTAACTCTGGGCCTATACCCGCTGGATCACCAAGTAGTAAAGCAATGTTAGATTTATTTTGTACCATTTTTTTCTTTACCTCTTGTATCAGATTATGTTTAAATTATTAAATATAAATTAACTTAAGAGGGAAATAATGAAAAAAAGCTTTAAACTATTTTTAGCAGCTGCTTTCCTAGTAACTGAATTTTTTGTTGTAGCTCTTCCATTAATGATCACCTCAGCCAAAGCTGACGGTCATCCAATTCAAGCAATTACTCACGCTGGTTTTGGTGGTGGAACTGACGTTACTACTAGAATGATGTTATTAAGAGCAAGAAGAGTTCTTAAACAGGATATGCAATTAGTAAATAAAAAAGGTGGTGGTGGAGCAGCATCTATGGACTACATGATGTCTTTACCAGCTGATGGAAATCACACTCTAACTTGGACTACAGGACATGCTGTATCTATGGCTTTAGGTAAAACTAAAGTTAAGTTGAGTGACATGCAACCACTTGCTAGAGGAACTGATGATCCCCAATTATTTGTTGTTAATTGTAAAGCAGATATCAAAGATGCTAAAAAATTTATTAGCACACAAAAATCAAAATCACTAAAATATGGAACTACTCATACTGGTGGTATTGACGATGTTAGTGCAATTGCATTTACAAAAAAAGGTGGGTTAAAAGATCCAACTATTGTTGCTTACAAAGGTGTTGCACCAATTAAAACCAACCTTATCAAAGGAGATATTGATGTAGGTGTTTTAAATTTAGGTGAAGCATTGACTGAAATTAATGAAGGTAAACTTTGTGTTTCAGTTGTATTAGCAAATAATAGAATGGCTAAAATTGGAGACTCTCCAACAGCAAAAGAATTAGGTATACCTGTTTCTTTATCAACTGTTAGAGGTTTCGTAACTAAAAAAGGTGCTCCAGCAGACAGAGTGAAACAATTAGAAGCTGGAATGATGAAAGCTATGAGCCACAACTACTACAAAAATTTCTTAACAGAAATTGGACTTGATGAAACAAGTGTTGTTGGTGCAGATGAATGGGGTAAGCAAATGGAAGAAATGCTTGCAGAAATGACTGCGCAGCTTAAAGCTTTAGGTTACATTAACTAATCTTATTAAAAGTACATTTGAATATGAAAAATGTACAAAAATTAAAAAGGGCAAACAAAAGTTTGCCCTTTTTTTTTAAAGATGAATTTAAGGTTTCATTTATAATTATTTTTGTATCTATAATTTTATTAGTCACCACTTTTACGTTTGATATTGTTCCACCAATTTTAAATCGAGGAATTCAACCAGCAACATTTCCAAAAGCATTATTAATTTTGATAATTGTTATGACATTAATTATTTATTATTTAGCAACTAAAAATCCTTGGAAAATTGAAAAGAAATTACCAAAATCATTTTTCTTAACATTATTTAGTTTTATTCTATTTATAATAGTTTCTAAATCTTTAGATTTCTTTCTAGCAATATCAGCTTTATCAATTTATGTTTCTTACTATTGGGGGGAAAAGAGATTGTTTTACTTATTATTAGTTGGGATTATCTTCCCAATAATTGTTTTTATATTTTTTGAAACAATTTTAGGTTTAAGATTTCCACCAGGAATAATTACTAACATTTATTATAGCTAGATGGAAAATTTACTTTTAATGTTAGCACCTCTTTTTAGTTATAAACTACTATTAGTTTTATTTTTTGGAACATTATTTGGTTTGATATTGGGAGTGTTACCTGGTTTAGGACCAACAACAGGTGGGGCATTAATTTTACCTTTTACTATGACACTTGATCCATTATCTGCAATTGTTTTGTTAACTTCTATTTACTGCGCTGGAACGTATGGTGGTGCAATTACAGCTGTACTTATTAATACACCTGGGACACCAGCGGCAGCAGCTACTTGCTTAGATGGTTATCCTTTAGCTCAAAAAGGTGAAGCAGGAAGAGCTCTAGGTATGGCTACAGTATCAAGCACTGTTGGAGGTATTTTTAGTGTAGTTATATTAGTTTTCTTTGCTCCAATATTAGCCCAACTTGCT
Organism: uncultured Pelagibacteraceae bacterium; assembly: GCA_902623305.1. Taxonomy (GTDB): domain Bacteria; phylum Pseudomonadota; class Alphaproteobacteria; order Pelagibacterales; family Pelagibacteraceae; genus Pelagibacter. The sequence goes on from CACNTB010000001.1 coordinate 76,480, forward strand.
TATGAATTTGGTCAACCAGAATATTTTGCATTAGCAATATTTGGTTTAACGATGTTAGCTTCAATAGGCGAGGGTAGCCCAATTAAAAATTTAATAGCAGGCGCATTTGGAATATTGATATCCACAGTTGGTAAAGATTTTATGACTTCAATTGATCGTTTCACTTTTGGTATTAATGAATTAACTGAAGGAATAGGTTTTATACCAGTAGTGGTTGGGCTTTTCGCAATGAGTGAAATGTTAACTCAATCAACTTTAATCAACCAAGTATTTAACAGAATTGCCTTAAAGGCAATCAAGCTACCAAGCAAAGATGATTATAAAAAAACTTGGAAAACAATATTACGATCGAGTGGAATTGGTTCATTTATAGGAGTATTACCAGCAGAAGGAGGAACAGTTGCATCTTTAATTGGTTATTCTGAAGCTAAAAGATTTTCAAAAAATCCAGAGGAATTTGGCAAAGGATCAATTGAAGGTATTGCTGGTGCTGAGGCCGCAAATAATGCTGCAACAGGAGGTGCAATGGTTCCAACTTTAGCACTTGGGATTCCTGGTAGTGCAACAACAGCAGTTATTCTAACTGGATTAATTATCCATGGTGTTAGACCTGGTCCAGATTTATTTAGAGAACAGCCAGATTTCTTATATGGAATTTTTGGGGCTATGTTGATTGCAAATGTTCTTTTCTTTATTTTTGGTTTTTTTGGTGCAAAAATATTTGCAAGAATAACTTTGGTTCCTAACAAGATCTTATGGCCAATGATTTTTGCAGTTTCGGTTTGTGGTACTTATTCATTAAATCAATCAATAATTGATGTTTGGATCATGTTATTTTTTGGAGTGCTAGGTTTTTTTATGAGAAGATATGGTTTTTCTGTTGTTCCAGTTATTATTGGATTAATTTTGGGTGAATTAGTTGAAGGAACTCTAAGACAATCTCTGGTTATATTTGATGGTAATTGGCTGAAGTTTTTAACAAGACCTATTGCTCTAACATTCTTTATTTTGTCTTTAATTGCTTTGGCTTTTCCTTTAATAAGATCAAGAAAATTTAAAAAGAAATTATGATTAAGTATGATCTAAATAATAGAGTGGCAGTTGTTACAGGTGGAGCCCAAGGATTTGGTCTAGCAATAACAGAAAGATTTATAGAGGCAGGTGCAAAAGTTGTTATTTGGGACATCGATGAGAGAGCCGCCAAAAGTGCAATTGATAAAGCAAAATCAGATCACCTAAATTACCAAATTGTTGACGTCACAAATTTTGAAATGGTAAATAAATGTTTAGAAGAGGTAGAAAAAAAAAATGGAAAAATAGATATTTTTGTTAATAACGCAGGTATTGCGGGCAAGAATACTACTGTAGCAGAATACCCAATAGATGAATGGAAAAAGGTAATGAACTTGAATTTAAATTCTGTTTTCTATTGTTGTAAAGCAGTTGTTCCATTTATGTTAAAAAATGATTATGGAAGAATAGTTAATATTGCATCAATCGCTGGTAAGGAAGGCAATCCTAATGCAAGTGCATACAGCACATCTAAGGCAGGCGTAATAGGCTTAACTAAATCACTAGGAAAAGAGCTAGCGCAAAAAAATATAGCTGTAAATTGTGTAACACCAGCAGCAGCTAAAACAAGAATTTTTGATCAAATGACAGAGGAACATATTAATTATATGTTGTCAAAAATTCCTAGAAATAAATTTGCAAAGGTTGAAGAATTAGCATCTTTAGTTACCTGGTTAGCTAGCGAAGAAAATTCTTTTTCAACAGCAGCAGTTTTTGACTTAAGTGGTGGAAGAGCTACATATTAGTCATGCAAGTAGGTGTTGATGTCGGTGCAACTAAAATTGAGAGTGTTGTACTTGAAGAAGATGGTCAAGAAAAACACAGATCTAGAATTGCATGCCCAAAAAAATATACTCAAATTATTACTGCTATAAGAGATATACATAAAAAATTAGAGCAAGAATTTAAAAAAGATCTTCCAATTGGAGTTTGTCATCCAGGAGTTCATTCTCCACAAACAGGATTAGTCAAAAATGCCCCCAATATTGCTTGGTTAGAAAAAAAACCTTTTCAAAATGATTTGCGTAAAGCTCTTGGAAAAGAAGTGTTTTGCGAAAATGACGCAAACTGTTTTGCCCTATCAGAAGCTATAGACGGATCAGGTAAACATTACAAAATTGTTTATGGTATTATCTTAGGATCTGGAGTTGGAGGAGGTCTAGTTATTGATAAAAAAATAGTAAGTGGCCCTAACGGTGTTGCAGGTGAATGGGGTCACAATCAAATACCTTATTTTGCTGCTAAAAAAGAAAATTTCGACTCGAGTAATGCTAGAGAAGCAGAGATTGAGAGTTTTTTATCAGGGCTAGGACTAGCTAAAAGATTTAATAAACTTTATGGAAAAAGCTTAAAAACAAATGAAATTTTTGAATTGAACAGAAAACACGATCTAGATGCTGAACGTTTTATAGATGATTTTAAGGTAAATTTAGCAATGTCGCTTTCAAGTATAATAAATATTTTAGATCCTGATGCTTTTGTATTTGGAGGTGGAGTATCTAATGAAATTGATTTCCTACATGAGATAGATTCACTTGTTAGAAAATTTGTTATTGGAAGAGAGTATGAAGGAGTTTTTTTAAAGCCTAAATATGGAGATGCAAGCGGCGTAAGAGGCGCAGCAAGATTAGGAAGAAGCGCGACATATTAAAAAACAATTTATAGTTGAATTAAGGAAATTCCAAAAATTTAAAAAAAAAGAAAAAAATATAATTTTATATTAAAATTAAATATCAACTTTTAGTTGAATTTTTTTTTTAATTATCAATTATCTAACAATCTACCTATAGTTCTCTTTTTAAAAAAAAATAGTTAACTAAAAAAAGAGGAAGATATGAAAAAAATAATAATCGCTTTAATTACATTGGCGTTCACATCTACTTCATCAATTGCAGCACCTAAGATTGAGGTATTGCACTGGTGGACGTCTGGTGGTGAGGCTGCTGCACTTAAAGTTTTAAAAGATGATTTTGCTGCAAACGGAGGTGAATGGATGGACATGCCTGTAACAGGTGGTGGTGGAGACGCTGCTAATGTTGCACTAAAGGCAAGAATTGTTGCTGGAGATCCTCCATCTGCATCGCAAATTAAAGGACCTACAATTCAAGAGTATGATCAAGAGGGTGTTGTGGCTCCATATAATATTGATGCAATTGCTCAATCTGAAGGTTGGGATAAACTTTTAGATCCAATGATTGCTGCTGTACATAAATGTGAAAATAATAGTGGACCATATTGTGCTGCACCAGTTAACATTCACAGAATTGATTGGATGTGGGCAAATAAAGCTGTATTCGATGCTAATGGTATTTCAGTTCCAACAACTTGGGACGAAGTAAACGCTGCTGCAGAAAAATTAAAAGCTGCAGGAATAATTCCATTCGCTCACGGTGGTCAAGCTTGGCAAGATGCTACAGTATTTGAAGCAGTGGCTATGGGTATTGGTGGAAATAACTACTACAAAAACTGTTACGTTGATCTTAAAGAAAGCTGTTTAAGAAGTGAAACAACTGTTAAAGTTTTTGATCAAATGAGAAAACTTCAAAGCTATACTGATGAAGGTAGTCCAGGAAGAGACTGGAACGTTGCAACTGGTATGGTAATTGAGGGAAAGGCTGGTTTCCAAATTATGGGTGACTGGGCTAAAGGTGAATTTACAGCTGCTGGAAAAGTTCCAGGTGTAGATTACTACTGTTCTCCAACTCCTTCTAATAATGGATATTTATATAATGTAGATAGCTTTATATTCTACAAAACTAGTGATCCAGAAAAACAAGAAGGTCAAAAACTTTTAGCGAAACTAATGATGGGTAAAAACTTCCAAAAAGTGTTTAACTTATATAAAGGTTCTATCCCAGCTAGACTAGATGTCCCAATGGATGAGTTTGATAAATGTGCAAAAACTTCTAACTCTGATATTAAAACAGCAGGAGCTAGTGGAGGATTAGTTCCAAGTTTTGCTCATGGTATGGCTCAAGGAAATACTATGAAAGCTGCTCTACAAGATATCATAACAGAACACTTTAACTCTGATATGTCTTCAGTAGATGCCGCTAATGCTTTAGCTGATTCAGTTTTAGCTAACATGTAGTAAATAAAAAATTAAAAGGCCACTTTTGATTAAGTGGCCTTTTTTTTAAATCTAAATAAAAAATATTTATAATGTTAAAGTGGTTGGAAAAAAATTTACCTAAAATTGTAATGGCTCCCGCTGTTGGATTAATAGGTTGGTTTGTTTATGGCTTTGTGCTTTGGACATTATATATATCTTTTACTAATTCTAAAATTTTACCTAAATATGAATTGTGGGGATTTGGACAATATGAAAAACTATGGGCATCTCGAAAATGGCTTATTTCAGTAGATAATTTACTTGTTTTCACAGCTTTATTTTTAATTTTTTGTATTGTGATTGGAATAATTTTGGCAATTTTTTTAGATCAAAAAATTAGAGCAGAGGGAGTTTTAAGAACAATCTATCTTTACCCAATGGCTTTGTCATTCATTGTAACAGGAACTGCTTGGAAATGGATATTAAATCCAACTTTAGGTATCCAAAAAATGTTTATAGACTGGGGTTTTGAAAACTTCACCTTTGATTGGCTGGTTAATAGGGAAATGGCTATTTACACCATAGTGATCGCAGGTGTTTGGCAATCAGCAGGATTTGTCATGGCATTATTTTTAGCAGGATTAAGATCGGTAGAGGATGAAATTATTAAAGCTGCAAAAATTGATGGCGCAGGTTTATTTACAGTTTATTGGAGAATATTATTGCCAATGATGAGACCAGTATTTTTTACAAGTTTTGTTATTTTAGTTCACATCTCAATTAAAAGTTATGACTTGATTGTTGCTTTGACACAAGGAGGTCCAGGCATATCAACAACTATGCCTGCTTTGTATATGACTCAAACTGCATTTCACAAAAGCCAGGTTGGTCTATCAGCAGCTAGTGCAATGATGATGTTTATGGCTGTAGCAGCTGTGATTATTCCATATTTGTATTCTGAGTTGAGGAGAGAAAATGCAAGATAGTTTGAAATCTTCTTCTTATCAGCAATTAGAACAAAAATCTAAATATACAAATATGTTTTTGAGATGGTTTTTATATTTTATTCTAATTCTTTTTGCTTCTTATTTTATTTTTCCACTGTACGTAATGGTTGTTACTTCGTTAAAAACAATGGAGGAGATCCGTCAAGGAACACTTTTAAGTTGGCCAAGTGGATTAAATCTAGATTCTTGGGCAGTTGCTTGGGGAGGTAGAGGATATGGAGCTGGTGACACTTTTTTAAGACCATATTTTTGGAATTCAATTAAGATGGTAGTGCCAGCAGTATTTTTTTCAACATTCATAGGTGCTATGGCTGGTTATGTTTTAACAAAATGGAGATTTAAGGGAGACAAGTGGGTTTTCCTTTTTTTATTATTTGGTTGTTTTATTCCATACCAAGCAATTCTTCTTCCTATGGCTAGAACACTTGGAGCTTTAGGGATTTCAAATTCTGTAGTTGGTCTTGTATTAGTTCATACAGTTTATGGAATTCCATTTACAACTTTATTTTTTAGAAATTTTTATGTTTCAATACCAACCGAGTTAGTAAAAGCAGCTAGGATTGATGGAGCAGGGTTTTTTAAAATATTTTTTAAAATTTTACTTCCAATATCAGCACCAATTATTGTTGTAACTATAATTTGGCAATTCACACAAATATGGAATGATTTTTTGTTTGGATCAACTTTCTCTTTTGGTGAAGCTGCGCCAATACAAGTCGCTTTGAACAATATGGTTTTATCAAGCACAAGTGTTAAAGAATATAATGTAGATATGGCTTCAGCTATTATAGCAGGAATACCTACACTTATTGTTTATGTATTAGCTGGAAAATATTTCATTAGGGGATTAACTTCAGGAGCTGTGAAAGGATAAAATGAAAACGTTAAAAATTGAGGAATTATCAAAAAATTTTGGATCGACAGAGGTTTTAAGAAAGATAAATTTAGAAATAGATGAAGGAAATTTTCTAGTTTTATTAGGACCTTCAGGATGTGGAAAATCTACCTTATTAAATATTATTGCAGGTTTAGAGACAATCAATGAAGGTAATGTTTTTATTGACGATTATAATGTCAGCAAAGTAGAGCCAAAAGATAGAAACATTGCAATGGTTTTTCAATCTTATGCTTTATATCCTTCAATGAATGTTAGAGAAAATATGATCTTTGGTCTTAAACAGGCAAAAACATCAAAAGAAAAAATAGAGGAACAATTAGAAAAAGTATCTAAATTTTTACAAGTTGATAAACTATTAGAGAGAAAACCTTCTCAATTATCTGGAGGTCAAAGACAGCGTGTTGCAATTGGAAGAGCCCTTGTAAGAGAGCCAAGAATATTTTTATTTGATGAACCTTTATCCAACCTAGATGCAAAGTTGAGGGTCGAAATGAGAAGAGAAATCAAAAAACTTCATCAACAATTAAAAACTACAGTAGTTTATGTAACTCATGATCAGACTGAAGCTATGAGTTTAGGAACGAGGATTGCAATCATGAATCATGGTGTTATTCAGCAAAATGATACACCTGAAAATATTTACAAAAAACCTAGTAACACTTTTGTAGCTGACTTTATTGGATCACCTTCAATGAATCTAATTAAGGGAATTTTAAAAGAAAGTTCAGGGGAAATATTTTTTACAGCAAATGGCTCTAATTTTGAAATTCCAGTAAAAAGATATGAATTTAAAAATAAATCTAATTTAGATAATAAAGAGGTCTTCTTTGGTATAAGACCAGAACACATTTACTTTAAAAAATCCAATGAAAGTGATTTTGAAGTTACTTTAAGAGCAGATTTAAGCGAATATATTGGTCACGAACAAATAATGACGTTTGATTATGCTAATCAAGAAATTTTAGCTAAATTTCCTTCAACAATTAAAATTGAATTAGCAAAAGAGACAAAATTGAATTTTGATATAACTCAGATATCATTGTTTGATGCTCAATCCGAGGAGAGAATATAAAAATGAAAGTTAAATATTCTGATTTAAAAAATAAAAGAGTATTTGTTACTGGTGGTGCTTCGGGAATAGGTGCTTCAATTGTTGAACATTTTTGTGAACAAGGAAGTGAAGTTTATTTTATAGATATTAATTTAAAAGAAACAAAAAAACTTTTGAACAAAATTAAGAAAAATAAATTTAAAACACCAGTTTTTATTGAATGTGATTTGTTAGATATAAATAATCTAGAAAAAATAATAGAAAGTATTATTGCCAAAAAAGGTCCAATCCATGTCTTAGTTAATAATGCAGCAAATGATGATAGACATACTACGGATCAGGTGGATGAAAAATATTGGGAAAATCGAATGGCAATCAATTTAAAACATTATTTTTTTGCAGCTAAAGCTGTAGTTAAATCCATGAAAAAAATGAAAGCTGGATCGATTGTAAATTTAAGTTCAGTATCATGGATGCTAGGTGAAGGTGATAAAGTTGTTTATGAAACTGCAAAATCTGCAGTGGTGGGTTTGACTAGATCCTTTGCACAAGAATATGGAAAATATAATATCAGAACTAATTCGGTAGTACCTGGATCTATAGCCACTGAAAGACAGATAAAACATTGGTTAACTCCAAAGTACAAAAAGCTTATTTTAGACAGTCAGGCTTTAAAAAGACAATTAAAACCAAATGATGTTGCTCAAATGGTAATGTTTTTAGCATCAGATCAATCATCTGGATGCACAAAACAAAGCTTTATTGTTGATGGTGGCATAACTTGATCTAGGTGATAGTTGAAAACTCTATAATTCAAAATAAATTTTTAAGAGTTCAAACTCTTAACTATGGTGCTAGTCTTTTTGAAGTTTATCATAAAAAAAAGAAAATAAATTTAATTTTAAATCTAGGATTAAAAGAAAACTACAAGTATAAGCATCCAAGTGTTGGATCAACTTGTGGAAGGTACGCAGGAAGAATTTCAAATTCATCATTTAAAATAGGTAAAAAAAAATTTATTTTAAACACAAATGAGGGAAAAAATACTCTTCATGGTGGAAAAATTGGTTTTTCTATTCTTCCGTGGAAAAAAATAAATAAAACAAAAGATCAAATAGTATATCAACTTCATTCAAATGATAATGATCAAGGTTTCCCAGGAAATTTAGTTGTCAATTGTACCTATAAATTAAAAAATAAATTTCTTATTATAAAATATGAATATAAATGTAATAAAAGTACACATGTTAATTTAACTAATCATAGTTATTGGAATTTAGAAAAAAATAAAAAAAAAAAGATTAATAACCACTATTTAAAATTAAATTCATTTAAATATCTTGAAATAAATAAAAATTTAATCCCAACAGGCAGATTTATAAGTGTAAAAAAATCTATTTATGATTTTTTAAATTTTGAAAATATTGGAAAAAAATTAGATTATTTTAAAAATAAAAAGCTTAATATTAAATTTAAAGGTTTTGACACCACATTTGTTATTAAGAAAAATATTAGAAATTTAGTTGGAACTTTAAAAAATAATAATAGCAATATTCAAGTAGATTTTTTTTCTAATTTACCTAGTGTTCAACTTTATTCAGCACAAAACCTAAATTATAAAAAAAAATTATTTCCTTACCAGGGGATCTGTCTAGAAACACAATTTTTTCCTGATACTCCAAATAAAAAAAATTTCCCTAGCACTCTAATCAAACCAAATAAACGTTATAAGTGTTTTACGAAAATAAAAATAAGCTAGTGGGAAGCTTAAAAATGGAAAAAAAAGCCATAAATAAACTTTCCTAACTATTTCAAATCATCCATTGTTTTGACATATTTTATTTGTTAACTTTTATTATGAAAAAAATAATCATAATAATTTTATTTAGTTTCTTATTATTATCAAATTCAAATGCAGCTTGTGATGATCCCTTAACAGAAGGTGTTGATTATTCTAATTGTAGATTTTCAGATTCTCAAGATTTACAGGGAAGTTATCTTCCAAATTCAAATCTTTCTTTTGCGAGTTTTATTCAAGTTAATTTTGATAAAAGTATTATGATGACTTCAAATTTATCATTTGGAACCTTTCCAGAGTCTACTTTTATAAGAGCTAACCTATATGAGTCTGTTTCTATCGGAGCAAATTTTGAAAAAACCAACTTTACTGGAGCCAACCTAACTAGAGTTGATTTTATGGGAGCAACTTTAATCGAAGCAAATTTTCAAAACTCTAATTTAATGGAAGCTAATTTTACATCCTCTAATATCACCAATGCCAATTTTGATGGAGCAAATTTAACTGGAGCTACTTGGACCAATGGCCAAACTTGTGGTCCAGAATCTATTGGTACCTGTAAACAATAATTAATGAATACCTCAGTAAATACTGATGATGTTATCTTCAATTTTTTTAAACAAATTTGTGATGAAAAAGATGACCAAAAATGTGTTGAGCTTGGAAACGAGTGGATAAAGGCAATGGAAACTAATTTGTCTGAAATGGAGAAAAACTTAAATGGAGCTGACAAACTAAAGCATAAAGATGATATTCAAAGTAATAGAAATCATCTAAATAGCTTAAAGAACAAAACCTCATCTGAGTGGAGAGAGTACGCTACTCAATGTATGATTGAAATAATGAGTCATAAGAGTCAAAAATAATTTTAAAAATAAATTTTAAATTACTATCCATATCGATTAATATAATATAAATATTATTTAAAGGGGTGTCTTAACAGACTGAGATCATACCCTAAGAACCTGTCCGGTAATTCAGAAAGGGATAAAATGGATAAAACATATTTCTTAACTCAATCAACATCGTTAATATTAGTAATCGCTATCAGTTTAATATTTGCTTTTTTAGGAATTATTCATTCTATAAAATTTAAAGGAATTAATAATTATTTGACTGCAAATAGAAACATTGGTTTATTTTCACTTACAACAAGTCTTGTAGCATCAGCTCTAGGTGCTTGGATTTTATTTGGTCCTGTTGCGGCTGCAACGTGGGGCGGAGCAGGTGCAGTTATTGGTTATGCATTAGGTACAGCATTTCCGATGATTTTCTTAATTTATTTTGGAAAAAAAATTAGAAATGAGTATCCAAAAGGATCCTCTTTAGTTGAGTTTATGAGAAAGAAATTTGGCAAAAGTCTATTTAAGTTAATTTTGTTAATGACAATCTTTTATATGTTTATTTTTCTTTGTGCGGAAGTAACTGCAGTTGCTGTGTTAATTAATTATATATCCGGAACAGAATTATGGATTACAGCATTAATAGTTTTGGTAGCTACTTTAAGCTATACCCTTTATGGTGGATTAAGAGCATCAATATTCACTGATAATATTCAAATGATTGTAATTGGCATTTTGTTGTTTATTTTGATTTCAATTATTAGTTCATCTTCAGGAAATAATTTTTCTTTTTCTTTAATTAATGAGAAAAATCCTCAACTATTGAGTTCAAATTACATTCCAGGATATACTGCTGGATTAACTTTCTTTATAGCAGTTGCAGCAACAAATTTATTTCATCAAGGAAATTGGCAAAGAGTATATGCAGCAAAAGATTATCAAACATTAAAAAGTGGTTTGGTAATTTCATTCTTTATTATTTTTCCGATAGTTTTTTTAATGGGTTTTATTGGAATGGTATCATTTTCAGTTGATCCATCTGTTAGACCTGATTTAGGTTTTTTTAACTTATTATTAAAAGATCAAACAGAAATTTTATCTTTATTGATTATTATTCTTGGACTTGCATTAACCATTTCAACTGTGGACACTTTAGTTAATGCTATTTCTAGTTTATTTGTAGTTGATGGCAAAGCAACTTTTAATTTAGATAAAAAAACTAATTATTTAAAAATATCTAAATATTTCATTTTAATTTTGTCTGTAATTGCTTTTGGTGTCGCTTCAAAGGGATTTGATATTTTATATTTATTCTTACTCGCAGATTTATTTTGTTGTGCATTTGTAGTGACTGTTTTTTATAGCTTTTATATTAAGGTAAATGAAAAAACTGCTTATGTTTCAATTATAGTTGGTTTAATTGCTGGATTTTTAATGTTTCCATTTCCAGATTTTTCCAAAAGTTTATTAGTTGGGGTGTTTTTTTCTAAAGATTTATTTTCACCTTTTATAGCTCAATCTTTATTATTTTTATCATTTCTTATTGCAACTTTTTTGCCTGCAATAATTTTAAAAATAAAAAATAATTAAGATTATATAGAGGATTTTAGAGCATCATAAATGAGCTCTTTGGTGGTCTCACCAATACTTCTATAAACTTCTTTATTATCCTTAAAAATCAAAAGTGTTGTTTGATATTGAACGTTAAAAAATTTAGCAATTTCTTTATTTGTTACGTCAAATGCAAAATATTCAACATTTTCAAAATCATTTTTTGCTTTTTTTAAAACTTTCATTTGGCTTGCGCACGATGAGCAATACTTAATCCAAGAGCTTACTACTACAACTTTTCCATCTGATAGGGCTTTATCAAAATCTGCTTTATTATAAGTCGTTTCTTTTGCTTCAGCATTTAAACTAAAAGCAAATATAAAAAATACAAAAGTTAAAATTTTTTTCATATTCTAAGGTTATTACGACAATTTATATACATTGTAATCTACTAAATTGTCTCTATATACGTCATATCTATAATGTCTGACAATCTAATAAGTATTAATAATTTATCTAAAATATATGATAATGGATTTGAGGCACTTAAAAATATTAACTTAGATATAAAAAAAGGTGAAATCTTTGCTATGCTTGGACCAAATGGTGCAGGTAAGACAACTTTAATTAGTATTGTTTGTGGAATTGTAAAGCCATCATCAGGAAAAGTTTCAGTTGAAAATTTTGACATTATCAATGATTATAGGGAAACACGATCAAGAATAGGTTTAGTTCCACAAGAATTAACGTTAGAGCAATTTGAAACAGTATTTAATAATGTTTCTTATTCTAGAGGTCTTTACGGAAAAAAACCTGACCCATTGTATATTCAGAAGGTTTTAAAACAGTTAAGCCTTTGGGATAAAAAGGATTTAGGGTTAAGACAATTATCTGGTGGTATGAAAAGAAGGGTGCTTATTGCTAAAGCATTATCACATGAACCTTCTATTCTGTTTCTTGACGAACCTACAGCAGGAGTAGATGTAGAATTAAGAAAAGAAATGTGGAAAGTAGTAGAAGATTTAAGAAAAACTGGTGTTACAATTATTTTAACCACTCATTATATTGAGGAAGCTGAGGCAATTGCAGACAGAGTTGGAGTTATCGATCAAGGTGAACTTATAATTGTAGAACAAAAAAAAGAATTATTAAAAAAAATGGGTAATAAAATATTAACAGTTGAGTTACAGGAAGAAGTTAAAAAAATTCCTGAAAAATTAAACAAGTATAACCTAACTTTGGGAGATAATAATATTTCTCTTAATTATAAATATGACTTAAGAGAGAAGCAAACAGGTATTACTAATCTTTTGCAAGATATAAAAGATTCTGGTTTAAAATTAAGAGATTTAAAAACTGAGCAAAGTAATTTAGAAAAAATTTTTGTTTCATTAGTAAAGGAAAATAATGAAATTTAATTATATTGCTTTAAAAGCAATCTATCTTCATGAAATGGATCGTTTTAGAAGAACTTTGGCTCAATCTTTATTATCACCCGTCTTATCCACTTCACTTTATTTTATTGTATTTGGATCAGTAATTGGAGGGTATGTTCAAAAAATAGATGGAATTAGTTATGGCTCATACATTGTTCCCGGGCTTTTAATGTTAACTTTACTAACACAATCAATAAGTAATACATCTTTTGGTATTTTTTTTCCTAAGTTTAATGGAACAATTTACGAAATTCTTGCAGCTCCAATTTCTACATTGGAGATAGTACTTGCATTTGTTGGAGCTGGCGCAACTAAGACGTTAATAGTTGGTGCTATGATTTTTTTAACAGCAACATTTTTTGTTGAAGTAGAGGTAAAGTATCCAGTCTTAATGATATTTTTATTATTTCTAGTATCTTTTACTTTTGCCCTTTTTGGTTTTTTAATTGGTTTAATGAGCTCAAATTTTGAGCAAATGTCCATAATTCCATCTTTAGTAATAACGCCAATGGTATTTTTGGGCGGTAGTTTATATTCATTAGATATGCTGCCTGAGTTTTGGCAAATTGTTACTTATTTTAATCCTGTAGTTTATCTAATTAATGGTCTTAGATATGCATTTTATGGGGTTTCGGATTTTAATATTTGGATAAGTGTTGGGATAATGTTGTCATTTCTTGTAATTTGTATTCTACTTGTGACTAGTCTTCTAAAGAGAGGATATAATATAAAAGCGTAATTTAAAAAATAGCCCAATTGAGGGCTATAAAAAAATGGAGAGGGATATATTTTTTAAAACTGTTCTGACTCAGTGGATCCAGCCATTGCTGTGGTTGAGCTTTGACCGCTACTAATAGTATTTGATACTGCATCAAAATAAGATGTACCAACTTCTCTTTGATGTTTGACGCTAGTATAACCATCTTTTTCTCGAGCAAATTCTTGTTGTTGAATTCTAGAGTAGGCAGCCATACCTTCTTTTCTATATTTTTCAGCAAGTTCAAAGATTGCAATATTTTGAGTATGAAAACCAGCAAGAGTAATAAATTGAAATTTATAACCCATTTTTGCAATTTCTTGTTGGAATGAAGCAATTTCATCATCGCTTAAATGTTTTTTCCAATTAAAAGAAGGTGAACAATTATAAGCTAAAAGTTTTCCAGGAAATTTTTCATGTATAGCATCAGCAAACTTTTTAGCTTCAGCTAAATTAGGTGTTGCAGTCTCACACCAAATTAAATCAGCATAAGGGGCATAAGCTAAACCTCTAGAGATAGCTTGTTCAATTCCATCTTTTACATAATGAAAACCTTCAGGAGATCTTTCACCTGTCAAAAATGGTTTATCATTTTCATCAAAATCATTCGTAATTAGTTTTGCAGCATTCGCATCAGTTCTCGCTAAAATAATTAATGAAACCTCTGCAATATCAGCAGCCAATCTTGCAGCTTTAAGATTTTTTACCATTGTGCCTGTAGGAACTAAAACTTTACCACCCATGTGACCACATTTTTTTTCACTAGCTAGTTGATCTTCAAAGTGTACACCTGCTGCACCTGCTCTTATAAATTTTTTGGTTAATTCAAATACATTTAATGGACCACCAAATCCAGCTTCACCATCAGCAATGATGGGTAACATATAATCTGTTCTATCTTCTTTTTTCATATCGCCGTCTTGAATTTCCATATGTTGAATTTGATCAGCTCTGATTAATGAATTATTCATCGACTCAACTAATTTTGGTGCACTATCATAAGGATATAGAGATTGATCTGGATACATCTCGCCAGCTGTATTTGCATCAGCAGCGACCTGCCATCCACTTAAGTAAATTGCTTTTAAACCAGCTTTAGCATGTTGTACTGCTTGATTACCTGACAATGAACCAAGTGTATTTACATAAGGTTCAGAATTTAATAACTTCCAAAGTTTTTGAGATTGATGTTTACATAAAGAATATTCGATTTTAATAGAACCCCTTAATCTCTCCACTTCTTCTGAAGTATAATCTCTTTTTATTCCTGCAAACCTTTTTAGATCGTATGAGATATTTTCTGCGCTCATTATTTAAGTCCTATTATGTTAATTATGAAAAATGAATTAGTGGAGGGAATTAATTATTATCGGCTGTTTTTTCGATAATATCATTCATTCCACTTGAACCCCAATCACAATGATCATCTCTCATATAAATGCCTCTGCTATTGTGATGATCTAAATCTTCTTTTTTGATGATTTGAACTTCATTTTCAGTGTTATTTAATTTTTTGTTCATATAAACCTTATAATTTACAAGATTTACAATATCTACTAAAAACCTCTATTTTACTTGTAAATTTAGTTTATTTTTTGTAAATTAAAATTTACAAAATTTACAAATAATTAGATTTATGCAGATAAACAGTCAAATTGGTGAAAATATTAGAAAATTTAGGAAGCAGCTTGGTCTACAAGCTAATAAGTTAGCTGAACAATTATCAATTTCTCCAAGTTTTTTAAATTTAATTGAGAGTGGAAAAAGAAATATTGATGCAGATTTATTGTTAAAGATTTGCGAAGAATTAAGAATTGAACTCTCAGATTTAAAAACAGATAAAATCGTTGATCTCAATAATTCAAAAAATGCAATTTCTAAATTTTCTAAAGGTAAAAATTTGAAAAAGTTAGATTTAAAAATTGGACCAAAAATTAGAGCTTTTAGAAGACAATTAGGGTTACAGGCAAATAAATTTGCAGAACAATTAGGTATTTCTCCAACATACTTAAATTTAATAGAGGGTGGAAAAAGAAAAATAGATGGAGATTTATTAATTAAAATTAGTAAAGAATTAAGAGTAGAGCTTTCAGATTTAACTAGCAAAAGTGATATAAATTTGGAAAATGATATATCTGAATTGTTAGACGACCAATTGTTTGAAGATTTAGATATATTAGGACCGGAAGTTAAAGATTTAGTTAGCACTAATCCAAAAATTGCAAGAGCATTAATTAAATTAGGTGATAATTTTAAACAAAAAGATCATGAAATTGTAAATAAAGTAGAAAATATTTCAGGAAAAATTATCGACAGTAGAAAAGCCTCTTTTCCAGGTGAGGTTATTTCAGATTTCTTACAGGAAAATAAAAACTATTTTCCAAAATTAGAAGATTTTGCAAATAATATTTTTGATAAAGTACAAAAAAATAATAGAACTAGATATATAGCACTGTGTGATTATTTAAAAAAAGAATATTCTATTACAGTTAAAGATGTAATTCCAGAGGAAGAAAAACCTTTTTCAAAAATATACAATAAAGCAAAAAAAGAACTTTTGTTAAGTGACTATAACTCTCTAGAAACAAAAAAATTACATGCAGCTGCTCAAATTGCACAAGAGGGCGCAATTAACATAATTACTGATTATTTATCAAATTTTAATTTTCCATCTGATGAGTCAAAAAGATTAACTCAAGTAGCACTTTTAAATTATTGTGGAGCAGCAATTTTAATGCCATACAAACTTTTTCATAATGAATGTAAAAAATTAAAATATGACCTTGAACTTTTGCAAAATACATTTGCCACATCATTTGAACAAGTAGCTCATAGAGTTACATGTTTACAAGATCCAAAACTCCCAGGTATACCATTTCATATGTTGAGAACAGACATAGCAGGCAATATTTCTAAAAGATTTTCATTATCAGGTATTGAAATACCACGTTATGGAGGAGCGTGTCCTAGATGGAATGTATATTCTGCTTTTACAAGACCAGGTGTTATACAAGCTGCTGTAAGTAAAATGACTAATGGTGAAAAATATGTTTGCATAGCCAGAACTGTTGAAAAAGGCGTTGGTAGATATGGTCAATCAAAAAGTATTTTGTCTATTGGACTTGGATGTGAAGCCAAATATGCTAAAGAGTTTGTTTACACAGAAAATCTTGATATTTCTGATAAAAAAACTGAAATTCCAATTGGAGTATCTTGTAGAACGTGTGACAGGTTAGATTGTTCTCAAAGAGCATTTCCGCCATTACATAAGAAATTTGATGTAGATATTAATACAAGAGGAGTATCTGTATATGTTAACGATAATAATTAAATAATGATTAAATATATTCTTCCAGCAATTATCATTTTTTTAATCGTTTTATTTTGGGAAAAAATTACTGAGTTTGTGGAAAAAAAATTCAATATTAAGCTTAATTATTTTGTTATTAGCTCAATTATTGCACTAATTGCGATTATTCTTTTGCTCCTTAATTATTAGGATTTAAATTATTAAATTCATTAAATAAATGGAAATAAACTTATTATTTTTTTTTACGGTTGTTCCAGCCATAATTTTATACGGAATTGCAAAATCAGGTTTAGGTGGTTCAATGACTTTAATATCTGTTCCTTTAATGACATTAGTAATGCCGTTAAATCAAGCGTTAGGAATTATTTTGCCGATTTTAATATTTTCAGATTTTATTGCTATTTATAAATATAGAAAAGAATTTGATTTAGGAACTTTAAAATTAATGGTTCCTTTTGCTGCCACTGGTATAATTATAGGATCTTTAACTTTTTCATATTTTTCAGAGGAATTATTAAAATTTATAATTGGAGTAATGGGCTTCTTATTTGCAGGTCATTATTTTTTTATAAAAAAAGATAAAGAAAAAAAAT
This sequence comes from uncultured Pelagibacteraceae bacterium, assembly GCA_902623305.1. GTDB lineage: Bacteria > Pseudomonadota > Alphaproteobacteria > Pelagibacterales > Pelagibacteraceae > Pelagibacter. Next base: position 93,846 of record CACNTB010000001.1, read on the forward strand.
CAGAGAAAAATTTTTTAAAAGGTGGCACATGTTCAGTAGTTGCAGGGTTTACAAGTTTTTGTGTTCATGCTGGAGGAACCCCAGTAAGTCTTTATTTGCTTCCGTTGAGAATGAAAAAAGAAATATATGTTGGTACAAGAATATTTTTTTTCACTTTTGTGAATTTAATTAAACTTCCTTTGTATATTAATTTATCTATGACAAATTTAGAATCTTTTAAACATTCAGCAATATTATTTCCAGTTGCGTTATTAGGAATATTGATTGGATATCAATTACTTAAAATTATTGAAGAAAAATTGTTTTACAATATTTTATATGCTTTAATTTTTGTTACCAGTACAAAGCTTTTATACGATTATCTAATATGATTTTTTTACACATACTAAATTCTAAATAAATGTTTAAATTGAAATGATGAAAAAAGAATTTAATCCAAGAATTAAAGCTAGACTAAGAAAAAATAGACAAGTATTAAGTAAAAAAATTGATAATCTTTTTGGATGGGTTAAAGGCGCAAAACTTGTTGAGCTTAAAGAGTGCAATACTGAAGAGGATCCTATAAGACCAGAGTTAGATAATAAGTTTAGAACAGGATATGGAAGAAAAATTTTTGGAGTTGAATACAAAGGAGAAATTCATGCTGTTATGTGTTTTGCTTACACAAATGAAATTCCAAAAAGCGTTGAGGAACTAGAAAAACTTAGCACTGACGCATTTCTACAAACTGCTATGCGAGACCAGGCTGGTGGTCAAATAGCTATCGCTTACACCGTATGGTCTAAAAAAAAGGGCGGGGGCAAATTAATAGTAAAAGAAGTATTTAAAAAAATCAAAAAATCTAATCATTTAAATAGATTAGTGACTCTCTCGCCACTGACAGAAATGGCAACTAATTTTCATGAAAGAAATGGTGCTAAATTAGTTCAAATTAATGAAACTACACAAAATTTTGAATATAAAGTCATGTAAAAATGAAAATTATTAAACTTTATTTTTTAGTTTTTTGTACTTTATTTATTTTACCCTATTCTACAGTTATGGCTTACGAAGAAGCAAATTATGAAGTTGTCACTAAAAACGAAGTATATGAGATTAGAAAATACTCTGATCGTTTAGCGGTGGAAACAATGACATCTGGAATAGATAGTAATTTTAGAAAATTATTTAATTACATTTCAGGCAGAAACGATACTAAGGAGAAAATTAAAATGACAACCCCAGTTACTCAGGTTGAGAAAAATGGAAATATGAGTATGCAATTTTATTTGCCCTCGAAATTTAACTTAGAAAATGCACCAAATCCCAGTAGGAAAGATGTTAAAATAATTAATATTGAAGGAGCATACTATGCAGTGTTGAGATATTCTGGACGAGCTTCAGATAGAAATTTTTATAAACATAAAGAAATTTTAGAAAAAGAGTTAAAAAAAAATAATATATCAATTATAAGCCCACCTATTAGGGCCACATATGACAGTCCATTTACCTTACCAATGAATAGAAGAAATGAGGCTATGTTTAAAGTGGAATTAAATTGAAGAAATCGAAATTTAAAGCAATGGTATTGTCTTGTATGGATCCAAGATTTCAACATTTAGTTCATAATCATTTAAAGAAAAAAAAATTAATAGGAAAATATAGTGCTTTTACAATTGCAGGTGCAGCTGTTGGGGTTACACATAATAAATTTAAACAATGGCATAAAACGTTTTATGACAATTTAGGAACCTCTATTCAGTTACATAAAATAGAAAAATTAATTGTTATAAATCATAAAGATTGTGGTGCAGCTAAAATAGCTTATGGAAAAAAAGAATTTAGCCTAACGAATGAAAATAAAATTCATAAAGAGTCATTCTCTAAAATTAAAAAACAAATAAAAAAAAGATTTCCAAAATTAAAAGTAGAATTAAATCTAATTTCTTTAGACAGTAAAATTACTAAATTCTAATTATTGATTTCTTATTAGAGGATAAACTTTAGGATTTAAATATTTTAAGTTTGTTAGCAATATTAAAATTAGAGTAACAAAGCCAATTGAAAATGCTAAATAAATTAAAACCTTAAAGTCAAACATCCAAACTAGCTCAAAAATATTTTCCATAATAAATTTTGAACCAATCACTGCAAAAAATATTGCAATTAAAATTACAGATTTAAAAATAATGATGAATTCAATTAAAGATGAAAAAACAATTTGTTTTTTTGAAAAACCTAAAATTTTAAAGACTAAATTTTGATATTCTTTTACTTTCCCTTGAACCATAATTGCACTCGAAATTACGATTAACCCTATAACAATAGTTACCGCAGAGATTAAGGTAACTGCAATAAATACTTTATTTAAAACAGCTGTAACTTTAGATAAATAATCTGCAATTTTTATCATTGATAAACTTGGCATGATTTCAAGCATTTCAGTTTCATCAAATTTATTTGAATTAAATTTTGCAGTGGCTAAATATTCATGTGGTATATTTTTTGCAAATTGAGGATTAAATAACATTGCAAAGTTGATACTTAAATCTCGATAATCCACTTCTCTGAAATTAATTACTTTTCCTTCAATTTCACGCCCATAAATATTTAAAGTAAAAATATCACCTAACTTGATGTTTAAATCTTTTGCAACTTTTGCATCAAGAGATATTTGAAGTTGATTAGGGTTTGATAAATCCCACCATTCACCTTCTAAAATTGGATTGTCCTCAGGTACATTTTCTACCCATGAAGATCTTCGTTCACTACCAATTACCCAGTAACTATCATTATCTGGTTTAATATAGGTGTTCGGATTTACACCATTAATTTTTACAATTCCAGAGGATACCATTGGGACAATTTCGATAGATGCATTTGGATCCATATTTAAAATTCCTTGTTCAAATTTCTCTCTTTCTCCTTTTTGAATACCGACAAAGAAATAATCAGGTGCTATATCAGGAATAGATTTAGCTATTTCTCTTTGAAAATTTGTACCAACTAAAGCTAATGTTAATAACAAAGTAACTCCTAACCCAAGAGACATAACTGTAATGGGAGTTATACTTTTTGTTTGGGTAATATTTTTAATTGAAATTTTTAAAGAAATTATTGAACTAGATTTGAATTTTTTTAGAAAAAAAATAATTAATTTTGAAAGTAAGAAAAATACAATTAAACACACAAAAAAAGTAGCAAAGTAACCCAAGCTATAAGAAGGTTGTTCAGATCCAACCGTGAATAACAAAATTAAGATAGATAATAAAACGAAGCTTAGAACAACTGATCTCTTGGAATAATAAAATTGAAGGTTTTGAAATACGTTTCTGAATAAATTAGACGCTTTTACTTGATCAATAGAACTGATTGTTGGAATAGAAAAAATTATAAGAACCAACAAACCTACTAAAAATATTTTTAAAAAATTGAGTAATGAAAATACCGGATAAACATTTAATCCTAATCCATCAGATAAATATTTGTCTGCTATTGGTACAATTAAAAAACTCGATCCATAAGCTATAACAGTGATAATAAATAAAAGTATAAATAACTGAAGGTAATATAGTATTTTAATATTGCCTGAATAAAAGCCAACTGCCTTTCTAACAGCTATCGACATGTTGTTTTGATTAATAAAAGAAAGCAAAGTATTTGCTATTCCAATACCTGCTATTAACATTGCGCTAATAGAAACAAGTGACAAAAATTGTGAAAAATTATTAATAATTCTTTTTATTCCACTTGCAGAATTTTCAGGATATCTAAGTTTTACTTTTCGATCGTCTTTAAAGATTTCTTCAATTCGTTTTTCGATTTCTTCAGTTTTATCATTTTCATTAAACTTTACTTTGTATTCATAGTTTAAAAAACTTCCAATTCCGTTTAGTTTTAAAATTTCTAAAGTTTGTTTTCCTGCCAAAGCCCAATCGCCAAATGCAACAAATCCACTTACATCTGGTACAGATTTAATAATTCCAATTATTGTAAAATTTTGATCTTGAACTTTTACTATTTCATTAATTTTAATATTTAGGGTTTTTGATAAACTTTCATTTACCAGGATAGTGTTAGGTTCTTTTTGCATTCTTTCATAAGCACCAATTGGCTCATAGACAACATTTCCATACAAAGGATATTTTTCATCTACAGTTTTAATTCTAGTAAATAATGATTTATTTTTTTCTCTTCCAGTAGTTGAAAGCATAGTGCTGAACTCAATCATTTGAGAAACAGTTGCAAATTCTTTTACTTTTTTAACTAGATCTAAATTTCCTTGATTACGATTGTAATCAATTTCTAAATCTCCACCTAAAAGTGTTTTGGCATTATCATTAAGTTCTTTTTTAAGACTATCTTCAATTGTGAAAATAGCACTTAAGATAAAAAGACTTATAAAAAGCGTAACAATGATACTAGAAATTTTATTATAATTTCTGCTTAAGTCTTTTAAAGCGTATTTAAATATCAAACTAAATTCTAAAGTATTATTTAATTTTTCCATCTTTAATTTTTATTTTTCTTTCAGCTTTGTCGGCTAGTTTAGGGTCATGAGTTACCATGATTAAAGAAGAACCTTCTTCTTTTACATATTTAAATAAAATATTTGCGATCATGATAGAATTTTCAGTATCAAGGTTTCCTGTTGGTTCATCTGCTAAGATTAGTTCTGGTTTCATCGCAATTGCTCTAGCTATAGCAACCCGTTGCTGTTCACCACCCGATAATTGACTTGGTAGATTATTAAAACGATGTTTCAAACCAAAACGATCTAATAAAATCTTTGCTTCTTTTTCTGGATTTTTAAAACTATTTAGTTCAAGTATTAGTGCAACATTTTCAACCGCTGTGTAATTAGGAATTAAATAAAACGACTGAAAAATTATTCCAATATTCTTCTTTCTTACCTCAGATACTTCGTCTTCACTAAGGCCTGTTATTTCTTGATCATTAAAAATTATTTTACCAGAGGTTGGTTTTTCTAAGCCCCCAATCAACATTATTAAACTTGTTTTCCCTGAGCCACTTTCTCCAACTACTGAAACGGTTTCTTTTTTCTTAATATTTAAATCAATATTCTTTAAAACACTGATACTATCTTTACCAGTTTGGTATTTGAGATTTATTTTTTTTAATTTAAGAAGAGCACTCATGAATAAAACTATATTTATTAAAATTTTGATATTCTTTCTAGTGCACATAAACGCAAGTGCAATAGAAAAGGTAGTTTTATTCGGTGATAGTTTGATGGCTGGTTATGGATTATCTAAGGAACATCATTTATCGATAGTTTTAGAAAACAATCTTAAGCAAGCTGGGTTAAATATTAAAGTCATTAATGGAAGTGTCTCTGGTAGTACCTCATCAGGTGGGTTAAATAGAGCTGATTGGAGTTTATCTGAACCAGGAATAGATTTAATTATTTTAGGATTAGGAGCCAATGATATGCTTAGAGGAATTCAACCAGAAGAAACTGAAAGAAATTTAGAACAAATAATAAAGGTTGCACAGGATAAAAAAATTAAAATTATTTTAGCTGGAATGGTTGCACCAACTACTCATGGATTTATTTATAAAAAAAAGTTTGATTCTATTTATCCAAAGCTATCAAAAAAATATAATTTACCATTAATCCCATTTCTTCTTGAAGGTGTGGCACTTAATCCAAGTTTAAATCAACAAGATGGTATACACCCTAATAAAGATGGAACAATTAAAGTAAGTGAAACATTAAAAAAAAGTATTATTAATATAATTAATTAAATGAAAATATTTCTATCAATATTAAGTTTATTATGTTGCCTTAGTTTTGCTCAAGCTCAAAATACAAATATTACTCTTAATTCTGATTTAAACTTAAATTGTAAATTTGAAAAAGTAATTTTAAAAAATCCAGATCATAACTTTGAATCTTTCACAAAAGAACAAATTAAAAGAAAAGATATTAATAAGTTAATAATCGAGTCTAAAACACCAGATGTTCTAAATGTTAAAAATTTATCAGAATTTTTTAATAAAATTGATTTAGAGGTTAAAATTTCGAATAAGGATATATTCTTAATTCAAGCATTCGATAAAGAGAGAAATTATTCTGAGTCTGCAGTCTATACTAGAAAAACAGGCGAACTTATTCACGAAATCACAACCAATATAAAACAAGAGCAAAAAGAAAAAGATATTTCTTTTTATAGTTGTAAAAATAACAACAAAGACACTTAAGACCAAAGACTCTAATTCTAATATTTGATAATATTTTATTATGAAGAAGTTATTCTTAATAATTCTAATATATTTTTTTTCACAGGTTAGCTCTTTAGCAAATGAAAGGGATACTAGACTGAACCAATTGTTTAATGAGTTAAAAGCAAATAAATCGAAAGTAGCTTTTATAATTGAACAAGAAATATGGGCTTTATGGAGTACACATCCAACAGATGAAAAACTTACTGCAAGACTAGAGGAAGGTTCTCAATTTGTGAGGGATCAAAACTATATAAAAGCAAAAGATATTTTTACTGAAGTTATTAATCTTGATCAAAATTGGGCTGAGGCATGGAATAAAAGAGCAACTGTACTTTATATGTTAGGAGAATTTCAAAAATCTCAAGATGATATAGATCAAGTTTTAGCCCTAGAACAAAGACACTTTGGAGCTTTAGCAGGACAGGGTTTAGTAAATATTCAGCTTAAGAATTATGAAAAAGCAATAAGAAGTTATGAACAAGCTCAAGAAATTTATCCTGCTATGAGATCACCAAAAATAATGATTAAGCAAATAGAAGAATTAATGAAACAGCAAACAATATAATGTGTGGAAGATACGTAGTAAAAAACCCTGTAACTAAAACAAGAAAATTAGTTAAATCAGCAATTCAGGTTGAGGATACTGAAAACTATAATGCTCATCCATATCAAAAACTGCCTGTAATAAAAAAATATAAAAATGGAAATACTTTAGAAAATTTACAATGGGGCTTAGTACCTAGTTGGGCTAAAAATAAAGATTTTAAAGCTTTAATTAATGCAAGGTTAGAGACTATTGATGAAAAGGTTTCATTTAAAAAATTGATTAAAAACTACCGATGCGTTGCGGTTGCAGATGGTTTTTATGAATGGAAAAGGGAAGAGAAAGAAAAAACTCCACATTATTTTACTAGAGAAGACACAAATCCTATTTATTTTGCTGGTATCTTTGAAAATGATCAGTTTTGCTTGATTACAGAGGAAGCAAAAGAAAACATAAATGAAATTCACCACAGACAACCAGTTATTTTAAATCAAGCTGATATTAATCGATATTTAAATTTGGAATTACAAGGTTCGGCGTTTTTAAAAGAACGTAAAATTCCAAATTTAATTTTTCATGAAGTGTCAAAAGATGTTAATAAACCTACAAATAACAGTACTTCCCTAATTCAAAAATTATAATTTTATTTACGTTTATTTTTCTTAAATCTAAAATTTTTAGGTCTTTTTCTATTTTTAAATTTTCTTTTATTATTTTTCTTTTCAATAGATTTAAATTTTTTCTTTTTACTAAATTTATTATTAGAAAATTTTTTTTTAAATTTATTTTTTTTATTAAATTTTTTTCCTTTTTGATTATTTGGTTTTGCTTCTTCTTTAATTTTAAAATCAGGATCAATTAGTTTTTGGATAGATCTCCACATATTTCTATCGTTGTTAGTTAAAAAGGTAAAAGCTGAACCTTCTTTTCCAGCTCTACCAGTTCTACCTATTCGATGAATATAATCTTCTGGTACTTGCGGAAGATCATAATTAATTACATGTTTTATAACTGGTATATCTAATCCACGTGCAGCCACATCAGTTGCAACTAAAATTCTACTGTTACCATTTCTAAAACCTCTAATTACACGATCTCTTTTACTTTGTCTTAGATTTCCATGGATAGCATCAGCTTTATGCCCATCATATTTTAATCGCTTAACTATTTTATCGGCACCATGTTTAGTCTTCACAAAAACTAAAATAGAACCACTTCTTTCAACTAACTGATTAATTAGTTCATGATATTTTTTATCAGGTGTAATTTGAAAAGTTTCTTGTTTAATTTTTTCAATTGGTGTTGATAAAGATCCAACTGAAACTCTTTCTGGATTATTAAGATATTTTTGTGAAATTTTAAGAATATTCTTGGGCAATGTAGCTGAAAATAATAATGTTTGATGTTTCTTTGGTACAAATTTTAAAATTAATTCTATTTGCGGGGTAAAACCCATGTCTAACATTCGATCAGTTTCATCAAGAACAAGATAATTTACTTTTGATAGGTTTAAACTTTTACGTTTAATATGATCATTAATTCTTCCTGGTGTTCCAACTATAATTCTTGCTCTTTTATTTAATTGTCTTAATTGTTTTTGCATACTCTCGCCACCAATTAAAAGAGCATTTCCAATTCCTATTTCTCTAATATTCAGCTTTAAAACTGTTTCCATAACTTGTGTTGCAAGTTCTCTTGTTGGACAAATAATTAGAGCCATCGCTTGCTTGTCTTTAAGAAGTTTATTAATCATTGGAATAGTAAAAGCTAAGGTTTTACCAGTACCTGTTTGTGCGGTACCTAGAACATCTTTTCCTTCTAAACTGATTGGTATCGACTGACTTTGAATAGGTGTTGGAACTTTAAAATCAGCTAATTCAATTGATTTTTTTAGTTTGTTTTCGATATTGAGATCAGAGAAATTCATTATGTAGGGAAAGATATATATTTTAGTAATTGAGTTTCTGCTTATATCTTTTTGTACCAAATACAACAAATAGTTTGAAAGTATTAATCTCTAAAATTTACAAAGTCTATTGGAAGCCCAATATCAATTTCTTTGATTGCAGCCATAGCTTCTTGAAGATCGTCTTTCTTTTTACCATCTACTCTTAATTCATCGCCTTGGATTTTAATTTGAATTTTAAGTTTTAGTTTTTTGATGTCAGCAATAACTTTTTTAGCATTTTCTTGGCTAATTCCCTCTTTTAATTCACTGACTTGTCTAATAGATCCTCCTGACGCTCCTTCAGAACTTTTAACTTCTAAAACTCTTGGATCTACTTTTCGTCTAACCAAATGAGTTTGCAACAATTCATTTACTTGCTTTAATTTCAATTCATCAGGTGCATTGGTAGTGACCGTTTTATCTTTTCGTTCGATTGAAATAGGAAGTCCCTTAAAATCATAACGATTACTGATTTCTCTTAAACAATTAGCTAAAGCATTATCAAATTCTTGATAATTTATTTTACTAATTACATCAAATGAGGGCATGTAAATATTATACAGTATTAACGATCAAAATTTAAACTAAAAATATAAAATTAACCAATAATAAGGCATTTTAGCTTATTGAGTTAATTATAAATATAAATATATTTAAAATATGCTAACTTATATTATTCCTTTTTTAATACTTATCCTGGTAGTTGTTTTTATCCATGAATATGGACACTACTATTTTGCGAAAAAATATGGAGTAGGTGTTACAGATTTTTCAATTGGTTTTGGTAAAGAGTTATTTGGTTGGAATGATAAATCAGGCACAAGATGGAAAATATGTGCAATTCCTCTTGGTGGTTATGTAAAATTTTTTGGAGACAGAAATGTTTATTCTCAGGCTGATCATCAAGAAATTTTAGAGAAATATAATGAGGAAGAAAGAAAAAAATTATTTACATTAAAGCCTTTGTATCAAAGGGCATTAATTGTGTTTGGTGGGCCTTTAGCTAATTTTTTGTTAGCTTTAGCAATATTTTTCTGTCTTTATACTTTTGTTGGCAAAGATTTTACTCCTGCAGTAATCAGTGAGGTTCAAAAAGATAGTCCTGCAATGATAGGAGGACTAAAAACTGAGGATATAATTTTAGAAATAGATGGAAATGAAGTTAAAAGTATTATGGAAGTTTCTAAATTTATTACTCTTTCTACAGGGGACTTTATAGATTTTAAAGTTAAACGTTCGTATGATGAAATAATTTTAAAAGTAAAACCTAATTTTGTTGAAGGTGATGATGGTTTAGGTAATAAAATAAACAAAAGAATGGTTGGTATAAAATTATCAGCTTATAATGATAAGATTAATCATGTTAAATTAGGTCCTGCTCAGGCTCTATATCATGCAGCAAATGAAGTTTATTTTGTAAGTATTTCATCTCTAAAATACATTGGAGGAATGATTTTAGGCAAAGCTGACACTTCTCAATTAGGAGGTCCAATCAGAATTGCTAAAATTTCTGGACAAGTTGCAACCTTTGGAGTGTTGGCTTTTATTAGTATGATGGCTTATATCTCAATAAGTTTAGGACTTATTAATCTATTTCCAATACCGATGTTAGATGGAGGTCATTTAATGTTTTATGCATTTGAGAAAGTTTTAGGCCGACCTTTATCTCAAAAAACTCAAGAAGGCTTTTTTCGAATCGGATTGTTTTTGTTGCTATCATTGATGTTTTTCACCACATTTAATGATCTAAAAGACTTAGGTTTATTTCGATAATTCACATTTTAAAACATTAAAAAAAGTCAATAAATCCAACAATTATTTAAGTTTTTACAAGATATTGTGTGTCTATAAAAACTAAACACTAAAAAAAAGCTTGATTTATCAACGTTTATGACAAGTATAAATATTAACCAACAAAAAAACCGGAGCTAAAATGAACAAAAAACAACTAATTGCTAAGCTTTCTGGCTCATTAAATTTGAGCAAAGCAGATGCTGAGCGAACTTTTGATACAATTACCAACACTATTTTAGATGCTCTAAAAGGTGATGACTCAGTAAAAATTGCTGGATTTGGTACGTATAAAGTAGCAAAAAGAAAAGCAAGAGTTGGAAGAAACCCAAGAACAGGTGAGCAGATACAAATTGCTGCTTCTCAAAAGGTAAAATTCTTACCAGCCAAAGCTTTAAAAGAAGTATTCAACAGATAATATTTTTTTTTAACAGCCCTAACGTTTTAAAAACACGTTCAGGGCTGTTACTATATGCAAATTTTGCATACCCAATTTTCTTATTCAGCGTTAGTTAAATTAAAATAAAAAAATATAAAGGCTACCTTAACGGGAGGTCTTATGACAATTTTATTAAAAAAATTAAGTTTACCACTAATCAGTTTAATATTTCTTTTAAACATGAGTAGTGCGGGTATGGCAGAAACTACTGTTTCTGCTGAAGTTGGTTTTATATTTAACACCCTATTATTTCTAATTTGCGGATTCTTGGTAATGTTTATGGCTGCTGGATTTGCAATGCTAGAGTCAGGAATGGTTACATCAAAAAGTGTATCTGTTATCTGTGCAAAAAATATAGGTTTATTCTCAATTGCAGGAATTATGTTCTGGATGGTAGGTTATAACTTAGCTTATGGTATTCCAGAAGGAGGTTATATTGGAAAATTCATACCATGGTCTGATGCTAGTGCAGTAGACACAGGTTATTCAGATGGTTCTGATTGGTATTTTCAAATGGTATTCTGTGCAACTACAGTTTCCATAGTGTCTGGTACGATGGCAGAAAGAATTAAATTATGGCCATTTTTCGTATTCGCTGCAATACTTTCAGGAATCATTTACCCAATCGTAATGGGTTGGCAGTGGGGTGGAGGCTGGTTAGCAGAATTAGGTTTTTCTGATTTTGCTGGTTCGACTTTAGTTCACTCAACTGGCGGAGCTGCAGCTTTAGCTGGTGCTATTATTATCGGTCCTAGACTTGGAAGATTTACAAAATCTGGAGCTCCAGCTCCACTTAAACCATTTGCTGCATCATCAATACCATTAGTTACAATTGGTGTATTTATTTTATGGTTAGGTTGGTTTGGTTTTAACGGTGGTTCTCAATTAGCTATGGGAACTGCTGATGATGCTATAGCGGTATCAACAATTTTCATAAACACATTTTTAGCTGGTGCCGGTGGTGTAATGGGTGCTGCTGTAATTACAAGATTACATTTTGGTAAAACAGATGTAATTCAAATGTTAAATGGATGTATAGGTGGATTAGTTGCAGTTACAGCTGAACCCTTAGCTCCATCACCTTTTGCAGCTATCTTAATTGGTGCTGTAGGAGGTTTAATCGTAGTTTATGGTACAAAACTATTATTCTCATTAAAAATTGATGATGTAGTAGGTGCAATACCAGCACACTTATTTGCAGGAATTTGGGGAACATTAATAGTTCCAGCTACAAATTCTGGTGCAAATTTTAGTACACAGTTAATTGGTGTATTAGCAGTAAATATTTTTGTATTCATAATCGCTTACATTGTTTTTAGTGCTATGAAGGCAACCATTGGTCTAAGGTTAAGTAAAGAAGGTGAAACCAAAGGTACAGACGTTACTGAGACTGGTGTGATTGCTTACGCAATAAGAGACTAATTGCATGCAATATAGAGGCTCTTCGATCTCCATGTCGTTATCTCATCGGAGGGTCTCTAAAATTAAATTTCTCTCTCTAAGTTAGTAGTTAAAATGCCCCGATCGGGGCATTTTATTTTTATTTTTTGATAATATTTTGTAATGTTTCCAACACTTCTTTAGCGTGATCTTTAACTTTAACATTGTTCCAAATTTTAATTATTCTACCCTTTTTATCGATTAAAAAGGTAGTTCTAACTATTCCCATAAACTCTCGTCCCATAAATTTTTTTTTAGCCCAAACATTATATTTTTTTAAAACTTTTATTTCTTCATCTGCTAATAGATCAAATTTGATTTTGTATTTATCTCTAAATTTTTCATGACTTTTTAAATTATCTTTAGAAATACCCAAAATTTCACAATTTAATTTTTTAAATTTAGGTAGCAGTTTATTAAAATCATTAGTTTCAATTGTACACCCTGGGGTATCATCTTTAGGGTAAAAATATATAATTACAAAATTTCCCAATGAATCTTTAAGAGAATATTCTTTTTTATTTGTAGAAGGTAAATTAAAAAATGGTGCTTTCGTATTTTCTTTAATCATTTATTTTGTTTTCCTCCCAAAGCTTTTTGTAATCGATTAATGGTGATAAACCGTAACTTGAATTAATATTTGTTAGATGTAGTGACAAACTTTTCAAGGGAGAAATACAAATTTCTTTTGAATATATTTCATTTAAATATTTTTCAAATGGATCGTGTCTATCTAGACAATTCTTATAAAAGTTGTCCCAATATTTATTCAACAAGCTTTTGGTTGTCATAAAGGTACAAAGCGTTTTATCTAAGGTTCTCCAATGACGTTTATTTCCAATTAAAACATTTGTTTTTATATTACTCATGTAAAGATAAGGATAATCAGATGGACACATAAAAATATCCTTATTTAGTTGTGACGCAATTCTTTCATAAGAAGCCACCATTTCCTCTAACATTGTCTCAAAATGTAAATAATCATCTTCTATAAAGTAAATTAAATCTTCACCAGCATCTTTTCCAATTTCAAAACTTTGAAGTAAGCTTGCAAGATTTGCAAACGTCTCTTTATTTTTTTGTTTTAATATTTTCTTTTGATATTTTGAGTAATCTAAATTAATTATTTCTATATTATTTCCATCAATTACTTTTTTAATTATATTAAGGTTTTCAATACTTGAATTATCATCAACAATTATTGTCTTAACATTTATTCTAGGATATTTTTTTTTTAAAAAGTTAATTGATTTAATAAGTGAATTTAAAGATCTTTTAGTATATTCAATTTTTGGATACTCAAATAGCCTCTTTCTATTTTGATCCCAAATTTCAATATCTGTATTCATTCTTAGAATAATTAGTATTGAATTAATTTTTTTTGTAATTTTGACTTCACCTAAAGGTAAAATTATAGATTTTTCATTTAAAATCGATAGTTCTTCATTTAATTCTTTTCCTAATGTTGGAGACGAAAAATTATTTTGATCTAAAATTTCGTATCCTAACAATTTACAGATTTTGATAAAAAAATTTTTCATAATGTGTTATACTTTTTATAATATTATGGTGATTAAATCATTACAAACTCTAGTAAGTGAAACTTTAAAAGAGATCAAAACAATTAATGTGGATGAAGCTTTTCAAATGGTCCAAAATAAAAATTGTAATTTGATCGATATAAGAGAGAGTAATGAGTTAGAAAACACGGGTAGCGTTGAAGGAGCAAGTCATATTCCTAGAGGAATGCTCGAAGTATATTTAGATCCTAGCAGCTCTATATTTCAAAATGGACAAATAGACCAAAATAAAGAATTTGTTTTATTTTGTGCAGGAGGCGTAAGATCAGCTTTAGCTGTAAAATCATTAAAAGATATGGGATATCAAAAAGTATCTCATATTGATGGTGGGTTTGGCTCTATAGCTAGAAGCAAATTTAAAATAATTTAATAAGCATTAAATTCTTCTAAAGCATATTCAAGTCTATCTTGTCCCCAAAAAATTTTATTATTAACTATAAAAGTTGGAGTTCCAAAAACTTCTTTTTGAAAAGCATCAGTAGTTAATTTAATCAATCTATCTTTAACTGATTGTTCTTTTATAGAATGAAAAAATTCTTCACTATCAATATTTAAATCCCTTATTAATTTAGACATATTCTCAACATTTGATAAGTCATGATTATCTTTCCAATAAGCATCAAAAAAAGAATTTAAATAATCTTTTTGTTTATCCTTGCTAATACTAATATACCCTCTCATTATATTTAATGAATTTATTGGAAAATTAGAATTCCATTTGAAATCAATGTTGTTTTTTTTAGATACCAAATTGCAATCATTTATATTATTTCTTAATTTATATTTATTAAATGCAGGAGAATCAATTCCAGCTAGCTTATGAAGACCTCCTAAATAAATTGGTTTATAATTAAATACGATATTTTTATGTTTAAGAATTTTTTTGTGTGCGATATATGCATATGGGCTAATTATGTCGAAATAAAAATCTATATGATTACTCATATAAACTAATTCTTTTCGCGTAAAAAATCCTGATTATCCAATATAAAAATAATCCTATTGGACCAATTAAATATGTCACAATTAATGGCATAGCCATCAAAACTTTGTTTATATAAAATTTTTCAGAATCTTTAACGATCCAGCCTCCAATAAATAAGTTTATTGCTATGAAATGTGTCCAAAATATCATTATGTATAAATGATCCTCAAACAATCTAGATAGCTCACTTAGACCAAGGTAAAGAGAGAAATTTCCATCAAAATCGTAACCAATTAAATAAGATTTATACAAAATGAAGATATACACACCACTTAATATAAAAAATGGAAAAATTGATGTTACAAAAATTCTACTTAAGTGTGATTGAGGGAACACTATCAAGATAAACCAAAAGGGTAGAACTCCAAGGTTGATCCACATGTAAAGTGTCTCAATTGTGAAATAAGTATAAATTTGTTCAATCATTTAGATATATTATATTAAATCTAACGATGATTCCTATAAGAAATAAAAAAAAAACTCTCCAAGTAACAGTTGATGAGATGCGTAATTTTGCCTTTGCTTATGTTGAAAAGTATGCCCCTTCAAAACAACAACTTAAAACTTATTTATTAAAAAAATACATGAAACTATCAGCGTCTGATGTAAGGAAAAAAGATTTAAATAAACTGATTGATATTGTATTGTCCGATCTAGAAAAAAATAGATTTATAAATGATCAATTTTATTCTGAAAGTAAAGCCAAAAGCATGATCCAAAGAGGAAACTCAATTAATAAGATTAGAAATTATTTAATTGGAAAAGGGATTAATGAAACATTTATCAAGGATACAGTCGAAAAAATAAAAGAAGATAATTCTGATCAAGATTTTTTTTCAGCAATAAAATTATGTAAAAAGAAAAGAATTGGTCCAGCTAGAGCAGAGGACAATAGAACTTTATTTTACAAAAAAGATATATCTTTACTTGCAAGAAATGGATTTGATTTTGAAACATCAAAAAAAGTAATGGATATAGAAAAAGACGAATATTTAAAAATAATAAATCTACTTTAATTTTTTAACTTTTTCTTCTTTTACAAGCTGATTTATTTTTTTTCTTATGTAATTTTTTACGAAAACGAATACCAACAATCCAAAAATTGAAACAGATACAATAATTATTAGTATTATTCTTAATTGATCATCCATTATAAAATATTTTTATTTTTCAAAATTATACTTGGATTTTTTAAATCTTTTTTCCCATACAAAATTTCATTTCCTTCAAAATCAGTAATAGTTCCACCTGCATGTTCTAAAATTGCATGACCAGCTGCTATATCCCATTCATATGCTCTAGGTTCAGCAACATAACCATCATATTCACCAGCAGCAACGACACAGAATTTCAAAGAACTTTTCATTCTAATATTTTCTTTTACTCCCAAATCATCGTAAATTTTTTGAATTTCAGGCTTAATTTTAGTTGAGTATGAAATAAATTTTAAATTTTCTGATTTTCTAGCAGGTTTATTACTTAAATTTATTTTTTTACCATCGATAAGCTCAAAAGCATTACCTTTATCGTAAGAATAAAACATTCTTTTTTTTGCAGGCGCATTTATTAATCCTGCAACAGGTTTATTATTAATTATCAAACCAGCATTAATGGTAAATTCTTCTAAATTATTAATATAATCATAAGTTCCATCAATAGGATCAACAAGCCAGAAATCTTTTAAATTTAGGTTATCTTTATTGTCAGAGGTCTCCTCTGAAATGATGGGTAAATCAGGAGTAATCTCTGAAATTTTGTTTGATATAAATTTATTTACTTCTAAATCACCATTACTTACTGGTGTATTGTCTGGCTTTATTTTTTTTATCAAACCTTTTTTTCTTAATTGAATAGCCAAATCTCCAGCTTCTAAAAAATTATCAATTAAATTTTCAACAATCTCTTTTAAGTTAGCTTTCATTTTCCTAGTTTTTTTAATTCAACGTTTTCTGCGTTAATTACTTTTTTTCCAACATTTTCGAAATTAACTGTCACTTTATCGTTAATTATAGATTGTACTTGCCCAATTCCCCATTCTTTTTTCTCAGGATTAGTGACTTTGTCACCTGGTTCATAATCTAAAATCATTTAATTTAACTTATATTGTAAATAAGTATAAATACCACCTTATGAATAAAGAATTAAATTCTATTGGTTTAGATAAAAAACCTTCAGATACTACCATAGTTGTCGCAATGTCTGGAGGAGTAGATTCTTCTACCGTTGCAGGAATTATGAAAAAAGAAGGTTATAATGTAATTGGAATAACTTTAAAACTTTACGACAACAATAAAGAAGTAGTAGCATCAAAACAATGTTGTTCAGGTCAAGATATAATGGACGCCAAACGTGTTGCACATAAGTTAGGTATAGAGCATAAAATTCTATATTATCAAGATAAGTTTAAACAAGGTGTTGTAGATAATTTTGTTGATAGTTATTTAAAAGGCGAAACTCCAATTCCATGTGTTCAATGCAATCAAACTGTTAAATTTAAAGATTTATTTGAAGTTTCAAAAGAACTTAAAGCTGATGCTTTAGTTACGGGGCATTATGTTAAAAGTATTACAGAAAACAATACCACCAATATGTATAGAGCTATTGATGAAAATAGAGATCAAAGTTATTTTTTATTTAACACAACTAGAGAGCAGCTAGATTATTTAAGATTTCCATTAGGAGGAATGTTAAAAGATAAAACTAGAGAAATTGCAAAAAATCTTGACTTAAACGTTGCGGATAAACCTGACAGTCAAGACATATGTTTTGTTCCAAATGGTGATTATGCTTCTGTAATCCAAAAATTTAGACCAGAATCCTTTAAAAAAGGTAATATAAAAAATTTAGACGGTGATGTAATTGGTGTTCATGATGGAATTATTAATTTTACAATTGGACAACGAAAAGGCATTAAAGTTTCAGATAAAGAAGCTCTTTATGTATTAAAGATCAATTCAGATAAAAATGAAATAATTGTTGGACCCAAAGAAAACCTCGGAAAAAAAAATATTTTTTTAAAAGAAATAAATTTACTAACTAACAAAGAGGATTTAGAGCAAAATATATTTGTTAAAGTTAGATCTACAGGAAGTCTCTTAGAAGCAAAAGTTAATTTGATAGATGACAACAAAGCAAATGTTAATTTAGTACATTCAGAGGATGGAATTTCACCTGGTCAAGCATGTGTTTTTTATAGAAAAGATCAGTTTGGCCATAAGGTACTAGGTGGTGGCTGGATATTAAATTAATTTTTCTTCCACATATAGAAAGTTAATAAATAAAAAGATATAACTCCTAAAAAATAATCCCATTCAAGCGCATGCTTTAAAAATTTGAGATTATACCCAAATATTTCATCACCTGGTAAACTAATTATTGGTATGCTGATCAAAGCTACAATAATTAGTGTAGAGACAAGTATTATTTTTAATTTAAGAAAAACAGTATTTATATATTTCTGTATTTTTTGTCTAAATGAGTAAAGTGTAATAACCAAGTAACTTTGAGCAACAATTTCAAAAATTATAAAAGATAACATTATTACACGTCTAAACAATTTATATAGATCGTTATCAAATTTTATCCCTAAAAATATAGCATGTATTGTTAAAGCAACAGCTGAGGCTATACCAAAAAATAAAATTTTTTTTCTATACTTATGATTTTCCTCAAATTGAGTTATGATGTTTCCATTGTAAATCCAGTATTTGATTAAAAGATAAGTGGTTAAAAACATTGCAGGCTTAAAAATCAAATATGTTGGAAAATATCTAGCAGTTCTACTTATCGAAACTCCTCCATCTAAATAAGGAAATGTTGAAAAAATTCTATAAGGACCATCAATAAGAAAATGCATTTGTGTTGTAATTAAAAGACAAGCATTAACAGCTACAAAAGGAATTATAAAAATCCAAATACTAATGGATTTTGTTTTTTGAATTTGGTCCATTAAAGGCTACTTTTTCTTATTTTTTCTCTTTGCTCTTCTTTTTTTTGAACCTTGTTTTCTTCTTCCTCTGTGTTTCTTTGGATAACCCATATTTACCTTTTTTATAATTTAATTGAAATTATCGGTCGGATATAGCATTGTCTTTTCAACATATCAAATTTATTTATGGACAATTCTTTCAAGACATTTTTAAAACACACTGCTAAAGATTTTCATAACCAGTCAGTAAACCCACCTGTAGTTAGAGCTTCTACAATTATCTTTAAATCAATGAAAGATATTAGAAAAACTCAAGCTAAAGCAATTAAGAACCCAACAGGTGGACATTACGATTATGGAAGACAAGGAACATCTACTACTTATATTTTACAAAAAATTTTAACTAAGCTTGAGGAAAGTTATCATGTTTTTACAACTCCAACAGGTTTTGGAGCAGTATTTTTAGCAATATTTAGTGTAACCAGACCAGGAGATGAAATAATCGCTGCTGATCCTGTTTATAGTCCAACAAGACTATTAACTGAAAATTTTTTAAAAGAATTTAATATTAAAACGTCTTTTTATAATCCTCATGATTTAAAAACATTAGAAAAAAATATTACAAAAAAAACAAAGTTAATATTTGTTGAGAACCCAGGTAGCAACTCTTTTGATTTTCAAGATATTGGAAAAATTCTATCTATCGCGAAAAAACATAAAGTATTAACGGCAATAGATAATACTTGGGGAACTCCATATTTTTTAAAACCAATTAAATTAGGCTTTGACATGTCTATTGTATCAGCAACAAAATATTACTCAGGTCATTCGGATGTAATGGGTGGCTCATTAGCTGTAAATAAAAAAGTATTTCCAAAAGTTAAAGCTGCTGAGAGAATTACAGGTTTGAGGTTAGGACCTGATGATGCTTATTTAATTACTAGAGGTCTAAGGACTTTAGATGTTCGATTAGATAGACATAGAGAAAATGCAAAAAAAGTTGCTGAGTTTTTATCTAAATTCAAAAATATAAAATTACTTTATCCATATAAAAAAAACTCTTACAATTTTAGAATGTGGAAAAAATATTACTCAGGAGCATCTGGGTTAATGGGTTTAAAGATAAAATGTAAAAATATTAACTCTGTGAGAAAATTTGTTAATTCATTAAACTTATTTGGCTACGGTTACAGTTGGGGAGGATTTGAAAGTTTAGCCTTGCATCAAGAATTCAGAGAAACAGGAAATAGGAAATTTTTAAACTTAGCAAAAGATGAGCACTTAGTGAGATTACATATTGGTTTAGAAGACCCTAAAGATTTGATTGCTGATTTAAAACAAGCTTTGAAATATATTAAATGAGCTCAGAAAATTTTACTATAAGTAAGAAAGCGCTAATTACATTAATTGCAGCTTCCTTAGTTGTTATTATTTCTCTGGGAATTAGACAAACATTTGGCTTATTTTATTTTGATTTTAATACTGACTTAGATATTTCCATTTCCCATTTTGGATTTGTTATGGGATTACAATTATTACTCTGGGGAATATTCAGCCCTTTGTTTGGTGTAATTACTGATAAGTATGGAGGAGCGGTTGCAATCTTTGTTGGTTTTATTTTTTATTTAGCAGGAGTTTTATTTTTTTACTCTGGTTTTAATACTGGAGGCTATTTTACTTTGACTATAGGTGTAATGATAGGAATTGGGTTAGGTTCAACTGCAATAGGTATTCCGGTATCAGTTGTAGCTAAACATTTTCCAGCATCTAATAGAACTATTGCTACAGGAATCGTTACTTGTGCAGGTTCTTTTGGATATTTTGTTTCGCCTTTACTTGTTAGATATTCTTTAGTCGAAACAGGTTGGGAAAATACACTTTTATATTTTTGTCTTCTTTTAGGATTTGGGTTGTTGGTATCATTATTTGTTAACACCCCAAAGATACCGGTAGGAGTAAATCAAGATAATAACCAAACAGCAAGAGAAGCACTAAAAGAAGCATTTGCAAACAAAAGTTTTATTTATCTTACCTTAGGTTTTTTTGTTTGTGGTTGGCATATTGCTTTAGTAGCAACACACATTCCTACCTATATGGCAGATAAAGGTTTGCCAGACTGGACACCTGCAATGGTTTTAGCTTTGATTGGTGTTTTTAATATGGCTGGGACTATTACAAGTGGTTATTTAGCAACCAGGTTTAGTAAGAAAAAAATTTTAAGTGCCATTTATCTTTTAAGAGGAGTTTCAATAATTTATTTTATTTTTTTACCGCCAAGTATTTTTAATTCTGTAGTTTTTGGAGTTACTTTTGGTTTTTTATGGCTATCTACAGTTCCTCCAACAAATGGAATTGTTGCACATATATTTGGTACGAAATACGTTGGACTTTTATATGGAATAGTTTTTGTAAGCCATCAAATTGGTTCTTTCCTAGGAGCATATCTGGGTGGTGTATTTTATGAACTAAATGGAAATTTTGACTATGCATGGTACGGATCTATCGCATTATCATTATTTGCAGGTCTGATACATTTACCTATAGTAGAGAAAGCAATTGAAAGAACTCAGCCAGCATAAGTTTAAATTCAATCCTTATTTGGAGGATTTGTATCAATCAGATAAGCCTTTAATAATTTACAAAGTAAATGATGGGTATAATATTTATACAGATTTTTCAAAAAAAATCATTTTAACAAAAAAAAATATACATAAATTTCTCAATTCGTTAGATAAAAAAAAATACAAAAAAGAAACAGATTTATACCTTGGTTTTTTCGGTTATGAGATTTTATGCAATTTGATTGGTATTAATTTAAAAAATAAAAAAAGGATAAATTTTTATAAAGGAATTTTTTATAAACCTGAAACTATAATTAAAATAAGAAAAAATATTAAAGTTATATCTAACATAAAAAAACATAAATTCAATTATCAATTTAACAAAACTCAAATATTAAGTCCTTTTAAGATTAATATTTCTTATACAAAATATAAAAAAATATTTGAGTTATTTTCAAAAAAAATAAGACAAGGTGAAACTTATCAAATTAAAATTTGTACAAAATATAAAAATAAATCTTTAATTAATCCTGTTAATTTTTTTTGGAGATTAATGCGTGTTAATGCTTCCCCAGAGTCATTTATGATAAAAGACAAAGATTATTCTATAGTAAGTTGCTCTCCTGAAACATTAATAGATAAGAAAAAAAACAAAATTATAACAAAACCAATAGCGGGCACATTTAAGAAAAAATTATTATCTAATAAAAAAATAGCTCTTAAGTATTTCAAAAATAATGAGAAAGAAACCAAAGAACATAACATGATAGTTGATATGGAAAGAAACGATTTATCCAAAATTTGTAAACCAGGAAGTGTTAAAATATTAAAAAAAAAATACGTTGAGGAATATAAGCATCTTTTTCATTATGTTACTTCAATTGGAGGGATATTGAATAAAAACACAAAATTAGTTGATATCATTAAAGCAATGATGCCTGGAGGATCTGTAATTGGTTGTCCTAAAATAAGAACTTTAGAACTTTTAAACAATCAAGAAAAAGAAAGTAGAAATATTTTTACAGGAAGTTTTGGATTTATTAAATTTAATCAAAATATGAAGTTTAATATAATTATTAGATCTATATTAAATTATAAAAATCAGTCGGAGATCTCGGCTGCATCTGGCGTAGTATTAGATAGCTCACCTAAGAAAGAATTTAATGAAAATTATATTAAAGCAAAATCTTTATTGGAACTATTTAAATGATTTACATTATAGATCATCAAGACTCTTTTACTTGGAATGTTGTACATCAATTTGCAAAATTTGATGAAGTAATTTGCACAAACTATTATGAGTTAAATGATAAATTACTTGATAAAAGCGATGTGATTGTTTTTTCACCAGGACCTGGATCACCAAAGGATTATCCTACTACTTTAAAAATTTATAAAAAATACAAAGGAAGAAAAAAAATTATTGGTATTTGTCTTGGTTATCAAATAATCTTACATAATGAAGGAGGCAGAATAATACAACAAAAAAAAATTTATCATGGCTTCCAATCCAAAATAAAAACAAATAATCAAAGTCAAATTTTTAAAAACAATCAACAGTTTAAAGTTGGAAGGTATCATTCATTAAAATTAATGGAGCCATTTAAATCGAATTCAATTAAAATAACTATGAGATGTAGTAAAACAAAAATACCAATGGGACTTGAAGATAATCAAAATAAAATATATGGATTTCAATTTCATCCAGAATCCTTTTTAACAGAAAATGGCAACACTCTTATTAAAAAAATCTTATCAGCTTAGTAATCTTAAAGAAGTTAAATTCAAAGATCTTTGGGGGTCTAGAGGTGTATTCACCACAATGCGAATGGTTGGAAAACCTCCTAAGTTAATACTTTTAAAACCACATATAGAAAACTTAATAAAATCTACAAAAAAATATGGAATAAGAAAAAAAAATTTAAAAAATATTATTAAAGATTTAGTTGATAAAAATAGTTTATACAAAGGTCCTGATAATTTATTTCGAATAGCGTTAAATAAGAAACTGATATCATTTTCAATTAGAAAAAGACTGAAACCAAAAAGTAATTTCAATCTATTATTGTTTAAATATAAACGAGTAGAGCCAAATTATAAAAATCTTTATTATAAAAAAATATTAGCAAAATTAAGCAAAGTTGATTCAACTAAATTTGATATTGCTTTAGTTGCAAATGATAAGGTTTTAGAAACTGGTACCTCAAATTTAGTTTTTGTTAAAAAGGGAGAGATCTTTTCACCTAAAAAAAATTGTTATTTTGGAAATACACTTAAATTTATTAGCAAAAAAATAAAAATTAATTTTAAAGATATTTCAATTAGATCAATTAATGATTACGAAGAAATAATTCTTATTGGATCTGGTAAAGGAGTAACATCAGTCTCAAAAATAAATGATCTTAAATGGAAGAGAAGAAAGAGTAATTGCTACACTAAGTTATATAAAATATATAATTCTCTTGTTTAAAAATGAAAGATCCAAACAACCCCTGTATATTTTGCAAAATCAGAAAAGAAGAGATCCAGTTTGAAAACAAATTAGCTTATTCATCTACCGATAGCTATCCTGTCTCAGAATTTCATAGTCTTATCGTTCCTAAAAGACATGTAGAGACATTTTTTGATCTTACCAAAGAAGAAATTCTGGCATGTAATGAGTTAATTCTAAAAACTAAAGAAAAAATTTTAAAAAAAGATTCTAGTGTTAAAGGCTTTAATATAGGTACAAATGCAGGAATGTCAGCAGGCCAATCAATTATGCATTGTCATATTCATTTAATACCAAGAAGAAAAGGGGATGTGAAGAATCCACAAGGAGGAGTCAGGTCTGTGATCCCAAAAAAACAACATTACAAAAGAAAGTAAATATTTTTTAATTGTTATTAAAGACAAATTTATCAATAGTTTTTGTTGATATGATGAGTTAACTAGATTAGAAAACTTTAAAATTATTCAAAATAATTTAAAATAAGGGTAAAATGCTAGAAACAAATCCATTTTCATTATTATCAGAAGTAGTTCCTACTATTGTTATGCAAGGTTTTATAATTGCAATGGTTCTTTTAATCGCTTTTGGAACAATTATTCAGATGATACACCACAAAAATTTAACCTATTTCTTTAACAATGCAAAAAAAGCTAAATTGCAGGCAACAAGAGAAGTTGGAGTTGCCGAGAAGGCAAAAATTATTGCTAAGACTACTGTTTATGACATTGGAACAACATCAGAATTAGGTTTTGGAAAAAGAAGATTAGCACATGTTCTTGGTATGTATGGAACTATAATCTTTTGGATTGCTTCAGCAATATTAGTGTTTTGTTATACAGGTGCAGATAAAACTTCTTCTACATTGTGGTCAATGCTATGGCACGTAGGTGCAATACTTACATGTGTTGGTGGATTTTGGTTTTGGTTTTTTTTAAGAGTAGATGTTTCTGCCGAAGCACACCCTTGGTATAGAATTATTAAAGCTGATTTGTTTGTTCTAGCATTATTAGCTTGTTCAACTTTTGGACTAGCTTGGTCTTATACTCAATTTAATGGTCAAGTAGGTTTGTCATTTTTATTTTTTGCATTGTTTGTAGTTTCAAATTTAGTTTTATTTGGCGGTGTTTATTGGTCAAAATTTGCTCACATGTTCTATAAGCCTGGTGCAGCAATACAAAAAAATTTAGCTGAAGCTGATGGTTCTAGAGATAATTTACCTCCTCCAGCTGATGCGCCTGAGCAATTTGGCTTAGGTATAAAAAGAGAAGAGCCAAAACATTATTAATATGATAATTAAGAAAGGGTAAAAATAAATTATGTCAACTTTTGTATATATGACCAGATGTGATGGCTGTGGCCATTGCGTAGATATTTGTCCGTCAGATATAATGCACATTGATGAAAACATTAGACGTGCAAAAAATATAGAACCTAATTTTTGTTGGGAATGTTATTCATGTGTTAAGGCATGCCCAAATCATGCTATTGATGTAAGAGGTTATGCAGATTTTGCTCCAATGGGACATAGCGTTAGAGTAAGACGTGAAGAAGAAAAAGGAACTATTTCTTGGAAAATAAAATTTAGAAACGGAACTACAAAAGACTTTGTTTCACCAATAACAACAAAACCATGGGGAAAATTTATTCCTAAACTTGCTGAGGGTGAAAAAATCAAACAAGGTGAATTAAACTCTCAAAGATTATATACAGAACCAGAAGGCCTTAATATTGACGGCGAACTTCCAAGTGTACCAAAAAACTCTTTTAAAAAAGGAGTTTATT
The DNA here is from genome assembly GCA_902623305.1 of uncultured Pelagibacteraceae bacterium. Classification (GTDB taxonomy): domain Bacteria; phylum Pseudomonadota; class Alphaproteobacteria; order Pelagibacterales; family Pelagibacteraceae; genus Pelagibacter. Next base: position 119,563 of record CACNTB010000001.1, read on the forward strand.
ACTAATGGCTAAACACAAAACTCACTACGAAGATTGCGATGTACTAGTTGTTGGCGGAGGAATGGCAGGAACTGGTGCTACTTTTGAAGCTAGGCACTGGGGAAGAGACATGAAAATTGTTTGTGTTGAAAAAGCAAACATAGATAGAAGTGGGGCAGTTGCACAAGGCCTTTATGCAATCAATTGTTATATGGGTATGCAATGGGGTGAAAATCAACCTGAGGATCACGTTAGATATGCAAGAAATGATTTGATGGGAATGGTTAGAGAAGATTTAGGTTATGATATGGCTCGTCACGTAGACTCGACTGTTCATATGTTTGATGAATGGGGTCTTCCAATGATGAAAAACGAAGAGACAGGAAGATATTTAAGAGAAGGTAAGTGGCAGATAATGATCCATGGTGAAAGTTATAAGCCAATTGTTGCAGAAGCAGCAAAAAAATCTGCAGATAAAATTTATAATAGAATTATGATTACCCACCTTTTAATGGATGAGGCTCAAGAGAATAGAGTAGGTGGAGCTGTTGGATTTAATATGAGAACAGGAGATTTTCATGTATTTAGAGCTAAGGCTGTCATAGTTGCAGCTGGAGGAGCTTCACACATATTCAAACCAAGAGCTGTTGGTGAGGGCATGGGAAGAACTTGGTATGCCCCTTGGAGTAATGGTTCAGCATATGCGCTACCAATTGCAGCTGGTGCCAAGATGACACAAATGGAAAATAGAATTGTGCTATGTAGATTTAAAGATGGATACGGACCAGTTGGAGCTTATTTTTTACATTTAAAAACATATACACAAAATGCAAATGGTGAAAACTATGAGAAGAAATGGTACGACCAAACTAAAGAATTAGTTGGTGAATACATCGATCATCATCCAACACCTACGTGTTTAAGAAATCATGCTTTTATTCAAGAAACAATGGCAGGTGGTGGACCAATCCATATGGTTACTACAGAGGCTTTTCAAGATCCGCATTTAGAAACTGTTGGTTGGGAAAACTTTTTAGGTATGACTGTAGGTCAAGCTGTAGTTTGGGCATCTCAAAATATTGATCCAAAATATACAAACCCTGAATTAACAACATCAGAACCATACGTAATGGGATCTCATGCAACATGTTCAGGAGCTTGGGTTAGTGGACCAGAAGATTTGTCTCCACCAGAATACTTCTGGGGATATAATAGAATGACGACCATTGAGGGTTTGTTTGGAGCGGGTGATACTGTGGGTGGAAGTGCTCACAAATTTTCATCAGGCTCATTTACTGAGGGAAGATTGGCAGCAAAAGCAGCTGTAAAATACATTGAGGATAAAAAAGCTGAGGGTTTAAAGGTATCAGATGAACAATGTGAAAATTTTAAAGCTAAAGTTTACAAACCTTTAGAAAATTACACAGTTGCTCAAAATGAGATTACCGGAGGAACTGTATCTCCAAGCTATATCTCACCTATTCAAGGCTTACAACGTTTACAAAGAATTATGGATGAATACGTAGGTGGAATAGCAACTAATTATATGACAAACGCAAACATGCTTAAGAGAGGTTTGGAACTTTTAGCTTGGTTAGAGGAGGATCTTGAACACGTTGGAGCAGAAGATTATCATCAACTTATGAGAGCATGGGAGCTTAAACACAGAGCTTTAACTTCTCAGTGTGTAACGGAGCATACTATGTTTAGAGAAGAAACCAGATGGCCTGGATATTATTATAGAGGAGATCATATGAAACTTGATGATGATAATTGGCATTGTTTAACAGTTTCAAGAAGAGACCCAAAGACTGGTAAGTTTAGTATGGAAAAAGTTCCTGTCTACCATATAGTGGACGAGAACGAGAAGAAAAAAGCCTCATAATATTAATATAAATAATTTTTATGGATATTTTGTCTAAAAATGATGATGAAATATATGAATTAGCCAGACCTATATGGAATAATTTGGTTAAGTCATCTAATCTAAGAGATTATGGTGGATTTACAAAAGATTTCTCGACACAAATGCTTTTTGGAGCTAACGAGGTTGAGCTAGGCAAGCAATGGGCAAACAATAAGTTGATAACCAATCTTAAGGAAACTTTTGAACCCTTTGGCTGTCTTAGAAGAGGAGATCACATAACTGTATTAATCAAACAAACAAATAAAGAGATCCCGGGAGAGTTTCTTGGAAGATTAGTCTTGGGGGTTGAGGATGATCTCATCAAAGTTTTTGGTGCAACCATATATTAAAAAAATTTTCATATAATCTAAATATTTGTTTGACAATTAGCGCTGTAGGTGTATTGACGAAGTTAATGCAGTTATCTAGGGTAAAAATACTAAATAAGCTATTCAATCTCAAAACAAGTTTTATAAAATTAGGAATTATTATTAGCCTTGCAGCTTATTGGGGCGTAATTTTACTTGGTACTTTTATCTCTTTTAACTGAGTTGTTCTAAACAACATGAAGTTTAATTATGGATGTGTTTTTACCAATAGCTCAAGTTTTTGTTAATCCAATAGAAATACTTTTATTAAGTGCAATTGTAGGAGTTCTCTCAGGTTTATTTGGTGTAGGTGGGGGTTTTTTAATGACTCCATTTTTAATTTTTTTAGGCATTCCTCCAGCATATGCTGTCGCAAATGAAGCAAATAATATTTTGGCTACCTCTGTTTCAGGATCTACGACTCATTATTTAAAAAACACTTTAGATTATAAAATGGGTTCAATGATTGTGATTGGAGGGGTAATCGGAACTTCATTAGGAATTTATACTTTTACATATTTTAAAGGTATTGGAAAAATTGATACAGTAATCTCTTTGGCTTATATGTATATATTAGCTATTATTGGGACTTTAATGTTAGTGGAGAGTCTTGGAGAAATAGATAAAGAAAAAAGAAACGTGGTAGTTAAAAAAAAATTACACGTTCATTATTGGATACACGGTCTTCCATTAAGAATGAGATTTCCAAAGTCTAAATTGTATGAGAGTATTTTTACTCCAATTATAATTGGTCTTTTAGTTGGTTTTATTGCAGCTATCATGGGAATTGGAGGAGCGTTTATTTTAGTTCCAGCAATGATTTATATAATTAAGATGCCTACTAAATTAGTTCCTGGCACTTCTTTATTTGTAACAATTTTTGTAAGTGTAGTTGTTACTTTTCTTCATTCATTTAATTATGGATCTATAGATTTGTTATTAGTTCTAATGTTAGTTGTTGGATCAATTATAGGAGTTCAAGTTGGGCAAAAGTTAGGAGAGAGAATTGACAGTTCTGGTTTAAGAGCTTTATTAGCAATTTTGTTATTGATAGTTGGTATAGCAATAGCATATGATACTTTTTTTGCAGATCAGAATATTAATGGAGCTGCAAATGCAACTAGCTCAAATTTAAATTTATTTTCTCAATTTATAATTGATTTTTCAACCGAGATGCCTTTCTTTTATGGACTATTTACAATTATGTTTGCAATTATTTTAGGTGTTGGAGCTGCATTTATTAGACGGTTTATCTCAAATTTAAGAAAAAAATTATTAATAAAATCTTAAATTAAAAAATTTTTTAAAGTTTCTATATATATTAAACTAATAATTCCTACTGTTATGGCTGCAATCAAACCAACCACAAATGGTTTGTACCCCATTGATTTAAGTTCATTTAGGTTTATTGAAATTCCTACAGCTGCCATCGCCATTGTCAAAAAAACAGTTGTTAAAACTTTTAAATATTCAATAAATTTAGACCAAGCATAAAAATTATCACTTTCAATTGAAAAGAACTGATCTCCCAAATTTCTCAAAATTATCATTCCAATGAAGCCAATTACAAAGTATGGAAAAATGTTTAATATTGAGTATTTTTGTCCTTTAAATTCACCACTATTGTATAGGAAAGCAAATAAAGGAATTAAAATTACTAGAAAAGTGTTTCTAATTAATTTTGTTACTGTTGCCACGTCTAAAGTTTCAGGATTACTAAATTGTTGATCATAAATTAATCCTGCAGCAGCAACCTGAGATGTTTCATGAATTGAGGTTCCTAAGAACAATCCAGCTTCTAGAGCATTATTATCAAAATACCACTCTGCAAAATAAGGGTAAACCAGCATGGCAATCACCCCAAAAAATGTAATATTGGCTATAGCATAAGCAACTTCTGTTTTTTTTGCATTGATAACTGGAGCAGTTGCAACAATTGCAGTAGCACCACAAACGCTAGTACCAATAGCAATAAGGTAAGACATTTTTGATGATATAGATACCTTCTTAATGAGAAGTTTAATTAAGATTAATACTCCTAAAATACAACAAATCACAAGAGGAATTGCAACAGAACCAAATTTTATTAAATCAGCAAAACTTAATCTGATACCTAAAAAAATTATTCCTAATTTTAAAATATATTGTTGAGTAAAATCTAAACCAATCATCATTCCTGGACGAGGTGTAAACGCGTTACCCATGATTATTCCAAGTAAAATTGCAATCAACACTGTTGAAATTGGACTTTTTTGAGTATTAAAAATCTCAATAGCAATTAAATTATTTATACCTTGTGCAAACAAACAGAAGACTAACGCTAAAACTAGACCAGGAATAATTATTTTGAAATTTTGAAATTTTGATAGCACAGTGAAAGTTTTTTATGCACTTCTATAAAGCTTTGTCATCACAAATTCTCTGTGACCTAAAGCTTCAGCACAAGTTAATCTTCCGTTTGCTACCCTTAAAGTTGTTTTAATTAGTTCGTCACCAGCATCAGACATATTTATTTCTCTAGATAATAATTTAGAAACATCGCAATCTACATGTTCACTCATACTTTTCGCTGTTAATGGATTAGCAGTGAGTTTTACAACTGGCTCTATTGGATTCCCAATAATATTCCCTTGTCCTGTTGGAAATAGATGAATATTAAATCCACCTGCTGCTTGCAGTGTTACACATTCTGCTGCGGCTGATGATGTATCCATAAAATATAAACCAGGTCCTTTTGTTGGTTCTTCAGCTGGTTCTAATACATCAATAAATTTTAAATTTCCAATTTTTTGAAAATTTCCAAATGCTTTTTCTTCAATTGTAGTAAGCCCTCCAGCAATGTTACCAGCAGTAGGTTGACTCTCTGATAAATCATCTGTTGCTTCTTTTAATATAAAGTCATTATAGTTATTCCAAGTTTTCATAAATTTTGCTGAAACTTCTTGTGTTATCCCTCTAGTAGCGCAAACCTCTTCAGCGCCTGTAAGTTCAGATGTTTCTCCAAAACATAAATGCACACCTAGTGGCTCAAGCTTTTCCATTAAGTTACCAACTGTAGGATTTGATGCCAAACCTGAAGTTGTGTCTGACTCACCACATTTTACTGAAATCCATAAATCACTTATAGGACATTCTTCTCTTTGGATTTCAGATGCCCATTGAGAAAATTCTTGCGCTTTTTTGGAAGCTTTCATGATTGTGCCAATGTCACCTGTTCTTTCAATATGAAATCCTTCTACAGGTTTCCCAGTTTTGGCTATACCGTCCACAATTTTTTGTGTCCATTTTGGCTCAATACCGATTACAATAACTGCTGCTACATTTGGGTTACTTCCAGTGCCAATCATTGTTCTAAAGTGTAATTCTAAATCTGCTCCAAATTGTAAACGCCCATAAGAGTGAGGTAGCGCTATAGTTCCTTTAATATTATTTGCAACTGCTTCAGCGCATGCATTTGATATATCATCTACTGGAAGAATGATTACGTGATTTCTGGTACCAGCTCTGCCGTTTTCTCTTTTATAACCTAAAAAGCTCTTTGGGATTTCCATAGTATTACCACTTCTTTGTTTTTACATTGTGAACATGTACATGTTCACCTTTTTTTATTGATTTAACCACTTTACCAATATCATGACCATATTTTAATATTGTATCTCCCTCGTTTAAGTCAACCATTGCAATTTTGTGACCTAAGGGAATTTCATCCTCAGATTTAATCGTAGTCGAGCTATCATCCTCCATTATCCAGCATGAGCAATCTTGATTTGGAGTAATTTTCTCAATAACTACTACCCCAACATTGTCTTTTTTATCGTGAATTATAATATCAGTTGCCATTTATAAAATGTCGATTTGTTTGTTTGAAATTTGTAAAAACTTATATATTAATCCCAAAAAACAAACAACGAATTATATAAATTTATTATATTTACTTTAAAGGGGTTTAGTCTTATGACAAAAATGACAACAGAAGAAGCTTTTGTAAAAGTTTTACAGATGCACGGCATTGAACATGCTTTTGGAATTATTGGATCAGCTTTTATGCCAATTTCAGATATTTTTCCAGATGCAGGTATTACTTTTTGGGATGTTGCTCATGAAACTAACGGTGGTTTAATTGCTGATGGTTATACAAGAGCTACTGGTAAAATGTCAATGGTTATTGCTCAGAACGGACCTGGAATTACAGGTTTAGTTACACCAATTAAAACAGCTTATTGGAATCATACTCCTCTTTTATTAGTTACACCGCAAGCAGCAAACAAAACAATGGGTCAAGGTGGATTTCAAGAAGTCGAACAAATGAATTTATTCAAAGACATGGTTTGTTATCAAGAAGAAGTAAGAGATCCATCAAGAATGGCTGAAGTATTAAATAGAGTTATAGAAAAAGCTATAAGAGGATCAGCACCAGCACAAATCAATGTTCCAAGAGATTATTGGTGCCAAGTAATTGATATCGATCTTCCTCCGATTGTAAGACTTGAAAGACAAGGTGGAGGAAATGATGCTGTAACTAAAGCAGCTGACTTATTATCTAAAGCAAAGTTTCCAGTGATTTTATCCGGAGCGGGAGTTGTTATTGGAGGAGCTATTGAAGCTACAAAAAAACTTGCAGAAAAATTAGATTCACCTGTTTGTTCAGGTTACCAACATAATGACAGTTTCCCAGGAAGCCATCCTTTAGCTGTTGGTCCTCTAGGTTACAATGGATCAAAAGCTGCAATGGAATTAATTTCAAAAGCTGACGTAGTGTTAGCTTTGGGCACTAGATTAAACCCATTTTCTACTTTACCTGGTTATGGAATTGATTATTGGCCAAAGAATGCAAACATCATTCAAGTTGATATTAATCCTGACAGAATAGGTTTGACTAAAAAAGTTACTGTAGGAATTAGTGGTGATGCAAAATTAGTTGCTGAACAAATTTTTGAAAAATTATCATCAAATGCTGGTGATACTGATAGAAAAGCTAGAAAAAATTTAATTCATCAAACGAAATCAGCTTGGCTACAAAAACTTTCAAGTTTAGATCATGAAGATGATGATGAAGGAACAGTTTGGAATAAAGAGGCCAGAGAAAGAGACGCAGATAGAATGTCGCCAAGACAAGCTTGGAGAGCAATTCAAGCAGGAATGCCAGACGATGTAATTATATCAAGCGATATTGGAAATAACTGTGCAATAGGAAATGCTTATCCAACCTTTGAAAAACCAAGAAAATATTTAGCTCCAGGTTTATTTGGACCATGTGGTTACGGATTTCCGTCAATTCTAGGAGCAAAAATTGGTTGTCCGGATACTCCTGTTATTGGATTTGCTGGTGATGGTGCTTTTGGAATAAGCATGAATGAAATGAGCTCATGTGCAAGAGAAGAGTGGCCCGCAATAACAATGGTTATTTTTAGAAATTATCAATGGGGCGCAGAGAAGAGAAATACTACTTTATGGTTTGATAATAATTTTGTTGGAACCGAATTAGACCCTGAATTAAGTTACGCTAAAGTTGCTGATGCATGTGGATTAAAAGGCGTGACTGTTAAAACAATGGAAGAGACAAAAAATGCGATCAAACAATCTTGTGAAGATCAAAAGAAAGGAATTACAACATTTATAGAGGTAATTCTTAATCAAGAACTTGGTGAACCATTTAGAAGAGATGCGATGAAGAAACCAGTAAAAGTTGCTGGTATTAATAAAGCAGACATGAAAAAACAACCTTCATTAAACTCTTAAAATCTTTTAAAAATTTATCAATTATCGTAAAGTCACTTCATGGAAGTGACTAACGATAATAGCTGTAGTTGGATAAATGACCTTAATCGCAGAACCAATATTAAATCTCTTTCATCAAATGAAGAATGTGATTGGTTAATAATAGGCGCTGGTTATACAGGTCTGTCTGCTGCAAGAAAATTAGGTCAAATAAATTCAAATCTAAAAATTATACTTGCAGATGCTCAATTAGCAGGCGAGGGCGCTAGTGGAAGAAATTCTGGTTATTTAGTTGATACAACTTTAAATGATGGTTTCACATCAAATAAAGAAATTCAAAATTACAAAAAAAAAACTAACATTTATTCTTTAGGAATAGATGTAGTAAAAAAATTTATTAAAGAACATCAAGTAGATTGTGATTGGAATGAAAGTGGCAAATATTTTGCTTCCTCAAAAATAGAAGATAAAAAAAATTTAGTAAATTTTTCAAATACATTATCTAAGTTAGGATTTGAACATAGTATATTAGGAAATAATGAATTGTCTGAAAAATTAGGTACTAGTTTTTATAATGTCGGACTTTATACAAAAGGTGGTATTTTACTTCATCCAGGAAAATTAGTTAGAGCTATGGTTGATGCTTTGCCATCCAATGTTTTTTTGTATGAATATTCATGTTTATTAAATTGGTCAAAAAATAAAGATTTTATTTTTTGTAATTTTAAAAACGGAATAATTAAAACAAAAAATATTATTTTTGCTACAAACGGTTTTTTGAAATCATTAGGAATTAAAGTGAATTATAACTTCCCATTAACTTTAACAGCAAGCATGACAAGACAACTTACAGATAAAGAATTTAATTCTATTGGTAAACCAAAAGAGTGGGGTGTATTACCCGTAAAGCCAATGGGTGCCACGATAAGAATGACTAAAGATAGAAGGATTTTAATAAGAAATACAGCAGAAGTGCACGATCCTTTTAAAATGTCTGGGGAAATTTTAAAAAAAAGATCTAGAGTTCAAGAGTTAGGAATTAAAAGAAGATTTCCAACCCTTCCCAGTGACATTATTGAGTCCACTTGGTCGGGAGTAGTTTCAAGAACGAGGAATAGTTCTCAAATTTTTGAAAAAATTAAGGATAATATTTTTGTTGTAGGTTGTTATAACGGTTCCGGCATAGGCGTTGGATCTCTGTTTGGTGAACAAATTGCAATAAAAGCAAGTAAACAACACACAAAAGAAATTGAAATTATTGAATCAAGGAAAAAACCTACATGGTTACCATCATCACCATTTATTGAAATTGGTATCAAAAGTAGATTATTTTATGAGAGAATAAAAGCGAGATCTGAAATTTAGATATTTTTTATTTTTGCAAATTTAATAAAAGTTTTACACATATATTTTAATTCATTCATTGTCATTCCTTGGTGACATCCGAGTAAAATACCATTTTTCATAACATCATTCGCAACTTTTGCAGTATTTTTATGTGCTTTATATTTTAAATTTTTCATTATAGGTTGCCTTAAAATGTTTCCAGTAAAAATTGTTCGAGTTTGAACATTATTTTTTTCATAAAAAATTTGCAGTTGTTTTCTATTAAACTTATTATTTTCTTTAATAACAAGTGGAAAAGCTAACCAAGGGGTTTTAACATTCGGATACATTTCTGGAAGCTTGAAGTATTTTGAATATTTTCTAAAAAAATTTTTTAAATATGAAAAATTTCTGTCTCTTAGTTTAATATTGTTTTTTAGTTTTTTTATTTGCTCTAAAGCAAATGCTGCAGATATTTCAGAAGGTAAAAAATTATATCCAAGTTTTGAAAAAATATATTTTTTATCGTACTGGATACCTGAAATTTTTATATTAAATCTATCTTCAATTTTCTCAGATTCATTAAATGTAGCGGAAGATCTGCCCCATCCACGTAATAATTTTGCATTTTGGTATAATTTATAATCATTAAAACAAACTATACCACCCGAGCCAGCACCATTAATAATGTGTGATGCGTAAAAACTATTGGTTACAATATCGGAGAGTTTTCCTGAATTTTTTTTGTTTAGTGTATAACCAATAGTATCAGCAGAATCCTCTATAATTTTTAGGTTATGTTTGTCTGCAATTTTTTTAATTTTTACCCAATCTGCTATGTTACCTAAGAGATTTGGTATCATAATTGCAACAGTTTTTTTATTTATAGATTTTTCAATTTGTCTTGGGTCTGCTAAAAATTTATTTTCCTCAACTCCTATAAAATGTGGCACAAGACCCAATTGATATATTGGTGCTACTGTGGTCGCAAAAGTTAGCGAAGGAGTAATTATCTCACTTCCTTTTTTGAAATTGAAAGAACTTAAGCCTAATAAATTCGCAGATGAGCCTGAATTAACCATTAAACCATATTTTTTTCCGAACATGCTTGCAACAGTTTTTTCTAATTTTTTTACATGAGGACCATCAATTAATGTTAGACTGTGGTTTTTTAAGACATTAATTACAGCTTTTATTTCTTTTTGATCATAAACAGCTTTTCCGTAATAAATTTTTTTCATATAACTTTATTATTTTAATACAGACATCGGATCAAGCCTTGTTTGGAACCAATTTATTCTAAAATCTAAATGAGGTCCAGTAGATCTACCTGTTGATCCTACAGTACCAATTATATCGCCCTGATTAATTTGTTCACCAACGGAGACCAATATATTTTCTAAATGAGAATATATGGTTGATATTCCGTGACCATGGTCCATTATAATTGTACCTCCAGTATAATATAGATCATCTTCAGCCATAGTAACTAAACCTGAACCAGATGATTTAATCATAGTCCCTTTTTTAGCTGCAATATCTATTCCATAGTGAGGCCATCTTGGTTTGCCATTTAAAATTCTTTGACTACCATAAACACCGCTGATTATACCTTCAACTGGCATAATAAATTTTTCTTTAAAAAATTGCAGATCAGAATTTATTGCTCTTGCTTCTCCAATTGCATTATTTTCTTTTTTAATTCTTTTATAAACAGATTCAGGTGGTGTGACTTTACTTTCTGCTAAACCATCAATTCTTTGTATATTATATTTCCTCTTTAAAACTTTTTTTGTCGTTATTGATTTTTTTCCATTAACAATTTTTGTAAATGTTAGGTCGTATTTTTGATCTCGGTCAATACCAAAAACAAAAAAACCATCTTTTGAAACTTTAACCTCTTTTTTTCCTACCAAAATTTTAGCATTAGGATTAGTTTTGCCTAATACAAAATGACCTTGTAGAAATTTACCCTGGAATTCAATAGCGTTTACTGGTGAGGTAAAAATTAAAAAAACAAAAAAAAATCTATAAATTATTGAGCTGTCCATCCACCATCTATAATTATTGATGTTCCAGTTATCATTGAAGATGCTGATGATGCCAAAAAGCATACTGTTGTTGCAACATCACTTTCAGTAGCTGCTTTTCCCATAGGAATATTTCCAATTGCTAATTTTTTAAATTTTTTGTTTTTAAAAAAATTTTTAACCATAGGTGTTTCAACAAAAGTTGGTGCTACTGTATTAACTCTGATATTTTTTTTTGCTAATTCAACACCCATTCCTTTTGTTAATCCTTCAATCCCAAATTTTGTCATGTTGTAAACATTTCTTCCACCCATGCCTACATGACCGAGCTGTGATGACATATTTATAATTGAACCAGGTCTTTTTTTATTTTTAAGCATTTTTTTTACAACAAGTTGTGCCACGTTAAAAGCTGCCTTTAGATTTAAATCTACCAGATAATTCATACTTTTTTGTTTAATTTTTTCAAAGGGTTCTGGAATGTTAGTTCCCGCATTATTAACTAGCACATCAATAATTTTAATTTTTTCTAATTTTTTTTTTAAATCTTCATAATTCATAACATCGCAAGAAACTTTAACAATTTTCCCCTTAACTTTTTTAATATCCTTTTCTAAATTATTTAGATCTGACGAAGTTCTACTTAATGCTATAACCGTTGCACCTGCTTCAGCTAGTGCAATAGAACAAGCTCTTCCCAATCCTTTTCCTGCACCTGTAACTAAAGCGTATTTATTTTTTAGATTTATTTTTTGAAGATACATTAAAAGAATATTATTTTAATATCTGTGTAAATCAACTCAACAGCTACAATTAAAATTGCTAATAATCCAACCCAAGCAATCCATTTATATTTTTTGATCCATCCAGATATTAATGTCGCTGCAGTTGCCATTAAAACGATTGATAACACCAATCCAAATACAAGCAATCCATAATGATCACCTGCTGCACCAGCAACACCCAAAACATTATCTAAACTCATTGTAAAATCTGCTAGCAGAACTGTCCAAATAGCTTTTAAAAAACTAGAATTATCTACTTTAACATTCTCTCCTTTTTCAGATCCTTTAATTACATCTACATAAAGTTTGTAAACAATATAAAGTAACAACAATCCTCCTATTAATCTTAAACCAGTGATTTGCAGTAGATAAGCTGTGAATAATGTTAGAATTATTCTTAAAATTACAGCACCACCAATCCCCCAGAAAATAACTTTTTTTCTTTGCTCGAGAGGAAATTTAGATGCAACCATTCCAATTATAATTGCATTATCTCCTGCTAAAACTAAATCAATAAAAATAATTTGAGTTAATATTGCTATTTGCTCAGGCGTAAAAAATTCTGCAAACATTATTGCTGTAGTATCATGTCTGCACCTTTTTCTGCAATCATTATTGTTGGTGCATTTGTATTTCCTGAAGTGATGTTTGGCATTATTGATGCATCTATAACTCTTAAATTATTAACACCTCTAACCTTAAGTTTTTCATTTACTACAGACATTTCATCTTGGCCCATTTTACAGGTTCCCACTGGATGAAAAATAGTTTGTGCATAATTAGAAGCTTCTTTAACTAATTCTTCATCATCATTTAAATGAATACCAGGTCTATATTCTTCTGGAGTATATTTTTTGAAAGTTTCAGACTCCATTATAATTTTTCTAGTTAATTTAAGCCCTTTAGCTGCAATCATTCTATCGTGATCAGTTGATAGATAGTTTTGTTTTATTTTAGCATAAGTTCTTGAATCTTTATCAACAATGCTAACATGCCCTCTACTTGTTGGTCTAATATTTGAAACAGTAGGGGTGAATGCATGAAAATCATGATTTTTGGTTGCTCCCAAAGTATCCATACTCATAGGCTGAACATGCCATTGTAGATCTGGTAGTTCTAAAGATGGATCGCTTTTAGCAAACATACAAAGTTGACTAGCACCCATAGTCATTGGGCCGCTTCTTTTAAAAACGTATTCTAGACCAATCATTAAATTTCCAAATAAACTATTTATTTTTTTATTTAAGGATTTCAATCCATTAATTTTATAAATTGGTCTAAGCATTAAATGATCATGTAAGTTTTCTCCAACCCCATTTAAATTTTGCACAATATCAATCCCAAGATTTTTTAATTTTTCAGGATTTCCTATTCCAGAAACTTGTAAAATTTGAGGAGAGCCAATAGCACCTGATGAAACAATTATCTCTCTATCTGCTTGAACTTTTTTTAATTCACTTCCTTCCCAATATTCAACTTCCTTAGCGGTTTTATTTTCAAAATTAATTTTTTTAACATGTGAGTCAGTTAGTATTTTTAAATTTTTCCTAGTTTTGATTGGATTTAAATAACCAACAGATGTACTACATCTAAAACCATCTTTTTCGGTTACCTGAAAATAACCACAGCCATGATTATCACCTGTATTAAAATCTTTTGTTTTCGGAATACCGAATTCTTCAGCAGCATTTTGAAATTCATCTAAAAGTGGAAGATGTATTCTTTGATCAGAAACAGATAAAGGGCCACCAACTCCATGAAACTCATCTTTTCCTCTCTCTTGGTTTTCTGCTTTAATAAAATAAGGCAAAACATCATCCCATCCCCAGCCAGTATTACCTAATTGTCTCCAAATATCATAATCTCTGTGTTGACCTCTTATATACAGCAGACCATTTATAGAAGAACTACCTCCTAAAGTTTTTCCTCTAGGATACCTAATGGAGATATTGTTCATGCTCTCATCAGGTTCTGTTTTGTAGCACCAATCAGTCTTTGGATTGTGCATTGTTTTAAAATAACCAACAGGAATATGTATCCAAGGATAATTATCCTTGCCTCCAGCTTCAATCAACAGTACTTTATTTGAGGGATTTTCAGATAATCTGTTAGCGAGCACACATCCCGCGGAGCCAGCTCCAAGAATTATAAAATCAAAATTTTCCATTAATAAGAACTCTTATAAATTAAATATTTTTTATTTGTAATATTTCTGTACACAAAAAATTAAAATAATCCAATATTAGCACTTGTTTTAGATTTCATTCTTTGACAAGCTTTGATTTTTAAAAATAAAGAGAGGGAAAAAAATGAAAAAAATCATTTCAATGTTATTTGCAGTTGCTATGGTATTTGGATTTATTTCAAATGCTAATGCTGCAAAAACACTAAAATGTCAGACAGTTCTTAACACTAAAGCTGATGAAGTTAAAATGTTAAAGGACTTTACTGACACAGTTACAACTTTGACAGGCGGATCTCTTAAGTTTGAAATTATGCCTGCTGGAGCTGTAGTTGGGGTAAAAGAAACTTTAGACGCAGTTGACAAAGGTCTAATTGATTGTGGATTTGCTTGGACGCACTATTGGTCAGGTGATCACCCTGCAGCTATGTTATTTGGTTCGCCAGTAGCTGGTGGTGGTGTAGGTATTGATAACATCGCATTCTTATCATGGTTTCAGTATGGTGGAGGAAAAGAGCTATACGACAGACTTTGGAAAGAAATGGGAAGAGATATTAAAGGATTTATGATTCAACCAGTTGGTCCTGAAGCTTTAGGTTGGTTTCCAAAACCAATTAAAGATATGGCTGATTTTAGAAAATATAAATTCAGAACTCCTCCAGGAATTCCAGGACAAACTTATAAAGACATCGGTATAGCATCTGTTGCTATGGGCGGTGGAGACATTTTACCAGCTTTAGAAGCAGGAACTATTGATGCTGCTGAATGGTGTTGTCCAAAGCCAGACTTAACGTTTGGTTTCCAAAAAGTATTAAAGCACTACTACTTACAAGGTTTACACCAAGTAGTCGTAAATGCTGACTTTTATATTACTGGAAAAACATATGAAGCTATGAGTGCCCATGAGAAGAAGTCTATAGAAGTTGCAGCAAATGCATCTCTAGCGAAATCTCTAAGTTACAGAATCTATGAAAACGGAAAAGCTTTAAAAGAGCTTACAGAAGTTCATGGTGTAAAATTAGAAGACACTCCTTCTGATTACTTCACAGAATACATGGCAGCTGCTAAGAAAAGTTTGGAAACAAACGCAGCTAAAAATGCATTCTTTGCTGAAGTTTGGGATTCTATGAAAGAATTTGCTGATATTGCAGTTCCTTTCTGGAGTGGTGCTCAAATGTCTAATGCAAAGCTAGGAATGGCTCACGCAGCAACATTAAAGTAATCATTAAATAATCTTTATGTTAGAGCGGACTATAAAGTCCGCTCTAATTTTTTTTATAAAATTTTATGGCAGACGAACCAGGTAAATTAGATATATCCGATGAAATGATTGCCGAAAGGCGAGGTGGTTCAGGAAAAATGCCAAGTGATATGCCACCATGGATGGCAAGTTCAATTGTAAATATTGATAAATTTAGTAAATGGGTTGGTAATGTAGTTTGTTGGATATTAATGCCATTAATTCTTGCAATGACTTACGAGGTCTTTGCAAGAAAACTATTTCATTCTCCAACAATTTGGGCTTATGACATCAGTCGATTTTTATATGGTGCACTTTTTATGTTGGGTGCTGGGTATGCACTTTCAAAAGGAGTTCATATTAGAGCAGATTTTTTATATAGAAATTTTAAAACTAAGAATCAAGGTACTATCGATTTTTGGTTATATATTTTATTTTATTTTCCAGGCTTACTTGTGTTTCTTTATATGACTATTGGATATGTAGGTGAGTCTATCCAAAGAGGTGAGAGAGGAATGGATACTACTTGGATGCCATATATGTGGCCAATAAAAACTTGTCTATTAATTGGTATAATATTTTTACTAATCCAAGGTATTTCAGAATTATTAAAAAGTTATTGGGCTGCTACAAGAGGAAAATGGCCAGGGGAAGATAAATGATAGCAGAATTAATTGATCCAGCCATTTTAGGATTTATTTTAGTTGGTGTAATGCTTTTTGCAATATTTGTAGGATTTCCCATTTCATTTACTTTGATATTCTTAGGCTTTGTTTTTGGATACTTGGGATTTGGAAAATTAGTTTTTTATTTAATGACCCTCCAGTTCTCGATGGTTATGACCGAACAAACTCTCGCAGCTGTCCCTCTATTTGTCTTTATGGGAATTATGATGGAACAAGCAGGATTAATGGAAAGATTATTTTCTTCATTCCAAATGATGTTAGCTAAAGTAAGAGGTTCTTTGTATTATGCTGTTTTATTTGTTTCAGTTATTTTTGCTGCAGCAACAGGAATTGTTGGTGCATCAGTTACTATTCTTGGAATTATGGCTGCAAAATCAATGAATAGGTCGGGCTATGATGTAAGACTTGCGGCAGGTACGATTACTGCCGGAGGAACCTTAGGAATTTTAATACCACCAAGTATTATGCTTGTAGTAATGGGTCCAATAATGGAGATACCTGTAATTGACTTATTTGCTGCTGCAATTATTCCAGGAATTCTTTTAGCAGGTTTATACGCGGGTTACACAACAATTAGATGTATGATTAATCCTAAGTTAGGACCTGTAATTCCTGAGGAGATGAGATCAGCAAGTATGAAAGATGTTTGGATTGAGTTTTTTTTAGGTTTAGTTCCTCCTGCGGCTCTAGTTTTTGCTGCGTTAGGAAGTATTTTATTTGGTTTTGCAACTCCGACAGAAGCTGCTGGTTGCGGTGCAATGGGTGCATTGTTACTTTCATTAGCATATAAAAAATTAACTTTATCAAAACTTCAAGAAGCACTTGTTAAAACTTTAGAAATTACTGCTTTGATAATGGTTTTAGTTGCTGCTTCAAACTTCTTTGGGGCTGTTTTTGCAAGGTTAGGAACACCTACTTTGTTAACAGAATTTTTATTAGGTTTAGAGATGAACAAATATTTTATTCTAGCAATTGTAATGGTAGCTATATTTTTACTAGGCTGGCCATTAGAGTGGGTACCAATTGTGATGATTATTGTACCAATAATTTTACCTTTGGTTGAAGCATTAGGTTTTAATTTAACTTGGTTTGCAATCCTGGTTGCTGTCAATCTCCAGACCGCCTGGCTATCTCCACCCGTGGCATTATCAGCATATTTTTTAAAAGGTGTAGTTCCAGAGTGGGATTTAAAAGATATTTATTATGGAATGATGCAATTTATGGTTCTACAAGTAATAGGTTTAATTTTAATAATTATATTTCCTCAAATTGCCCTTTGGTTACCAACTCTCTTATATGGACAGTAGAATTTATTAGTTTAAAATAAATTCAGTGAATCAGCCAAAAGTAAAATATTCTCTTTCTAATTGGGACTTAGTAACAGTTAATCCAAATTATAAAACTTGGAATTGGAAGGATTTATTTTGTTTTTGGGGTGTTAATGTACAAAGTATAATTGGTTTTTCTTTAATATCCTCTCTCTACTTAATTTATAGTTTAAATGTATTTGTCGTTTTTTTCGGAATAATATTAGGATCTTTTTTTGTTTATTTGTTTTCAAATATTATTGGAAAACCTTCTCAAAAATTTGGTTTACCATTTGCAGTATTGTTAAGATCTTCATTAGGATTTAATGGTGCTAAATTTTTTGGATTAATCAGAAGTTTTGTTGGAATATTTTTATTTGGAATTCAAACTTATTTTTTGTCTAAAATTTTAGTTTATTTAATTAGAATAGTAATTTTTTCTATAGATAATTCATTATTACAGCAGGAAATATTTATTTTTTATTATTTTGGTATGAATATTATTGATTGGTCTGCAATAGTTATAACAATTATTTTACAGACTTTGTTTTTTACTATTGGAATGCAGCATAATAAGAAAATAATTAATTTCTCTGCTATAACAGTCTACACAGGCATGGTTATTTTTTTCTTTGCTGTTTTATTAAGTGATGTAAAAATAACTATTGAAGCTTTTTCAAATATATTTAACCTTAATAATTTTTTAGATATAAATAATTTAGCTCCTCTGATTACAGTTGCTGGAACAATATTTGCTTATTTTTCAATTTTAATAATTAGTTTTGGAGATTATTCTAGGTATGTAAAAAATGAGCAAGAATTAAAAAAAGGAAACTTAAGTTTAATTTTGAATTTAATTATTTTTTCTTTTTTTTCAGTATTCATAGTTATAGGTTCTGATGTTTTTCTTAATCAAAAATTTTCGGATATGGAAAGAATTTTTACTAATCCAACAGATATAGTTGGAAAGTTTAACAATATACAAATAACAATAGTTGTACTATTTTTTATCATAATTGCCTCAGCTTCTACAAACTTAGTTGCTAATTATATACCATCACAATATTCTTTAATAAATTTCGCACCTTCTTTACTAAGCTTAAAAAGTGTAAGTTATTTAATTTCATTTTTAGGATTATTGATTGCGATATTCTGGCTAACTGTATTAAGCCAAATAGGAATTTTATCCTTTGTTGATACCTTTGGTGCTTTTTTTGGTCCTTTATTTGGAGTGATGGCTGCTGATTATTATTTAATTAAAAATCAAGAATTAAGTAATAAAGATCTATATTCTTTAGACAAAGATAGTGCTTATTATTATTCAGGTGGTTGGCATATAAAAGGTGTTTATTCTTTAATATTAGGATTTATTTTTTCAGCTTCTACAATTTGGAACACTAATTTAATGTTTTTACAATCTTATGCTTGGATAATAGGTGCATTTGTTGCCTGGATAACATACTACTTGTTAGCAAAAAAATAATTTTAATGCACATATTTGATTTTAAAAATAGAACGGCAGTAGTTACTGGTGGAGCCCAGGGGTTTGGTTTAGATGTTGCAAAAAGATTTTTAGAATCTGGCGCTAAAGTATTTATATGGGATATCGATGAAAAGCTTCTTAAATCAGCAGTTGATGAGGTTAATAACCCTAATTTATTTTATAGTGTTGTTGATATTTCGAATTTTCAAGATGTAGAAAAAAATGTTGCAGATATAACCACAAAGTCAAATATTGATATTTTAATAAATAATGCTGGGATAACAGGTCCCACAGGTCCTTTATGGGAATATGATGTTGATATGTGGAATAAAATTGTTCAGATAAATTTAATCGGTACCTTTAACTGTTGTCGAGCAATAGTTCCAAATATGATTAAAAACAATTATGGTAGAATTGTTAATGTAGCTTCTGTTGCTGGAAAAGATGGAAATGCTAATGCAAGCGCATATAGCTCCGGAAAAGCTGGAGTAATTGGATTAACTAAAGCTTTAGGTAAAGAATTGGCTGACAAAGACATAGCTGTAAATGCTGTTACTCCAGCTGGTGCTAAAACTAGAATTTTAGATCAAATGAGTAAAGAGCACGTACAAAGGATGCTATCAAAGGTTCCAAGAGGGAGATTTCTTGAAATTTATGAGTTTACATCATTAGTTTGCTGGCTTTCTTCAGAAGAGAATACTTTTTCTACAGCTGCGGTATTCGATATTAGTGGTGGTAGATCAACATATTAGTCTCTAGGATTAGAAACTATTTTTACATCTTTATTTTGATTTTTAATAGTATTTTTAACCATAACTGGTGCTGTAATCATTATTGACCAATATATAAGAAGTATAAACACAGAAATTATTTTCATATTACTCAATTAACAATTAATTTTGAATTTAGAATGTTGAAATTGTGACTGAATATTGAATTTATATAAAATCTATCTATAAGAAGAACATGTTAAAAATTTTTTATATTTTTATTACATCTTTAATCTTTCTTAGTTTTGCATATGCAGAAAATGTTAAAGTTTTCGAATTTACTGAAAAAGAATTGTCAGAACTTAAGATACGTAAAGTAAGAGGAGCAGATAATAATACTTCTTATACGATTGGATCAAATGAGAATGGTAATTTTTTAAAAGCAGTAGCTGATAATGCTGCTTCAGGCCTTGGAAAAGAGATAAAAATTGACCTAAATAAAACGCCTTTTATCAATATTACATGGAAAATTGAGAAGGACCTTCATGGGATTAAAGAAAATACAAAAAAAGGACATGATTATGCTGCCCGTGTTTTTGTAATTAAAAAAACTGGAGCTACACCTTTGTCAAATAGAGCAATTAATTACGTTTTTTCAAGCAATAGCAAAGTTGGTGAAAATAGACCCAGTCCATATACAAAAAAATCAATAGACAATGTATTAGCAACTACTAAGGACAACCTAAATAAATGGGTAACAGTAAAGGCTAATGTTAAAGAAGATTTTAAAAAATTTCACGATTTAGATGTGAATGAATTAGATGGTTTAGCTATAATGGCTGATACTGATAATTCAAAAATGAAATCAATTTCTTTTTTTCAAAATATTTACTTTTCAGCCAAGTAATTAAATGAGAAAAAGCTTTAATCATAAAATCAAAGTTTATTACGAGGATACTGATGCTGGAGGAGTTGTTTATTACGCTAATTATTTGAAGTTTCTTGAGAGAGCAAGATCTGAAGCATTATCAGAAATTGAATTAAGTAATTTGATAATTAAAAAGGATTATGGTGCATTAATTGTTGTTAAATCATGTAATATAGATTTTAATAAATCAGCACATCTTGAAGATCAATTAGAGATTAATTCATTTGTAACTTCTTTTAGCAAAACATCTTTTACAATGAGTCAGTCTATTTATCGAAATAAAGATATTATTGTAAAATCAAAGGTTCATTTAGTTTTTGTTAATGAAAAAAGCAAACCAATAAAAATTCCAGAAAATATTTTAAAAAGCCTCAAACCTTTTTTATCTATCAATTAAATTTTTGATAATTTTTTTGCTTTAACCAATAAACTAATCATCATTTTTTCTGATAATAATTTTGTATTAACGTTTCTTGGGCTTGGATGATAACTTGGAATAATTATTATATCTTTTGGCAAATTTTGTATAGAGCCATGCTTAAAATTAAATTTTTTATCAATTTTGAATTTGTTTTTAAAAATTTTAATACAATTATCAAAAGCTACTTTGCCCAGTGTAACAATGACCCTTAATTTACTAAGGAAAAGTATTTCTTCATTAAAATAATTTGAGCAATTTATTAATTCATTACTAAGTGGTTTATCTTCAGGAGGAACGCACTTAAGAAAATTAGTAATATAAGTTGATTTTAATTTAAGATTGTCGTTTAAATTTTTAGAAAAAGGATGATTAGAAATACCCGCTTCATATAAACATTTAAATAAAAAATCTCCTGATTTGTCACCTGTAAATGCACGACCAGTTCTGGTACCTCCGTGTGCAGCTGGGGCTAACCCTATAATCGCCATCTTTGAATTTAAATTTCCAAATCCTGGAACTGGCTTACCCCAATATATTTCATTTATATTTTGTTTTCTTTTTGTGATGCTTACTTTTTTAATATGTTCTACTAATCTTGGACACTTTTTACAGTTTATTATTGTTTTGTTTAAGTGGTCTAATCTAATATCCATATATGAAATTTTTTAAAATTATATTTATTACTTTTATATTTTTAACATGCGGTGTCAAAGCAGATTTAAATCAAAATTTAATAAAAGAGTTTCAACAGGGTGGAAAATTAATATTTATTAGACATGCTTATGCACCTGGAAGTGGTGATCCAAAAAATTTCAATTTAAACGATTGTTCTACTCAAAGAAACTTAAATGATAGTGGGAGAGAGCAATCAAAAAATATAGGAAATTTTTTTTCTAGACATAATATTAAAATAAATAAGGTTTATTCAAGTGAGTGGTGCAGATGTAAAGAAACAGCCTTTATTGCTTTTAAAAGATTTGAAACAAAAAAATTTTTAAATTCTTTTTATAGCCCTCAATTTGCAAAAAATAAAAAAAAACAAGTTAAAGAATTCCAAGAATTTATAAATAATTGGGATAAAAAAGAAAACTTAATATTTGTAACTCATTATGTGTTTATTTCTGAAATACTAAATTATGCACCATCCTCTGGAGAAATAATAATAGCAGATAAGTACTTTAATATTGTTAATACTTTAGAAATTGAATATTAAACTTAAGTATAATGTCTTCTAAAAGAGCTATGCGTCAAGCACAAAAACAAGCTTATGCAAAGCATAGATCAAATATTACAAATAGTAGATTCGAATTAAAAAAAGAATTTTTAAATAAAAGTAAGGTCAAAAAAAAAAATAAAAATTAGCTTTGTCTATCAAATTTTTCTATTTTTTTACAAGTTGAAACTTTTGATATACTTTCAATATCATTCAATACTGCTTTAATAAATATTTCTTTTTTATTTTTCTCAAATAAGATTTGAGTGTAAAATTGAGGGTAACCGTGTTTTAAAGTTAATATTTTTCCATTTTCTTGATAAATATTTCTGACATATGAATTAGATTTTTTAACACTTAAATCTGTAATTTTATATTTTTGATAAGTTTTTTCGTTATAAACATAATTTCTTGTCATGATTAATTCGTTAAGATTTAAAATATACTCGTTTTTTAAAAAACCATCTTCTTTATGATCACATTTGCTAAGCACTATTATCTCAGCATTTAATTTCAAGGTTGAAAAAAAGAAAAATAAAAAAAAAACTAATAAACTATTTTTTTTCATTTCTATCTGCGAAAAATAAAGCGATAATAAAAATTACTGTCCAGGCAAATACAGAAAGTGTTTTGAAAGGAGTTGTTTCAGCTCCCCAAACATCAAAAAACAAAGCACCTATAATTATACCTGTAGCATAGATAATACTTATTATTTTGACTTTATTCATAAAATTAAAATTAATATAAAAATTGAATGATAAATAGTTATTTTTTTAACAATTGTCATTGGACAAATAGTTTCAATAATATATAAACCCTCATAATTTGTGGGGCGATGGCGGAATTGGTAGACGCGTTGGTCTTAGGAACCAATATGGCAACATGTGAAGGTTCGAGTCCTTTTCGCCCTACCATTAAAATATTATGAAAGTTACAGTAGAAAATAAAAAAGGATTAAACAAAGACCTTAAAGTTTTTATCGATAAAGAGACAATGAACTCTTATATGGATAAAAAATATGAAGAGATAAAAAGTAGTGTAAATCTTAAAGGATTTAGACCAGGTAAAGTTCCAAAAGAAATTTTAAAAAGACAGTTCGGCAAAGCAGTTTTTGGAGAAGTTTTAGATAAAGTTTTAAAAGAAACAACAACCAAAGCATTAGAGGAAAACAAGATTAAACCAGCTGGTCAGCCAAAACTTGACTTAAAGACTTACGGTGAAGATAAAGATCTTGAGTATGTTTTATCGGTAACGGAGTTACCAAAAGTAGAAATTAAATCTTTAGAACATATTAAGTTTGATGAATACACAGTAAAAATTGACGATAAAGAAGCAGATAACAGAATAAAAGAAATAGCTAAAAACCAACCAAATTTTAAAGAAGTTAGCGATGACACAAAAGCTAAAAAAGGTGATTTGGTCTCTTTAGATTACAGAGCAACAGTTGATGGTAAGGATTTTAAAGGAAGTGAAGGAAAGAATACTCAGCTAACTTTAGGTAAAGATTTGTTCTTAAAAGGTTTCGATGATCAATTAATTGGAGTTAAGAAGGATGATGAAAAAATTATAGAGGCAACTTTGCCTGAAAATTTCCCTGAAAAAGAATTAGTAAATAAAAAAGCTAAATTTAATTGTAAAATTTTAAGTGTTAAACAAAGAGAAGAAGTAAAAATTGATGATGATTTTGCAAAAAATCTAGGAGCCAAAGATTTAAAAGATTTAAAAATATTAATTTCAAAACAGATTAATGATGAATATAAAAATTCTCTTGACCAACTATCTAAAAACCAAATTCTAAAAGAAATAGAGAAAATCAAAGTAGATGAAGTTCCAGAAAACCTAGTTGAGGAAGAGGTTAAAGTTCTATCACAAGGCATGTCTGAAGAAGAGGCAAAGAAAAATAAAAAAAACTTTGAAGTAAAAGCTAAAACCAGAATTAAAACTGGATTAATCCTAAATGAATTTGGGGAAAAAAATCAAATTAAAGTAACAGAACAAGAAGTTCAGGCTGAAGTACAAAAACAATTAAGAATGATGCCTGGACAAGAAAAAATGGTAATGGATTTTTACCAAAAAAATCCATCTGCATTAGCGAGTTTAAGAGGAACCGTATATGAAGATAAAATTTTAAATTTAATTAAAGAAAAAGGTAAAGCAAATAAGAAAGAAGTCTCAAAAGAGGAGGCTGAAAAGGTTTTAAAAGAAGCCCATAAGCAAGATTATGATCATAATCACGACCATAGTCATGAAGAAGAAAAAAAAGATACTAAGAACAAAACACCCACATCATCTACTAAAGAAAAAAAACCTGCAACAAAAAAGGCAAAATCAAAGCCAGTAGCGAAAAAGACAAAAAAAGTTAGCAAAAAGTAATCTCAAGTTGTATAAGTAAAAAGAATCAACCTATGACAACAAAATTATCAGAGCACATGAGCAATCTTGTACCAATGGTCGTTGAACAATCTAGCAAAGGTGAGAGAGCTTATGATATTTATTCAAGACTGTTGAAAGAAAGAATTATTTTTTTAACAGGTCAAATCAATGACAACATTGCATCATTAGTTACTGCTCAATTATTATTTTTAGAAGCTGAAGATCCAAAAAAAGAAATTTATTTATATATCAATAGTCCAGGTGGTTTAGTTACAGCAGGTCTAGGTATTTATGATACAATGCAATATGTTAAACCAGACATTTCTACATTATGTATAGGTCAAGCAGCTTCTATGGGTTCTTTTTTGCTTGCATCTGGTACTAAAGGAAAAAGATTTTCATTACCAAATTCAAGAATAATGGTGCACCAACCATCTGCAGGCTTTCAAGGTCAAGCAACTGATATTGAAATTCATGCTAATGAAGTTTTATCTTTAAAGAAAAGACTCAATGAAATTTATTCAAAACATACTGGAAAAGGTGTTGAGGAAATAAAATCTGCTCTTGAAAGAGATAATTTCATGACCGCAGATGTCGCACAATCTTTTGGTCTTATTGACGAAGTAGTAGAAAAAAGATCTTAATACACAATATATTGACTCACCATTAATCGAAACTTGATTAGTGTGAGTCTTCTATAATAGAGTAATTAAATTGATTCGTTATAAAAATTTAAATGACAACAAATAATAAAAATATTCTTTACTGTTCTTTCTGTGGCAAGAGCCAGCACGAAGTAAGAAAGTTAATTGCTGGTCCTACTGTTTTCATCTGCGACGAGTGTGTTGAGCTATGTATGGACATTATTAAAGAAGAGAGCAAAGATACTTTTGTCAAACATCAAGATGGTCTTCCATCTCCAAAAGAAATTTGTTCAGTATTAGATGATTATGTAATTGGTCAAGCTCATGCGAAGAAAGTATTATCTGTTGCTGTACATAATCATTACAAAAGATTAAATTATGAGAGCAAAACAAGTAAAAATGTTGAGCTATCAAAATCTAATATACTTTTAGTAGGTCCCACAGGTTGTGGAAAAACATTACTTGCACAAACTTTAGCTAGAATTCTAGACGTACCATTTACTATGGCCGATGCAACAACTCTAACAGAAGCAGGCTATGTTGGAGAAGATGTTGAAAATATTATTTTAAAATTATTACAAGCATCTGACTATAATGTTGAAAAAGCTCAAAGAGGTATAGTTTATATTGATGAGGTTGATAAAATAAGTAGGAAATCTGAAAATCCATCAATCACAAGAGACGTATCTGGAGAAGGAGTTCAGCAAGCTCTTCTTAAAATAATGGAAGGAACAGTAGCGAGTGTTCCACCACAAGGAGGGAGAAAACATCCACAGCAAGAATTTCTACAAGTAGATACAACAAACATTTTGTTTATTTGTGGTGGTGCTTTTGCTGGTCTTGATAAAATAATATCCCAAAGAGATAAAGGTACTTCAATTGGATTTGGTGCGGATGTAAAAAATACGCAAGATAAGAAAACTGGCGAATGGATGAAAGGACTAGAACCAGAGGATCTACTGAAATTTGGATTAATCCCAGAATTTATTGGAAGACTTCCAATGATTGCAACACTCGAAGATTTAGATGAAAAATCTTTAATAAAAATATTACAAGAACCAAAGAATTCTTTAACGAAACAATATCAAGAGTTATTTAAATTGGATGGTGCTAAACTAACTTTTAAAGAAAATGGTTTAAAAGAAATAGCACAAAAAGCAATTAGTAAAAAAACTGGAGCAAGGGGCCTGAGATCAATTTTAGAAAATATTTTGTTGAAAACAATGTACGATCTTCCGAGTCAAGATAATATCGAAGAGGTTATTGTTGATGCTAGTGCAGCAAAAGGACATTCACAACCAATCTTGGTTCATTCTAAAGGCGACAATAAATCTAAGTCAAATAAGACCACAGCGGCTTAATATCCTTAATAAGTAATAAATTCCTATTGCATTATAAAATATAATATCCATATTGTCATTATGGACGTCAAAATTTCACTGCCCTTACTTCCATTGAGAGACATTGTGGTCTTTCCAAGTATGGTAATCCCTTTATTTGTAGGAAGAGATAAATCTATTTCAGCACTGAATGAAGTAATGAAAAAAGATAAAAAAATTATTTTAGTAACTCAAAAAAATTCAGAAATTGACGATCCAAAGAAAACTGATGTTTTTATGTATGGTTGTGAAGGCAGTATACTTCAATTACTTAAATTACCAGATGGAACGGTTAAAGTTTTAGTTGAAGGTGTAAAAAGAGTAAAAATTTTAGATTTTAAGGATGATGACAAATTTATTACATGTGACTACACGCCATATAATGATATTTTACCTAACAACGAGGATCTATTTCCTCTTGCTGCTACTGCCCTTAGAAGATTAGAAAAACTTACTTCAATAAATAAAAAAATTTCTAACGAAACAATAGATACAATCAAGCAATTAAAAGACCCATCACAAATTGCAGACAATATTGCGTCTCATATAACAGCTACTATTTCTGAAAAACAACAAATATTTGAAACCGTAGATGTAAAGAAAAGACTAAACGCCATTATTAAAATAATGGAAAATGAAACAAGTATTATTGGTGTTGAAAAAAGAATAAGAGGACGAGTTAAAACTCAGATGGAAAAAACGCAAAGAGAATATTATTTAAATGAGCAACTAAAAGCCATTCAAAAAGAACTTGGTGAAATTGAAGACGGTAAAGATGAAACAACCAGTCTAAATAAAGCAATCACTAAAGCAAAGATGCCTAAAGAGGTTGAGAAAAAATGCTTACAAGAGTTAAAAAAATTAAAAAATATGAGTCCGATGTCTGCTGAAGCAACGGTTGTGAGAAATTATTTAGATTGGATGACAGAATTACCTTGGCACAAAAAAAGTGAGGTAGATATAGATTTAAAGAAAGCTCTAGAGATTCTCGATAAAGATCACTTTGGATTAGAAAAAGTTAAAGAGAGAATAATAGAATTTTTAGCTGTTCAAAAAAGAATGGAAAAAATTAAAGGTCCAATTTTGTGTTTAGTTGGGCCTCCAGGAGTTGGAAAAACCTCATTAGGAAAATCAATTGCAAAGGCTACCAATAGAGAATTTGTCAGAATGTCAGTTGGTGGAATGAGAGATGAGGCAGAAATAAGAGGTCACAGAAGAACTTATATTGGATCTTTGCCAGGAAAAATAATTCAGATGATGAAAAAAGCTGGTACTAAAAATCCTCTAATTTTATTAGATGAAATCGATAAGATTGGAAATGATTATAGAGGAGACCCTTCCTCAGCGTTATTAGAGGCTTTAGATCCTGAGCAAAATACAACATTTAATGATCATTATTTAGAAGTTGATTATGATTTATCTGATGTAATGTTTGTAACGACCGCTAATACTTTAAATATTCTACCCCCTTTATTAGATAGGATGGAAGTAATTAGATTAGCAGGTTACACAGAGGACGAAAAAATTAATATCGCAAACAAGTATTTATTACCAAAACAAATCAAAGATAATGGTGTTAAAGAAAAAGAAATGAAGTTGGATGATGATATTATAAAAGAAGTTATAAGAGGTTACACAAAAGAGTCAGGTGTAAGAAATCTTGAAAGAGAAATATCTAAACTTGCGAGAAAAGTTGTTAAAAAAATTGTAGCTGGTGAAGAAAAAGAGGTTGGAATTAATAATAAAAATTTATCTGAATTTTTAGGTGTTCCTAAGTTTAAATTTGGAGAGTTAGAGGCTGAGAATAGAGTAGGTATAGTAACAGGACTTGCTTGGACTGAGTATGGTGGTGAAATTTTAAAAATCGAGACTGTTACAATGCCAGGTAAAGGAAGAATGCAAATCACTGGTAAATTAGGTGATGTAATGCAAGAGTCTGTTAAAGCTGCAAAATCTTTTGTAAGGTCAAAATGTTTAGAGTACGGAATTATACCTCCTATTTTTGAAAAGAAAGATTTTCATATTCATGTTCCTGAAGGAGCAACACCAAAAGATGGGCCATCAGCTGGTATTGGTATGGTGACCTCAATTGTTTCATCAATAACTAATATACCCGTAAGAAGAGACCTTGCTATGACTGGTGAAGTAACCTTAACAGGTCAAGTGTTGCCAATTGGTGGTTTGAAAGAAAAACTATTAGCTGCGCATAGAGCTGGAATTAGAGAAGTTTTAATTCCTAAAGAAAACGAAAAAGATTTAGTAGACATGCCTAAGAAAATTATAGACGATATTAAGATCACTCCAGTTGAATATGCTGATCAGGTAATAAAAACAGCTTTAACTAAAGAACTAAAACCTACTGAATGGGTTGAAGTTGATATGTCAAAAAAAGACGATAAATCTCAAGCTAGTATTCAATAGAGTTTATTTAAATTAATTTTTTATTAAAATTGCTATAGTTTGATAGTGATTTATTGTCCTCGAAATATTTTTACTTAATTTATTTTTTTTTAAACAATATTGATACGTATTAGATGGGTCATAACAAATAATCCAAAATTTTTTATTATCATTTTTCTTTTTAGTCAAAATCAAATTATTTTTTTTTATTATTTGATGTAAATAGTTATCTACTAATTGATTATATAAATTATTATTATTATCCATAAAGCTTGAGATGTAAACGTTACTTTCATTATTTAAATTAATTTCATTTAGAATATTTACGAATTCAGGCTTATCAATTTCTTTTTTAAGATTTTTTAAAATCTGATTTGTTAAACTTATACTAATTAAAAAAAGAAAAATAAAAATTTTTAATTTAAAATTATTAATCATACTTATCATTAAAGATATAAAAATTAAAATTATTGGAATTACATAAATTATATATTTATCATTAAGAACAGGAGTGAATATGTAGCCATATGTAATAGGAACCAAATATGAGAAGAATATCACCAGTAATAAAAATGATAATTTTTTATTAAAAACTCGATTTTTCTTTAAATACAAAATTGATATCAAAAAAATGAATATAAATAAATATCCCATTATTTTAGAGCCAAAGAATTGTTTAAAAAAATAATTAAAAATATAAAAATTGATATTTTGATTGTTTATTGAATTTGACTCAAAACTTAAAATACTCTTATAAAATTCAATATTAAAAAATATTGATATAATTATTGATAAACATACGACCCCATTAATTGCAAAATACTTTTTATTTTTTTTTTCAAAGAAAAATTCATAAAAAAATAATGAGCCTAATAAAATAAAAGAAAAAATAAATGTATTTAATAAAACAAGACTAGAAATAAATAAAAACAACAGATCCAGACTTTTGAACTCAATGTCAGTTTCACGAATTTTTAAATAAGAATTTATAAAACAAAGAGATATTAAACAAAAAAGAATAAACACCCTAGCTTCTTGTGTGTATGAAATAAGAAAATAATTTGAGGCAAAAAGTATCATTCCTAAATACAAAAAAAATTTATCTTTCGATATTTTTATTAGTATTGAATAAAAAACAAATATTGAAAAAATATGAAATATGATGTTGGGCACCCTAACTAATTGATAATCATAGCCAAAAATTTTAAAAAAATATTTTAAAATAAAATAGTACAGTGGCGGTGTATTTTCATAATTAATTATTTTTTTAAAAGTTTCATAATTATTTATTTCGGGATTTGTAATCCAAAATGTCATTAACTCGTCAAACCATAGATTTTCTAAATTAATTTGAGATACAGAAAATGTAAAAAAAACTAATATTGAAAGAAAAACTGAGATATAAGTACTGAAGTTTTTTTTAAAAAAAACATAATTAATCATATTAATAAAGTTTTAATATCGAATGATATATATTTTGCTACCTTGTTACAATGAATATAAAAATTTAATTTTAATAATTTATAAATTAAATCAACTTTTAAAAAAAAATTTTTTAAGAATAAAATTAATTATTGTTAATGATGGCAGTACTGATGAAACAGATGTAAAAATAAAACAATTAAGAAAAATATCACTTAATAAAATTATTTATATTAATCATAAAAAAAACCGGGGTTTGAATATGAGTTTATTTTCTGGTTTTAATTATTTTTTGAATAATGGAAAAAGTAAAGATCTAATCATTACTCTAGATAGCGATAATACTCATCCCATCTCACTAATTCCTAAAATTATAAATAAGATTAAGAAAAAAAAATATGACATTGTAATTGCATCAAGATTTCAAAAAGGATCAAAAATAACTGGTTTAAATTTTTTTAGGAAAGTATTGAGCGAAGGTGCTAGGTTAATTTATAAATTATCCTTTTCTATAAAAAATGTTGAGGATTATACTTGTAATTATAGAGGCTATACTTACGATATAATTAAAAAAAGCAAACTTATTAACAAAAATTTTTTTGTTGGAAAAGATTTTTCACTAGTTGCTGATTTATTAATAAATCTTAACTCAAGGATTTCAAATATCAAAGTTACAGAAGTTCCTTTAAAATTAAGATACGATTTTAAAATCGGTGAGAGTAAGTTAAAAATTACAAAAAATATATTCAATTCTTTGCTGGTTATTTTTAGAAATATACTTAATTAATTATAACGAATAAATTTTAAAATTTTATTAGAGACATTATTTCCATAGGGACTATTATTCCAGAAAATTTTATTATTAAAAATTTTATTAATTCTTTTAATTATTTTCTCTTCATCAAGCATGCTTAAAAAGTTTGAGTTTATTTTAAGTGTTTCAGGACGTTCTGTATTATTCCTGAAAGTAATTAAGTGTTTCTTTAAAATACAAGCTTCCTCTTGCAATCCTCCAGAGTCTGAAAAAGTTATTTGACTATTTTTTAATAAGATTAAAAATTTATCATAATCTATTGGATTACTTATTTTAATTTTTGAGTTTATTTTTATCTTATATTTTTTAATTTTGTTTTGAGTATTCGGGTGACATGGAAAAATTACATTCATTTTAAATAAATCAGCTACCGTTCCCATTATTTTTAAAATTTTATTTAATCTTTTTTTATTACTGACATTTTCATATCTATGTACAGTCAGTAAAAAAAATTTTTTGGTAAGTTTTTTAAATTTTCTTTTTTTTAGACTATCTACAATAGTGTTTCCAACAACTTTAATTTTTTTATTGATACCTTCATTAACCAGTATTTTTTTTTGAATTAAAGTTGGTGCAAAAAGATAATCAGAAACATGATCTACAATTATTCTGTTTATTTCCTCTGGCATATTAGCATCATAACTTCTTAAACCCGCTTCTACATGTACAATTTTAGTATTTAATTCATTTAATTTATTTAATTTATAAGCAGCCAGGGCAGATGCTAAGCATGTATTTGTATCTCCCTGAACAATTAAAAAATCTGGTTTTTCTTTTTTCAAAATTTTTTGAAATTTAATAAAAAAAATATTAATAAATTTTTTTGAAGTATTTTTTTTACCTAGTTTTAAATCATAATTTAAATTATTAATTTTAAATTTTTTCAAGAAAACATCACTCATATTTTTTGAATAATGTTGTCCGCTATAAACTAGTTTAAAGTTATATTTTTTTCTCTTTAAAATATTTATCAATGGTGCTAATTTAATAATTTCTGGTCTAGTTCCAAAAGATACAACAATTTTTTTTTTGAAATTCATTTTATAATTTAAGTTAAATTTTAATTATAATTGTTATACTTTAAATATATATTTTAAAATTTATAAATTTTAATAAATTACAATAAATGAGTGGTTTTAAATATTTTATGAATATTATGAAAAATTATTAATAGCTATTTTTAACGTGTATTAAATCTTGACGTTATTGCTCTAAAAGATATAAACACTGTAATTTTGGTAAGGGCGGTTAGCTCAGTTGGTAGAGCATCTCGTTTACACCGAGGGGGTCAAAGGTTCGAGTCCTTTACTGCCCACCAAAACTACAGAGTGGGGGTGTAGCTCAGTTGGTTAGAGCGATCGCCTGTCACGCGATAGGTCGAGGGTTCGAGTCCCTTCACTCCCGCCACTTTTCCTTAATTTTAGAAGAAATATTAATAGACCTTGACCTTGCTGTACTAAAAGATATAAAACACATTACTTTTAGGTAATGGGCGGTTAGCTCAGTTGGTAGAGCATCTCGTTTACACCGAGGGGGTCAAAGGTTCGAGTCCTTTACTGCCCACCAAAACAATAAAGTGGGGGTGTAGCTCAGTTGGTTAGAGCGATCGCCTGTCACGCGATAGGTCGAGGGTTCGAGTCCCTTCACTCCCGCCACTTTTTACACTTTTATAGCAACTTTGTTAAATAACTGTAATTGTTATGTTTTTTAACCCTATCTGTATAAGTATCTGATATTGTTATCTTTTTTTTTATTGTAAAATGTGACGTATCAACGCTTCAACAACAGATAAAAACTGATATATAGATTTCCATGTTGTCTGATTTTCTTAAAGATTACTTACCAATTGTAATATTCTTAATCATAGCTCTAGGTTTGAGCTGTGCATTTGTGGTAATTAATTTTATTCTATCGCCAAAAAAACCTGATCCTGAAAAACTTTCAGCTTATGAGTGTGGTTTTGAACCTTTTGAAGATTCAAGGCTTGAGTTTGATGTTAGATTTTATCTAGTTGCAATCTTATTTATTATATTTGATTTGGAAATTGCGTTTTTATTTCCTTGGGCAATTTCTCTAGGCAATATCGGATTACTTGGTTTTTCATCAATGATGATTTTTTTATTCATTCTTACGATTGGTTTTATATACGAATGGAAAAAAGGCGCTTTAGACTGGGAATAAAATTATTAAACAATGACAAATAAAATAGATCAAGTTCCAGAAGAGTTTAAACAACTTGCAGATGACTTTGGTAAGAATGGATTTATTACTACGTCACTTGATAATCTGATAAATTGGTCAAGATCCGGATCACTTCATTGGATGACCTTTGGTCTAGCATGTTGTGCTGTTGAGATGATGCAAACTTCAATGCCAAGGTATGATCTTGAAAGATTTGGTGCAGCACCAAGAGCCTCGCCAAGACAATCTGATGTAATGATTGTGGCTGGTACTTTAACTAATAAAATGGCTCCTGCGCTTAGAAAAGTGTACGATCAAATGCCAGAGCCAAGATATGTAATTTCGATGGGTAGCTGTGCGAATGGTGGTGGTTATTATCATTATTCTTATTCGGTTGTTAGAGGTTGTGATAGAATTGTTCCAGTAGATGTTTATGTGCCAGGGTGTCCACCTTCAGCTGAAGCATTATTATATGGAATACTTCAATTACAAAAAAAAATTAGAGATAAAGGCTCTTTTATTAGATAATTATGAAAAATTTAGAAGATTTAGAAAAAAAAATTAATTCAGAGTTAACTACTAAAATTAACAAAACAGAGATTAAATATAACCAAATTTATCTTGAGACTGATAAAGACGATTTAATAGATGTATGTTTGTTTTTAAAAACAAATAATGATACTAAATTTAAACAACTCATAGATATTACTGTTGTTGATTATCCTGAAAGAAACCAAAGATTTGATGTAGTTTATTTATTTTTAAGTCATGAATTTAACCAAAGAATAGTTTTAAAATATTCAATTTTAGAAAATGAAGTTATACCATCTTTAACAAGTATCTTCCCATCAGCAAACTGGATGGAAAGAGAGGTATTTGATATGTATGGTGTTTCATTTAAAGATCATCCTGATTTAAGAAGAATATTGACTGATTATGGATTTGAGGGTCATCCACTTAGAAAAGATTTTCCACTAACAGGTCATTCAGAAGTTAGATATAGCGAAGATGAAAAGAAGGTTATTAATGAACCAGTAAAATTAGAGCAAAATTATAGAAATTTTGACTACGAAAGTCCTTGGGAAGGAACAAAATATATTAAAGAGGAAATAAAAAGTAATGACAAAAAAAATTAAAAATTTAAATTTAAATTTTGGACCACAGCACCCTGCCGCACATGGAGTTTTAAGATTAATTTTAGAGTTGGACGGAGAAGTTGTTGAAAAAGCTGATCCTCATATAGGTTTATTACATAGAGGCACTGAGAAATTAATTGAAAACAAAACTTATATGCAGGCAGTGCCTTATTTTGATCGACTTGATTATGTTGCTCCAATGAACCAAGAACATGCATTTGCATTAGCAGTTGAAAAAATTCTGAAAATAGATGTTCCTATCAGAGCTCAATATATAAGGGTTATATTTTGTGAAATTGGGAGAATTTTAAGCCACATTTTAAATGTTACAACTCAAGCAATGGATGTTGGTGCTTTAACGCCAACTTTGTGGGGATTTGAAGAAAGAGAAAAATTAATGGGTTTCTATGAGAGAGTTTCTGGTTCAAGGCTTCATGCAAATTATTTTAGAGCTGGTGGAGTTCATCAGGATTTACCTCAAGGACTTGAGGAAGATATAGCTGAATTCTGTGAAAGTTTTCCAAAAATAATAAATGATTTAGAAAGTTTACTAACTGATAATAGAATATTTAAACAACGTAATGTTGATATTGGTCTTGTTACCAAACAAGATGCTCTTGATTACTCATTTTCTGGAGTAATGATTAGAGGATCAGGAGTTCCATGGGATTTAAGAAAATCTCAACCATATGATTGCTATGAAAATTTAGAATTTAAAATTCCAGTTGGAAAAAATGGAGATTGTTATGACAGGTATTTATGTCGAATTGAAGAAATGAAGGAGAGTGTTTCGATAATCAAACAATGTTTGTCAAAAATGGAAAAAGGACCAATTAAATCTTTAGATGGAAAAATAAGCCCACCTCCAAAAAAAGAAATTAAACAATCAATGGAAGCACTTATACATCATTTTAAACTTTTTACTGAAGGTTATAGAGTTCCAAAAGATGAAATATATACAGCTGTTGAAGCTCCAAAGGGAGAATTTGGAGTTTACTTGATTTCTGATGGATCTAGCAAACCTTATAAATGTAAAATAAGAGCCCCAGGTTTTTCACACTTACAATCAATGGATTATCTTATCAAAGGTCACATGTTAGCTGATGTTCCTGCGGTGCTTGGTTCATTAGATATAGTATTTGGGGAGGTTGATAGATGAGTTTGAGAAGACCAGCAAAAATTCAACCACAAAATTTTGAATTTAATAGTTCATCCCTAGAAGCTGCTAATAAGATTGTATCGAAGTATCCTGATGGAAAGCAACAAAGTGCAGTTATGGCATTACTTTATATTGCTCAAAGACAAAATGATAACTGGATACCATTGGAGGCAATGAAATATATCGCAAAATTTCTAAAAATGCCTTACATAAAAGTTTATGAAGTAGCTACTTTTTATACTATGTATAATCTATCTCCTGTTGGAAAACATTTTATACAAGTGTGCACAACAACTCCTTGTATGATTAGAGGAGCTAGTAAATTAGTTGAAGCGTGTAAAGAAAAAATATCAAAAAATGAATGTGAATTATCAAGTGATAAAACTTGTTCATGGATGGAAGTTGAGTGTTTAGGAGCTTGCGTTAATGCACCCATGATGCAAATTAATGACGAGTATTATGAAGACCTAGATAAAGAAAAAACATTAAAAATTTTGGATCAGATTTTAGAAGGAAAAACACCAAAACCAGGTTCTTATAGAGGAAGAATTAATAATGAACCTGAGAATAACAGAAAAACATTAATGGATTTTAAAAATGCTTAAAGATCAAGATAGAATATTTAAAAATTTATATAATGATATGGGGTCAGATGTTAGCGCTTCTCAAAAAAGGGGTGATTGGGTTAATACTAAAGAAATTACAGACAAAGGAAGAGAATGGATAATAAATGAGATAAAAGAGTCTCAACTTAGAGGTAGAGGGGGAGCTGGGTTTCCAACAGGTTTAAAATGGTCATTTGCCCCTAAAGAAGTTGGTTCAAGACCTCATTATTTAGTAATAAACGGGGATGAGTCAGAACCAGGAACGTGCAAAGATAGAGATATATTAAGATTCGAGCCACATAAGTTAATAGAAGGTTGTTTAATTGCATCATACGCAGTTCAAGCACATGTTTGTTATATTTATATTAGAGGTGAATATTTTGTTGATGGTCAAAAACTTCAAGCAGCTATTGATGAAGCTTATGAAAAAAAATTATTAGGTAAAAATGCAGCAGGCACAGGTTGGGATTTAGATATTTATATTCATTATGGTGCTGGAGCTTATATTTGTGGAGAAGAAACTGCTTTGTTAGAAAGCATAGAAGGAAAAAAAGGGCAACCTAGATTGAAACCTCCTTTCCCAGCTTTAATTGGTCTTTATGGATGTCCAACTATTATAAATAATGTGGAAACTATAGCTGTAGTCCCTACAATTCTTAGAAGAGGTGGAAAATGGTTTGCTTCTCTTGGAAGAGAAAAGAATACAGGTACAAAAATATTTTGTATATCTGGAAATGTAAATACTCCGTGTAATGTTGAGGAAGAAATGAATATTCCATTAAAAGAATTAATCGAAGTTCATGCCGGAGGGGTTATTGGCGGTTGGGATAATCTTCAAGCAGTTATTCCAGGAGGTTCGTCAATGCCTTTAATTCCAAAAGAAAAATGTGAAACCTTAACTATGGATTTTGACTCATTAATGGCTGAGAAAAGTGGCTTAGGAACAGCAGGTATTGTTGTAATAAATAAAGACCAAGACATTATTAAGTGTATGGCAAGAATTGCTCGATTTTATAAACATGAAAGTTGTGGTCAATGTACTCCTTGTAGAGAAGGGTCAGGTTGGATGTGGAGAATGCTTGAGAGAATGGCAAAAGGTGATGCAACAAAAGATGAAGTAGATATGTTAGGTGATGTTACAAATCAAATAGCAGGACATACAATTTGTGCTTTTGGAGAAGGATCTTCATGGCCAGTTCAAGGACTTCTAAGACATTTTAAAAAAGAAATTGAGATGAGAAATAATTTAGATCCTATTGTTCAGAAAAAAAATAATATTCCTTACTTAGTTGATCAACACTTACTAGATAAAAAAAATGCTTAAACTAAAAGTAAATGATATCGATGTCGAAGTTGAAGAAGGTTTAACTGTACTACAAGCATGTGAAAAAGCTGGAGTAGAAATTCCAAGATTTTGTTATCATGAAAAACTGTCAATAGCTGGAAATTGTAGAATGTGTTTAGTTGAGATGGAAAAATCTCCTAAACCTATTGCTTCATGCGCTATGCCAGCTGCGGAAGGTATGAATATAAAAACAAATACAGAATTTGTTGAAAAGGCTCGAAAAGGTGTGATGGAATTTCTTTTAGCTAATCATCCTTTGGACTGCCCTGTATGTGATCAAGGTGGTGAATGTGACTTGCAAGATCAATCCATGTACTATGGTGTAGATAAATCGAGATTCAAAGAAAACAAAAGATTGGTTCCTGAAAAGAATATGGGACCCTTAATAAAAACACAAATGACTCGATGTATTCATTGCACAAGATGTGTAAGATTTGCCACTGAAGTAGCAGGTGTACCAGAGTTAGGTGCTATCGGCAGAGGAGAAGATATGCAAATTACAACATATCTTGAGCAGTCTATGCAATCAGAGTTATCAGCAAATGTAGTAGATTTATGCCCCGTAGGAGCTTTAACTTCAAAACCATACGTGTTTGAAGCAAGGCCTTGGGAATTAAAAAAAACAGAAACAATTGATGTAATGGATGCGGTTGGATCTAATATAAGGGTAGACACATATGATTGGGAAGTAAAAAGGGTTTTGCCGATTATTAATGAGGATATTAACGAAGAGTGGATCTCAGATAAAACGAGATATGCATGTGATGGTTTACTTCATCAAAGATTAGATACACCTTTTATTAAATATAATAAAAAATTTGAGAAAGCATCATGGGCAGAAGTATATAAAATTATTAAGTCTAAAATTGAAAATACAACAAAAGAAAAAATTTGTGGTTTTGTTGGAGATCTAACCAATATGGAAACTAGTTATATATTTAAAGAGTTTTTTGACAGAACTCTTGATTTAACAAATTATGAGTCAAGATCAGATAATAGATTTATTAATATTTCAAAAAGGGAAGATTATTTATTTAATTCGTCTTTAAATGGAATTGAAGAATCTGATTTAATTTTTTTAATTGGCTCAAACCCTAGATATGAGGCAACTATTTTAAATGCAAGAATAAGAAAATCCTATTTAAATAACAATACTAAGGTTTACTCTTTAAATGAAAATGGTGATTTAACCTATCCTTATGAAAGTCTTGACGGACAAACTCAAACATTAAAAAATATTTTTGAAGGAATGCATGAATTATCAAAAAGTATATTAAATTCTAAAAAACCAATGATCATATTAGGGGAGTCATTTTTAAGATTAAATAACGCTGAATTTTTATATTTTAAAATTAAAGATTTTTTAAGTAAAAATAATAAATTTTCAGATGACTGGAATCCTTTAAATATTCTATCTTGTGATGCATCATCAGTTGGAAATTTTGATCTTGGTTTAATAAATAAAGAAAAAAATATATTGAACGATTTAAAATCAAATAAATTTGAAATTGTTTATTTAGTTGGTCAAGATAATATCGATTTTAATAAAACAGACGAGTTTGTAATTTATCAAGGTAGTCATGGTGACAAGGGTGCGGAAATTGCTGATATTATATTACCTGGAGCAGCTTATACAGAACAAGACGCACACTATACTAATTTAGAGGGAAAAATTCAAAAAGCATATAAAGCTTCGTATCCACCAGGCGAGGCAAAAGAGGATTGGCAAATAATAAATGAGTTAGCCGAATTTATGAATAATAGGAAGTTATTTAACGATAAAGAGGAATTAGAAAGTAGTATGTTCAATTATTTAAATCTACAAAAAGAGAAACAAAATAAAGAGTATATAAAGAAATTTAGTGATGAATTTAAAAATGAAAAATTAACAATAGACATAAAGCCTTATTATTTCTCAAATATTATAGCCAGATGCTCAAAGACTATGATCGAGTGCAACAATTCAAAATTAAATTTAAAATCTACAGGTACAGAAGGTTAGAATGGAATACTTAAGTATAGTTTTTCAGGAAGTATATAAAATATTATTTTTATTAGTGCCTGTTTTAGTTTCCGTTGCTATGATTGTATGGCTTGATAGAAGAGTTTGGGCTTTTGTACAAAAACGACAAGGACCGAATGTTGTTGGCCCTTTTGGCTTACTACAATCTTTAGCTGACGCTCTAAAATATATCTTTAAAGAAATGATCATTCCTTCAAGTTCTAACAAAGTAATTTTTATATTAGCTCCTATTGTGACAATGACATTAGCTTTGATTGCGTGGGCTGTTATTCCATTTAGTGCGTCTCAGGTTTTAGCTGATATTAATGTTGGAATTCTTTACTTATTCGCGGTTTCATCCTTAGGTGTATATGGAATTATAATGGGTGGTTGGGCCTCAAATTCAAAATATCCGTTTCTAGGAGCAATTAGATCAGCAGCTCAAATGGTGTCTTACGAGGTATCCATAGGAGTAATAATAATAAATGTATTATTGTGCGTTGGATCACTCAACTTAAATGACATCGTCCTAGCTCAACAAAGTATGTGGTTTGTAATTCCTTTATTTCCAATGTTTGTAATATTTTTTATTTCAGCTTTAGCTGAGACTAATAGACCTCCTTTTGATTTACCCGAAGCAGAAGCAGAATTAGTTGCAGGATATCAAACTGAATACTCTGGAATGATGTATGCAATGTTTTGGTTAGGTGAATATGCAAATATATTATTGATGTGCGCTATGGGTGCAATATTATTTTTAGGTGGATGGTTATCACCTTTAGAAATTTATCCATTTACATTAGTGCCAGAGGCAATATGGTTAATATTAAAAATTCTACTTTTATTTTTTTTATTTGCTTTAGTTAAGGCTATTGTTCCTAGATATAGATATGACCAGCTTATGAGATTAGGTTGGAAAGTATTCCTTCCTTTTTCTTTAATATGGGTAGTGCTTACAGCGAGCTATCTGTTTTATTTTAATCTTTTACCAGTAAATTAATTATGAAAATTTCAAGACTTTTTAAAACAATATTTATGACTGATTTTGTAGGAGGCTTGTTCATGGCTTTAAAAGAATTTTTTAAACCAAAAAAAACAATAAACTATCCTTTTGAAAAAGGAAAAATTAGTCCAAGATTTAGAGGAGAACACGCTTTAAGAAGATATCCTAATGGTGAAGAAAGATGTATTGCGTGTAAATTATGTGAAGCTGTTTGTCCAGCACAAGCTATAACGATAGAATCCGCTCAGAGAGAAGATGGCAGTAGGAAAACAACTCGTTACGATATAGATATGATGAAATGTATTTATTGTGGTCTATGTGAGGAATCTTGTCCAGTTGATGCTATAGTCCAAGGTCCTAATTTTGAGTTTTCAACAGAGACGAGGGAAGAACTCTATTATACAAAAGATAAGTTGTTAGATAATGGAGATAGATGGGAGAATATTTTAGACGCAAATATTAAAGCAGACAATATTCACAGATAGTAAATGATTGCACATTCTATTTTTTTTTATACATTTTCATTAATCGCAATTGTTTCAGCAATAATGGTTACAGCATCCAAAAATACAGTTCACTCGGTATTTTTTTTAATTTTAGATTTCATAAGTATTTCTTGTTTGTTCATAATGATAGGAGCAGAATTTTTAGGAATGATTATGTTAATAGTTTATGTTGGAGCTGTTGCAGTTTTATTTTTATTTGTAGTAATGATGTTAAATGTTGCTCAACAAAAAAATCAATGGTTTGCTGCTAAAGATAGCTCAAAACATATCCCGGTTGGTTTAATCATAAGCACTCTCATTTTTGTTGAAATTATTATTGTAATTGGAGGATGGAAATACAAGCCAGAACTTTTTGATATAAACAATTCTCTTGCTCAATCAAGTTTAAGTAATACCCATTCTTTAGGTCAGATTTTGTACACTGATTATATTCACATATTTCAAATAAGTGGTATGATACTGTTGGTTGCCATGATAGGGGCCATTGTATTAACTTTCAGACAAAGAGCTGGTGTTAAAAGACAAAGTTATATTAAGCAGATATCCCGAGAAAGAGATGAAGGTGTTGAAGTATTAGAAGTTGAGACCAACAAGGGAGTGAGAATAGATGACTGAGATTGGTCTAGGACATTATTTAACCCTTGGTGCTGTAATTTTTTCGATAGGCGTAATAGGTATTTTTCTTAATAGAAAAAATATTATCGTCATACTAATGAGTATTGAATTGATATTACTTGCCGTAAATATAAATTTAGTTTCATTTTCAATTTTTCTAGGTGATTTAGCTGGTCAGGTTTTTACTTTATTTATTTTGACAGTAGCAGCGGCTGAAGCGGCTATAGGATTAGCAATTATAGTGGTGTATTTCAGAAACTCTGGAACTATACGAGTTGAAGAAATAGATAAGTTGAAAGGTTAATTATGGAACTTTCAATTATATTTCTTCCACTTATTGCTTCAATTATTTCGGGTTTTTTTGGAAGATATATTGGTGATAGAAACTCTGAAATAGTAACAAGTGCTCTTGTTTCAATTTCTGCACTTTTCTCAATAAATGTTCTTTATCAAGTAATTTTTAATCAATACGAAGAAAATATTGTTATAGCTACCTGGATAAGTTCGGGGTCACTTGATGTAAATTGGTCGATGTTAATTGATCCGTTATCAGCTGTGATGTTAGTTGTTGTAACTTCTGTATCTGCTCTGGTGCATATCTATTCAATTGGTTACATGTCGCATGATCCACATAAGCCAAGATTTATGGCTTATTTGTCGTTATTCACTTTTGCAATGTTGATGCTTGTAACTTCAGATAATTTTATTCAACTATTTTTTGGTTGGGAAGGTGTTGGTCTTTGTTCATATTTCTTAATTGGTTTTTGGTTTAAAAAAGAAAGTGCAAATGCTGCAGCTATCAAAGCATTTGTAGTTAATAGAGTAGGTGACTTTGGTTTTGCTTTAGGAATTTTCTTAATATTTTATTTATTTGGAACAGTTAATTACTCAGAAGTTTTTCAACAAATTTCAACTGTTGTGGATAAAAATTTATCATTTTTAGGTTTTGAAGTTAAAGCAATAGATTTAGTTTGTTTACTTTTATTTATTGGAGCAATGGGTAAATCTGCTCAGATATTACTTCATACATGGTTACCTGATGCTATGGAAGGTCCAACTCCAGTTTCAGCATTAATTCATGCAGCAACAATGGTTACGGCTGGAGTTTTTTTAGTTGTAAGATGTTCTCCAATTTATGAATATTCACCGTTAATACTAAATTTTATTACTATAGTAGGAATGACTACTGCCTTCTTTGCAGCAACAGTGGCTTTAGTACAAACGGATATAAAAAAAATAATTGCATATTCTACATGTAGTCAACTTGGCTATATGTTTTTCGCAGCTGGAGTAGGTGCTTATAATGTTGCCATGTTTCATTTATTTACTCACGCATTTTTTAAAGCTCTTTTGTTTTTAGGATCTGGTTCAGTAATTCATGCTTTTAAAGATGAACAAAATATAAATAATATGGGTGGTGTATGGAAAAAGCTGCCATATACCTACGCTTTAATGATTATAGGAACACTTGCTTTAACAGGTTTCCCCTTTTTATCAGGATTTTATTCTAAAGATGCAATCATAGAATTCGCCTATTTAAAAGGTAACACAACAGGATATTAC
Source organism: uncultured Pelagibacteraceae bacterium (assembly GCA_902623305.1). Lineage (GTDB taxonomy): Bacteria > Pseudomonadota > Alphaproteobacteria > Pelagibacterales > Pelagibacteraceae > Pelagibacter. The sequence continues at coordinate 162,992 of CACNTB010000001.1, forward strand.
GCTGCTGGAGTTGGAATAATTACAGCATTTTTAACATCTATTTATTCGTGGAGATTAATTTTTAAAACTTTCCATGGAGAGTATAACAATAAAAATATCAAGATAGAGGAAACTCACGAGTCTCCTATAGTAATGCTTCTTCCTTTATTTATTCTTTCAATAGGTGCTGTATTTGCTGGTTTTTTATTTAAAGATCTTTTTATTGGTCATAGTGATAATCCTTTTTGGGGGGAGTCTATTAAGTTTTTAAATCCTTTAAGCACTGAACATCCTCCTTTATGGTTTTTACTTTTAACACCTTGTTTAGTTTTATTATCTATTCCGATTGCTTATTATTTATTTGTAAGAAATAAAAATTTACCTAATGACATCGCATCAATAAATAAACCTTTATATAATTTTTTATTAAATAAGTGGTATTTCGATGAGTTGTATGAAGTATTATTCATTAAATCTTCAAAAAAAATTGGTTTATTTTTATGGAAATTTTGTGACGGAACTATAATTGATGGTTTTGGTCCTGATGGAATTTCCTCGTTTATTAAAAAATGTTCAATAAAAGCCTCTAAATTTCAAAGTGGTTTTATCTATCAATATGCATTCATTATGTTGGTAGGTTTCTCTGCTTTTTTAACCTTTTTAATAGTTAAATAATGAATTTTCCTATTCTTTCATCTTTAATACTATTACCAATAGTAGGAGCTTTATTTTTATTTTTTACTAAAGATAAAGAAGGAAATAATTTAACCGCAAAATATGTTGCATTATTCACAACAGTTGTTAATTTTTTAATTTCTATTTATTTGTGGATTGCTTTTGATCAGTCTACCTCTAATTTCCAATTTATAGAAGATAGAATATGGATTGAAGGATTTATTAATTATAAAGTTGGTATAGATGGAATTTCAATTTTATTTATTATATTAACAACTTTTATTACACCACTATGTGTAATATCTGTGAACAACTCTGTAAAAAATAGATTAAGAGATTTTTTAATTGCGATACTGATTATGGAAAGTTTTATGATTGGTGTTTTTTGTGCATTAGATTTAGTCGTATTTTATTTGTTCTTTGAAGCAGGATTAATTCCAATGTTTTTAATTATTGGAATTTGGGGAGGCACAAGAAGAGTTTATTCTGCATTTAAATTTTTTTTATACACACTCTTAGGTTCTGTTTTGATGTTAGTTGCAATAATTTCAATTTATTGGATAACTGGCACAACAGATGTAGTTAAGCTTTATGAAATTGGCATTGATGTTAAATATCAAAATCTTTTATGGTTGGCGTTTTTTAGTTCATTTGCAGTTAAAACACCTATGTGGCCTGTTCATACATGGTTACCGGATGCACACGTTGAGGCTCCTACGGCAGGATCTGTATTACTAGCAGCAATATTATTGAAGATGGCTGGATATGGATTTATAAGATTTTCATTAGGACTTTTCCCTGTAGCATCAGAAACATTTACCCCTTTAATTTATGTTTTGAGTGTAATTGCAATTATATTCACGTCACTAATAGCTTTAATGCAAGAAGATATGAAAAAACTTATAGCATATTCATCTGTTGCTCATATGGGCTTTGTAACATTAGGTATCTTCACTCTACAACAGCAGGGGATTGAAGGGAGTATAATTCAAATGATAAGTCATGGATTGGTTTCAGCAGCTTTGTTTTTAACTGTTGGAGTAGTATATGACAGAATGCATTCTAGATTAATAAGTACTTACGGTGGATTAGTTTCTGTAATTCCAAAATATTCAATATTATTTATGGTATTTGCCTTGGCATCACTAGGTTTACCTGGGACAAGTGGTTTTATTGGAGAGTTTTTAATTTTAATGGGAGCATTTAAAGATAATTTTTTAGTTGCTGTTATCGCTAGTCTTGGAGTGATTTTAGGTGCTGCATATATGTTATGGTTATATAAGAGAGTAGTTTTTGGCAAACTAATAAATGAAGATCTCAAAAAAATTGTAGATTTAAATAGATCTGAATATTTTATTTTAAGTTGTTTGGCAGCCCCAATTTTATTTTATGGTTTTTATCCAGATCCATTAATTAACACTATAGAAGTTTCAGTAACAGATTTAATTAACATGCACGAAACAAATTTAGCTAGTAAATAATATGGAAAATTTAAATTTAATATTACCTGAAATTTTTATTTCTCTTTCAATTATGTTTTTACTTATTTTGGGTGTATTTAAAAAACAAGGTTCTAAAATTACATTTAATTTATCTTTGTTTGCAATTTTAATTACAACAATAATAACAATAAATGAAACTTTCTCTGTATATAGAGAAACCTTATTTAATGGAAGTATAGTTATTGATCAAATGTCATCATTGATGAAAATTATAACTTTAATTGGTGGATTTTTAGTTTTAATTATTTCATCAAACTATTTAAAAACTTTTAAAATATACAACATAGAATATCCAATTTTAATTCTGAGCTCGATTCTTGGTATGATGGTTATGATTAGCTCAAATGATTTAATTGTTTTTTATATGGGACTTGAGTTACAGTCATTAGCTCTTTATGTGTTAGCTACATATAACAGAGATCAACTAAAATCATCTGAAGCTGGTTTAAAATATTTTGTTTTAAGTGCTCTTTCATCTGGATTATTATTATATGGATGTTCACTAGTTTATGGTTTTTCTGGTTCAACTAATTTTGATATAATATCAAACCAATTAAATTCTGATGAGTACGTTTTAACATTTGGAATTGTATTTATTTTAGTTGGTTTAGCATTTAAAATTTCAGCAGTTCCATTTCATATGTGGGCACCTGATGTTTACGAAGGATCTCCAACAACTGTAACTTTATTTTTTACGATAGTACCAAAAATAGCTGCATTAACAGTATTTATAAGATTTTTATATGTTCCTTTCTTAAATTTAATTGACCAATGGCAAATGATAATTGTTTTTCTTTCAATTGCTTCGATGATTTTTGGAGCAGTTGCTGCAATAGGGCAAACTAATATTAAAAGACTAATAGCTTACAGTTCTATTAGTCATATTGGTTACACATTAGCAGGACTAGCTACCGCATCAAATGAAGGAATACAAAGTTCAATAATCTATATTTCAATTTATGTCGTTATGAATTTAGCTCTTTTTTCTTGTCTACTTATGTTAAGAAGAAAGGATCAATATTATGAGGATATTGATGATCTTTCAGGACTATCAAAAAATCATCCTTTATTATCTTTATGTTTACTTTTAATATTATTTTCTTTAGCAGGTATCCCACCATTAGCCGGTTTCTTTGCAAAATTTTATGTTTTTAAAGCTGTTTTGGAACAATCAATGTATTTCTTGGCTATAGTAGGATTGTTATCTACCGTAGTTGCAGCTTTTTATTATTTAAGAATTATAAAAATAATTTACTTTGATAAAGAAAAAGAAAAATACGATACAGACCACAGCTTATGGCTAAAATTTTCACTTACAGTATCAACTATATTAATTCTTTTATACTTCATATTCCCAAGTCAGTTAATAGAAGTTGTATCAAGAATTAATATTATTTAATGAAGTTTAAAAAATTCAAATTTAAAAGAATTAAAAGCACAAACAATACTGCAATAAGGATTATCAAAAAAACCAAATATAACCTAGGTATGGTTGTTTCTGAATCACAGACAAATGGTAGAGGACAGTATGGAAGAAAATGGGTATCATCAAAAGGAAATTTGTTTATCACTTTCTTCAACGAACTAAATAAAAATAATTTATCGATTAATGCTATAACAAAAATCAACTGTCTTTTAGTTAAAAAATCACTCTCTTCATTTACAAGTAAAAAAATTTTATTTAAAAAACCGAATGATTTATTGATTGATAAAAAAAAAATTAGTGGAATTTTACAAGAAGTTATATTTATAAAAGGTAAAAAATTTTTAATTACTGGTATAGGTATAAATATTAAAAAAAATCCAATTATAAGGAATAATCCCGCTACAAACTTGCAGGAGGTAACTAAAAAAAATATTAGTAAATTAAGTGTAGAAAATAAACTAAAACAACTCTTTGAAAAAAATTTATCTAAACTGTATAAAAACAACTAATGTATATTCTAGGCGATATTGGTAACACGGAAACAAAATTATGTATTGTTTCTAAAAATAATAAAATTATAAAAAAAATTATTTTTTTATCAAAAAATGTACATAACAAGCAACTTAATGATTTATTTAAAAAAAATAAAATTCAATTAAATAAAATTGAAAAAATATTATTTTGCAGTGTTGTACCAAAAACATTTTCTATAATTAAAAATTTTTTATCGAAAAAAGTCAAAACAAAATGCTTTGAGGTTAAAAAATTAAACTTAAAATCACTTATAAAAATTAAAGTGGATTATAAACAAGTAGGCTCAGATAGAATTACTAATGCTATAAGCTTAATAGATAATAAAAATAATTTTATAATTTTAGATTTTGGTACCGCAACAACTTTCGATGTACTAATTAAAAATACTTATTATGGAGGAATTATTGCTCCGGGTGTGAAATTATCCCTTAATACCTTATCTGATAAAGCAACTTTGATTCCAAAAATTGATTTAAAAAAGATCAATAAAGTCATTGGTATAGATACAACCTCAGCTGTTAGATCAGGCTTTTTTTGGGGATATGCGGGTTTAATTGACAATATTATTAATTTAATTAAGAAAGAGACTGAAAAATCTTTTAAAGTAATTATTACTGGAGGATTTTCAAATTTATTTAAAAACTCAATAAAAACGAAAGTAAACCACAACCAAGATATTACAATCAAAGGTTTAATAAAAATTTCAAAATTAATTAAATAATATGAAAGATGAATTATTATTTTGTCCCTTAGGCGGTTCAGGCGAAATAGGCATGAACATGAATTTGTTCGGCTATGGACAGCCTAGTGATCACAAATGGATTATGGTCGACATTGGGGTAACATTTGCAGATGATACTATTCCAGGTGTTGATTTAATTTATCCGGATCCTGGGTTTATAGTTGAAAGGAAAGATAATTTATTAGGTATAGTGTTAACACATGCTCACGAGGACCACATTGGTGCAATTGCTCATTTGTGGCCAAAATTACAATGTAAAATTTTTGCAACACCTTTCACAGCTGTATTAATTAGAGAAAAATTTAGAGAAAAGCAAATCGACATAACTAATGATTTAAAAATTGTTGAGTTAAATGGAAAAGTCTCTTTGGATCCCTTTGAAATTGAATACATTACTTTAACTCATTCAATATTAGAACCAAACGGACTTAGAATAAAAACTCCTGCAGGAGTTATTTTGCACACTGGAGATTGGAAAGTAGATCCAACTCCCTTGATTGGAGAAAATATAAACGAAAAAAGATTGAAGGAAATTGGAGAAGAAGGTGTGCTAGCAATGATTTGTGATTCAACAAATGTTTTTAGTGCTGGTAGATCAGGTTCAGAATTAGATGTAAGAAAAAATATGTTAAACGTTATGTCTCGATTAAAAAAAAGAATTGTCATAACGTCTTTTGCTTCAAACGTAGCTAGAATGGAGACAGCTTTTTATTGTGCAGAACAAACAGGAAGACAAATCTCATTAGTTGGAAGATCAATGCACCGTATTTATAAAGCTGCACGTCAATGTGGATATTTAAAAAATACAATTGAACCAATTGATCCAAGAGAAGCTAAAAATTTTTCAAGAGAAAAAATTGTATATTTATGTACTGGAAGCCAAGGTGAACCAATGGGTGCAATGATGAGAATTTCTAGTTATGTTCATCCAGATGTTTTTATTGAAAAAGGTGATGCTGTAATTTTTTCTTCAAAAATTATACCTGGTAATGAAAAAAAACTTTATAAACTTCATAACCAACTTGTTAAGGATGGAATAGAGGTAATATCTGAAGAAACTGAATTTATTCATGTTTCTGGACATCCAAATAGAGAAGACCTCAAAGACATGTATCAGTGGGTTAAACCTAGGTGTGTAATACCTGTACACGGCGAACATAGGCATATGATAGAACACATTAATTTTGCAAAAGAAATGCAAGTACCTCATCCAGTTCAAGTAGAAAATGGTGATATCGTTAAGTTATTTCCAGGTGACGAACCAGAAGTTTACGATAAGGCACCAAGTGGTAGATTGTATTTAGATGGCAATGTAAGTGTAGAACCAGATTCACAGTCTATAAAAGATAGAAAAAATTTAAGCGCAAATGGATATTTAGAGGTAACTATTATGATTACGCCTAAGGGCAATATTCATAATGACCCGATTCTTTCTTTTAGGGGCTTGCCAATTGAAGATAAAGATGAATTTGCGTATGATTTGGTTGAAGAAATAGAAATAATAACAAGAACTTTTAAAGTTGGAAGTAAACAACAAGAGCATAATTTAATTGATGCATTAAAAATTGCTTGCAGAAAACTTTCTAAAGAGAAAACAGGAAAAAAACCTTTTACCAATATTAATTTAGTAAGAATTTAATGAGCGCAACAGGCCTAGCTATTATCTACATAATTATATGGTGGATAGTTTTTTTTGCTATTTTACCTATAGATGTAAATCGAATAAAGACAGTAAAAATAGATGGTGAGGATCCTGGATCACCTGAAAATCCAAAAATGCTGAAAAAATTCCTTTATTGCACTGGAATTACTACTGTCATTTTCATCATAATTTACTTATTAATTAAATTTGAATATTTAAATTTAAGAAATATGATTAATTAAGATGTTTTTATCAAATTCATTTATACCAATATTAAAAAATAATCCTTCAGAAGCTAAAATTAAATCGCATCAATTAATGCTGAGAGTAGGCATGATTAAGCAAGCCTCTGCAGGAATTTATTCATGGTTACCTTTAGGTTTTAAAGTAATGAAAAAAATAGAAGACATTGTCAGACAAGAACAAAACAAAATTGGAGCTCAAGAAATATTAATGCCAACTATTCAATCCAGCGAAATTTGGAAAGAAAGTGGTCGTTACGACGATTATGGCGAAGAGATGCTCAGAATAACTGATCGTCAAAATAGAGAAATGTTATATGGACCAACCAATGAAGAACAAGTTACTGAAATTTTTAGATCTTCAATAAAATCTTATAAATCACTCCCACAACTTATGTATCATATTCAATGGAAGTTTAGAGATGAAATTAGACCTAGATTTGGAATTATGCGTGGTAGAGAGTTTTACATGAAAGATGCTTATTCATTTGATGTATCTGATGAAGAAGCTTTTTATTCTTATAATAAATTCTTTCTCTCTTATTTAAGAACATTTAAAAGATTATCTTTGACAGCAATACCTATGGCTGCTGATACAGGGCCTATAGGTGGAAATTTATCTCATGAATTTGTTATTCTTGCTGATACTGGAGAAAGTAAAATTTTCACAGATAAAAGAATATTCGATCTTGATAATGACGATACTAAACTAGAAAAAATTTCATTACAGAGTATGAGAAAAAAATATGAACAATTCTATGCCGTAACTGATGAAAAGTTTAATAAAGAAGAATTTGAAAAAATTGTTTCCAAAGAAAATCAATTGATTACAAAAGGTATCGAAGTAGGTCACATCTTTTATTTTGGTGACAAATATTCAAAACCAATGGGTGCGTCAGTTGATTTACCAGGAGGAAAGAAAGATTTTGTTAAAATGGGTTCATATGGAATTGGTGTATCAAGGCTAGTAGGAGCTATAATTGAGGCAAAATATGATGAGAAAAATGAAATCATGAAATGGCCATTGTCTGTTGCTCCTTATGATATAGCTATAATACCTATGATAAATAAAAATGATACATCAGCTTTAGATAGTGCAAATAATATTAATAAACAATTACTCAAAAATAATATTGATGCAATCATCGATGATACAGACGAGAATTTCTCATCAAAAATTAAAAAAATGAATTTAATTGGCGCCCCATATCAAATTATTATTGGCAAGAAAAGTGAAGCTGATTTATTAGAGTTTAAAGAAACCGGTGAAGAAATACAAAATTTACCACTAGGTAAAATTATAGAAATTATAACTAAACGAAAAAATTCAATTTGATTTCTACTTTAGAAAAAGAAATTACTTTTAGATTTTTAAAAGCCAGAAAAAAAGATGGTTTTTTGAATGTTATATCAATTTTTTCTTTTATTGGCATAAGCCTAGGAGTTGCAGTTCTTATCATCGTAATGTCTGTAATGAATGGATTTAGAGCTGAATTAATTGACAAGATAGTTGGCTTAAATGCTCATGCGGTTGTCAAACCTTACGATAAACCTTTAGCTTCCTTGTCAAATAAAGATTTTGCTAAAAGCGTTTTATCAAATGATGGAGAAGCAGTTATTTTTCATAAGAATGGCACCAAAGGAGTTTTGTTAAAAGGTTATTTGGAAAAAGATTTTAAAGATCTGGAAATTACAAATAATGATAGTTTTTTTGGTTCTAAAAATTTAAATGAAAATACAATTTCTATTGGTCGAGATTTAAGTAATATCTTAGGATTAGATATTGGAGATGAGGTTTCAATTACTTCACCCTCAGGAGTTCAAACGTTAATTGGGTCTTTACCAAAGCAAAAATTATTTCTTATAACTTCAATATTTGAAAGCGGATTATCAGAATATGATGAAAATATTGTTTATATAAATTTAAACATTTTAGAAGATTTTTTTGACAAAAATAAAAATGATAGATTTACCGAGTATTATTTTAAAGATCCAAAAAATATAGAAAATCATAAAAAAAAACTGATGAAACTATACCCTGATGCATTTGTATATACATGGGCTGATATGAATAGTTCATTATTTTCAGCACTTAAAGTTGAGAGAAATGTGATGTTTATTATCTTATCTTTAATTATTATTGTTGCTGCTTTTAATATAATTTCAGGTTTAACAATACTAGTTAAAAATAAAACTCGAGATATAGCAATTTTAAAATCTATTGGTGTTTTAAATAAATCTATAATTAAAATTTTTTTTCTTGTCGGTGTTTCAATTGGAACCTCAGCAACAATTTTTGGAATATTTTTAGGTGTAACATTCTCAATTTATGTAGAAAACATTAGACAATTTTTAAGCTCTATTTTTAATATTACTTTATTTCCAGAGGAAATATATTTTTTAAACAAGATGCCCTCAGAAATAAATATTAGCTCTATAATAATTATAACAATATGTTCAATATTAATAACAATAGTAGTTTCTATATTTCCAGCGCTTAAAGCTGCAAATATGGATCCTATAAAATCACTGAAGTATGAATAATTTTTTAGAATTAATTAATATACGAAAAAGTTTTACTGCAGAAAAAAAAATTAATGTATTAAGAGGACTATCTAGAAAATTTAGGTTAGGTAAAACTTACGCAATAATGGGACCTTCTGGATCTGGAAAATCAACTTTACTTAATTTAATTTCGTTAATTGATAAACCAACATCTGGTATCATTAGGTTTAATAAACATGAGATAAATTTCAGTCAAAATGAAAAAAATGATTTATTTAGATCTAAAAGAATAGGTATTGTTTACCAAGAAAACAATCTTCTTTCTGATTTTACAGCATTGGAAAATGTTTATTTTGCTTCTTTATCTCTTAATAATGACAAAAAATTAGCATTGTTTAAAGCTGAAAAGTTATTAAAAAAAATTGGACTTTCAAACAGATTAAATCATTTTCCCTCACAACTTTCTGGAGGTGAAGCTCAAAGAGTTGCAATAGCAAGAGCGATTATTAATGATCCTCAAATTATTCTAGCGGATGAACCAACTGGTAGTTTAGATATGAATACGGCTAAAGATATTTTTAAACTTTTAAACAATCAAAAAAGACCAGACAGAATAATTATATTTGCAACTCATAATAGATTTTTTGCAAAAAAAGCAGATTATCTATTGGAGATGAGAGATGGTAGTATAAAATCATCTAATGCCTGAATCTGTCTCACAAAATTTTAATCATTTAAAAATTCATACTCAATATTCAATTTGTGAAGGAGCTGCTAGAATTGATGATTTACAAGAATATTCTAAGAAAAATAAAATTAAATCCTTAGGTCTATGCGATACCTCAAATTTATGCGGTGCACTAGAATTTGCTGAAAAGATCTCAAAATCTGGTACTCAACCAATAATTGGAACTCAAATTAATTTTAAAATCGGAGAAACAACAGGTTTACTCCCTTTGTTTGCTTTAAATGAAGCTGGATATAAAAATATGATAGAACTTTCATCTTTATCATATTTGGAAAACGATCAATTGTCAGATCCACATGTAGATTTTGAATTATTATTAAGCAATTCAAAAGGTGTTGCTGTATTTTCAGGAACTGTTTTTGGTTTATTTGGTAAATTATTTGATAAAGGAAAGTTTAGTGAAATTGATGAGCTTTATAATAAAATTAAAAATGCTTTTGATGACAGATTTTACTTAGAGATACAAAGACATGATGATCAAAATGAAACTGCATTTGAAAAATTTAATTTAAAAAAATCTTTAGATTTGGAAATACCCATTATTGCAACTAATGAAGTGTTCTATTTAGATAAAGAAATGCATGAAGCGCATGATGCTTTAATTTGTATAGGTAATAAGACTTATGTAAATGAAAAAAATAGGTTAAGATTAACTGATCAGCATTATCTAAAAACTAACTTAGAGATGTCAGAATTATTTGCTGACTTGCCCGAAGCTTTAGAAAATAATTATAATTTTCCATTAAGATGCTGCTATAGACCATTATTTTCTAACCCAATATTGCCTAATATTAGTAGTGATAAAGATGGAAATGCAGATGAAATTTTAAAAAAAGATTCAATAGAAGGATTAAAAATCAAATTTAATAAGATCTTTAATTTAAGTGATGAAGATTTAGAAAATAACAATTCTTATAGAGATTACAAGGATAGGCTAAATCATGAGCTTTCTATTATTTTAGAAATGAAATATTCTAGTTATTTTCTTATAGTTGCTGACTATATAAAATGGGCTAAAAATAATGATATCCCTGTAGGTCCTGGAAGAGGTTCAGGTGCTGGTTCTTTAGTGGCTTGGTGTTTATCAATTACTGATGTTGACCCAATAAAATTTAATCTTATTTTTGAAAGATTTTTAAATCCAGATAGAATTTCAATGCCAGATTTTGATATAGACTTTTGTGAGGATAAAAGAGATCAAGTTTTTGAGTATCTAACAACCAAATACAAAGATAGCGTGGCCCACATTATAACATTTGGTAAGTTAAAAGCTCGAATGGTAATTAGAGACGTTGGACGAGTTTTGGGTTTAGCCTATGGATTTGTTGATAGCATATCTAAGATGATACCTTTTGATCCATCTAGACCACAAAATTTATCTCAATGTATTGCTGGGGAGCCACGATTACAAAAACTCATAAATGATGATCCAAGGGTTAAAAAACTTATTGATTTGTCTTTAAAATTAGAAGGTCTAAATAGAAATGTTGCCACTCATGCCGCTGGAGTAGTAATAGCAGATAAAAAGCTAACAGAAGTTGTTCCGCTGTATAAAGATATCTCAGCAGATTTATTATTACCATCTACTCAATTTGATATGTATTCAGCTGAAAATGCTGGATTGGTTAAATTTGACTTTCTAGGTTTAAAAACACTCACAGTCATTAATAATACACAAAAGCTTATTAAAAAAAAGAATAAAGAATTTGATATTGAAAATATTAGTTACGAGGATCAAAAAGTTTTTGATCTAATGTCTACAGGAAAAACAGTTGGCTTATTCCAAATTGAAAGTGCTGGTATGAGAGAGGCTTTAATTCAAATGAAGCCAAATCATATTGAAGATATTATTGCATTAGTAGCTCTATATAGACCTGGACCAATGAGTAATATTCCAACATATAATGATTGTAAACATGGAAAACAAAAACCAGATTACTTACATCCACTTTTAGAGGACATTTTAAAACCTACATATGGAGTAATTATTTATCAAGAGCAAGTAATGCAAATTGCACAAAAATTATCAGGGTTTACAGCTGGGCAAGCCGATCTCTTAAGAAGAGCGATGGGTAAAAAGAAACGAGCAGAACTTGAAAAACAGAAACAAGGATTTATTGCTGGTGCTGTTAAAAATGGAATAACAAAAGATGTTGCTGCTGGAATTTTTCTTAAAATAGAACCATTTGCTGAATATGGTTTTAATAAAAGTCATGCTGCAGCATATGCAATTATTTCATATCAAACAGCATTTTTAAAAACATATTATCCAAAAGAGTTTATTGCTGCTTCAATGACCATGGATATATCCAATCAAAATAAATTAAGTGAGTTTTACGAAGAATTAAAAAGATTAAATGTTGAAGTTGTTCGTCCTGATATAAATGAATGTTTTGCTGATTTTAGAACAATTGATGATAAATTTTATTATGCCTTAGGTAGTATTAAAGCCGTTGGTTTTGACGCAATATCAAATATAATTAAAGAAAGAACTTTAAATGGAAAATTTGAGTCAATTCATGATTTTATAAATAGAGTAAATCCAAAAAATATAAACAAACTTCAATTAGAAGGCTTAGTTAAAGCTGGAGCCTTCGATAAACTGAACTTAAATAGACAAGCTTTGCACAACTCTATTCCAGCTATGATTGCTAAAAATAAAAATATATTTGATAATAAATCAGCTAATCAGATTGATTTATTTTCAGAGGATGAAAAAGCTAAAGATGATATTTTGATGAAAACTGAAGATTGGAAATTTGAAGAAAGATTATCAAAAGAATTTGAATCAGTAGGTTTTTTTATTTCAGACCATCCATTAAACCAATTTATAGAAATTTTTAATGATTATAAAATAACAGATTATACAAGTTTTATTTCAAAAGAAGATTTAAAAAACTCTAATATAGCTGCCACATTGTTAAAGATACAAGAAAGAAAAACTGCAAAAGGAAATTCTTACGCTGTTTTAAAATTAACTGACTTATTAAGTGTATTTGAACTATTCATTTTCTCAGATGTTTTAGAATTAAATAGAGAAATTTTAAAAGAGGGAAATTCTCTTATTTTAACATTATTTAAAAATACTTCTAATGATGAAAATCGATTAACTAGAATAAATGTCCAAAAAATAGCTTCTCTAAAAGATTTATTTAATAGTCCTATTAATGAGGTTTCATTCAAGCTAAATTCTGAAGAACAAATTGAAAAAATATCTACAATTTTGAATGATGAAGGTAAAACCATTGTAAATATTAATTTAGTTACTAAAGATAATATTCTTAAATTCAGACTAAAAAATACTCGAAAATTAGACAGAAAAGCTCTAAACCTCCTAAGAAATCAACAAATTCAGGCAATAATCAATTAAAAAATCACTTGTTAAATTTAATAAATATTTGTAAATAATCCATAAATTAAATTAACACTCACACAGTTGTTGGTTTTATACCTCCGGTCCTTAATTGGAAATTACTGTGGTGGCTTAACCGGGAATAAATATGAAAATACCTAACTTAACTATTCAACAATTATTAGAAGCGGGCGTTCATCTTGGTCATAAAACTCTAAGATGGAACCCAAAGATGAAAAAATATATTTTTGGAAAAAGAGACTCAATTCACATTATAGATCTAACTCAAACACTTGAGTTAACAAAAGTAGCTTTAGAAAAGGTTTATAATACAATAGCAAATAATGGAAAAATTTTATTTGTTTCTACAAAAAAACAAGCATCTGAAGCAATAGCAGAAGTCGCGAAAGAAACAGATCAATATTTTGTTAATTATAGATGGTTAGGAGGGATGCTAACTAATTGGGGAACAATTTCAAACTCAATAAAAAAATTAAAAAAATTAGAAACAGATTTGGCTTCAGAAAACAGAGGTTTTACCAAAAAAGAACTTTTAAAAATGAGCGTTAAAAAAGATAAGCTTCAAAGATCTTTAGGTGGTATAGCTGAAATGAAAAAAATTCCAGATTTAGTATTTGTTATAGATACAAATTACGAGTCATTGGCCATTGCGGAATCTGCTAAATTAGGAATACCAATTATTGCTATTTTAGATAGTAATTCTAATCCAGATAATATTGATTATCCAATTCCAGGTAATGATGATGCAAGAAGATCGATTGATCTTTATTGTAATTTAATCAAAGAAACAATTAACAGCGCAAAAAATTCTGAACCTCGAGTAGAAAAAAATCAGGATAAAACTAAGGATGATACTGAAACAAAAACAATTCAAGAATTAGACAGGGAAAAATTAGAAAAAAAATTTTCTAAAGAAGATAAGGAGAAATTAAATTAATGAGTGATATAGAAAAGGTTAAAAAACTCAGAGAAGCTACTGGCGCTGGTTTTAAAGATTGCAACCTAGCTATTAAAGAGTCAAATGGAGATTTAGACAAGGCGATTGAAATTTTAAGAGTTAAGGGAATCTCTAAAGCTTCAAAAAAAATGTCTAGAGACGCAAAGGAAGGAGTTGTCGTCGTTAGTGGAGATGCCTCAAAAACCTCAGTAATCGAAGTAAATTGTGAAACTGATTTTGTTGCTAAAAATGATGATTTTATCTCTTTTGTAAAAGAATTAAGTGAATTAAATAACAAAAATAATTCAAACGTTGAAGATTTAAAGAAATCTGAAATGAAAAATGGTCAAACCGTTGAGGACAATTTAGTAGCTTTAATTGCAAAAATTGGTGAAAAAATTACAATTGGTAAAGCTAAAACTATTCAAAATTCTAATGGAGTAAATAACCACTATCTCCATACCGTTGTAAAAGACAATGTTGCAAAATTAGCTGTTATGGTTTCACTGGATACAAAGGATAATTCAGAAATAGTTAAAACATTTAGTAAGCAACTATCAATGCATATTGCAGCATCGAATCCACTAGCTTTAGAATCTAGTTCAATCGATCAGTCTATTATAGACAAAGAACAAGAGCTAGTTACTGAAGAACTAAAAAATTCTGGAAAACCTGAGGATATTGCAAAAAAAATTAGCTTAGGTAAAATGAACAAATTTAAAGAAGAAAATTCTCTTTTAACACAAGCCTGGGTAATGGAACCTAAAAAGAAAGTTAAAGATGTGTTAAAAGAGCTTTCTATAGCTGATTTAAAAATAAAAGAGTTCTATAGAATTAAGATCGGAGAATAAATGTTTGATGAAAAATCATACAGCCTCAAAATGGATAAGACCATTGAGGTATTTTCAAAAGAACTTTCATCATTAAGAACAGGAAGAGCTAATGCATCTATGTTAGATCTAATTAAAGTTGATGTTTATGGTCAACAAATGCCTATCAATCAAATAGGAAGTATAACAACGCCAGAACCTAGAATGATTAATATTCAAGTTTGGGACAGTAATAATGTTCCATTGCTTGATGCAGCTATTAAAAAGTCAGATTTGGGATTGAATCCTCAAATTGATGGTCAATTAATAAGATTACCAGTTCCAGAACTTAATGAAGAAAGAAGAACAGAGTTAAAAAAATTAATAAAATCTATTGGTGAAAAGTGCAAAGTTTCAATCCGAAATATACGAAGAGATGCCAATGAAGATTTGAAGAAACTTTTAAAATCAAAAGAAATTGGAGAAGATGAAGAAAAGTCATATGAAAAGAAGGTACAAAAAGTAACTGATGATCATATAAAAACAGTAGATGATAAAGTATCCTCTAAAGAAAAAGAAATAATGACCATATGAACCCACTACAACATGTAGCCATCATAATGGATGGTAATGGAAGATGGGGACTAAAACATAAAAAATCTAGAAATTTAGGACACAAAGCAGGCTTGAATGTTGTTGAACAAATTATCAAAGAATCAATAAAGCATAAAATTAAATTTTTAACACTTTTTGCTTTTTCAACAGAAAATTGGAAAAGACCCAAAAAAGAAATAAATTATTTATTTTCTTTATTGGAGACATTTTTAAAAAATAAAATTGATGAATTAAATAAAAAACAAATTAAACTTCAAATAATTGGTAATAAAAAATTCTCTAAAGATTTAAACAAATTATTAATTGACTCAGAAAAAAAAACTCAAAAAAATAAGGTTTTGCAAATTAATTTAGCATTAAACTATGGGTCAAAATTTGAATTGATTGAAGCTTTTAAAAAGTTAAAAAAAAGTAAATACAAATTTACAGAAAAAAATTTTGAAAAATATTTACAAACTAAAAATATCCCTGATCCAGATATATTAATACGTACAGGTAATACTCAAAGATTGAGTAATTTTTTACTTTGGCAGATTGCATACGCAGAAGTTTTCTTTGAAAAAAAATTATGGCCAGATTTTAATAAAAAAGATTTTAATAAAATTATTGAAAAATACAAAAAAATTAAAAGAAATTTTGGAAATGTATGAATTCAAAAGAATTAACAAAAAGAATTATAACGTCAATTCCTTTAATCTTACTATTAGGTTTTTCATTTTATTATTCGTATGTGTTAATAATTACATTAATAATAGTATCTTTTGTTTCTTGGTTTGAATTTAAAGTCTTAATTAATAAAATTTTTAAAAAAAAATCATTCATACTATTGATTAATTTTTTGATCTTAATATATATCGCAATGTTTTCTTCAATTGTATATTTTGGAATTTTACAAGAAAATTTTAAAATAAATATTTTGTATTTGTTTCTAGTCTGCATTTTTTCAGATATAGGAGGATTATTATTCGGGAAAACTTTTAAAGGAAAAAAATTAACAAAAATCAGTCCAAATAAAACAATTTCTGGATCTATTGGATCATTTATGATGTCAATGTCTTTAGTTCCGTTATTTTATTTTTATTTTAATAATAAATTTTCAAATTTATTAGACCTTATTTTGATATCAATTTTAGTATCATTTTTTTGTCAAATTGGAGATTTATTTGTTTCTTTTTTAAAAAGGAAGGCAAAAGTAAAAGATACCAGCAATATCTTACCTGGTCATGGCGGTTTGTTAGATAGAATAGATGGAATTTTAATTGCTATTCCTTTAGGCATTATGGTTTGGGAAATTTTAAAGGTTATATGAAAAAAAGTATTGCTATATTGGGGTCAACAGGCTCAATTGGAAAAACATTATTAAAGATAGTTAAAAAAGATCAAAATATTAAAATAATTTTACTTACAGCAAACAAAAACTATAAAGAATTATTTAAACTAGCGAAGTTGTATAATGTTAAAAATATAATTATTACAGATTTAAAATCATTTAATAAAGCTTTACTAATAAATAAAAATAAAAATTTAAATATTTATAACAACTTTAAAATATTCAAAAAAATTTTTAGAAACAAAATAGACTACATTATGAGTTCAATAGTTGGTTTAGAAGGTTTATATCCAACACTGGAAGCAATTAAATATACAAGTAAAATTGCAATTGCTAATAAAGAATCTTTAGTATGTGGATGGAATTTAATTGAAGAAGAGTCAAAAAAACATAATACGGAAATTATTCCAATTGACTCAGAACATTTTTCTGTTTGGTCTTTACTAGAATACAGATCGATAATCCAAAAAAAATCTATAAATAATAAATTAATTGATGAGATTTATATCACCGCATCTGGTGGCCCTTTTAAAAATTATGATTTAAATAAATTTAAATATATTAAACCAAGCGATGCTACGAAACATCCAAATTGGAAAATGGGTAAAAAAATTTCTGTAGATTCGTCAACATTAATGAATAAAGTTTTTGAGGTAATTGAATTACAAAGACTATTTAAAATTGATTACAAAAAAATTAAAGTTATTATTCAACCAAAATCCTACGTACACGCTATCATAAAATTTACAGATGGAACAATAAAACTTCTTGCTCATGAACCTGATATGAAAGTTCCAATTTTTAATTCGATTTATAATAGAAAAAATATAAAAAAATTAAAATCAAAAAAAATAAATTTTGAAATCTTAAATCAATTAAATTTTACAAATATTGATAAAAAAAAATTTCCTTTAATTGAATTAATTCATAAATTAAAGAAAAAAATTTCATTATTCGAAACAGCTTTAACTGTTGCAAATGATGAGCTTGTAAAACTTTTTTTAGAAAATAAAATTTCATACACAGATATAAGTAAAATATTAATTAATTTTTTAAATTCTAAATATGTGTTGTCATTAAACAATAAAAAGCCACTTAATTATATGATGATAAACTCGACTAAAAATTTAATTCGACTGAAAATTAAAAATCACTATAATCAAACCTAATGAGAGCTTTTTTTATTTTTTTAATTATTTTCTTATTCTCAGCTATTAATGCTTATGCTGAAAAATTAGAAAAAATAAATATTTATGGAAATAAAAGAATTTCTAAAGATACTATTATTGTTTTTACAAAACTTAAAATAGGACAAAATTTCAATAGCGAAAATGTTAATCAAGCAATTAAAAATTTGTATGAGACAAATTTTTTTAAAGAAGTGTCAGTAAAAATCGACTCTGGAATACTGGACATTGAAATAGAAGAAAATCCAATTATTCAAAATATTTTTATTACCGGTGTTAAAAATAAAAATATTATAAAAATTATTGAAGATCAACTTACAATACGGGAAAAAGGATCTTATGTTGAATCTTTAATTAAAAATGAAGCTAATCGGATTAATAATTTTTTAAGGATCTCTGGATATTATTTTTCAAAAGTTAATTATGAAACAAATTTTAACGAGAATAGTACAGTTGATTTAACATATAATGTTATCACAGGAGAAAAGGCTCTTATAAGAAAAATTAATTTCACAGGAAATAAAATTTTAAAAGATAATAAACTTAAAAGAATAATTATTTCTGAAGAGGATAGATTTTGGAAATTTATCTCAAAAAAAAAATATCTCAATAAATCTCAAATAAATCTAGATGTTAATCTTTTAAATAATTATTTTAAAAATAGTGGATACTACAATGTAAAAATAGATAGTTCTGTAGCCAAATTCGTAGAAGACAACTATTTTGATCTTGTCTTTAATATTAATGCTGGAGAAAGAATTTTTTTTGATGAAGTAAATTTAATTTTACCTGAGGAATATCAAAAAGAAAACTTTCAATTAGTTATTGATGAGATTAATGAATTTAAAAATCAGCCTTACTCACTTAGCAAAATAAACAAAGTTTTAGGCGAAATTGATAAAATTGCGCTATCTAAACAATATGAATTTATAAATGCTGAATTTAAAGAGGAAATAAGTGGTAACAAACTAAACTTAACAATAATAGTAAATGAAAGTAAAAAGTTTTATGTAGATAGAATTAACATTATTGGAAATATTTACACCAGTGAGAACACAATAAGAAATATGTTCATTGTTGATGAAGGTGATCCTTTTAATGAATTATTAAACACTCGGTCGATAAATAAAATTAAATCATCTAACTTGTTTTCTAAAGTAGAAACGGAGATTATTGAAAGTGATAATTATAAAAAAAATATAAATATTACAGTGGAGGAAAAACCAACTGGAGAAATTTCTGCTGGTGCAGGAGTGTCATCTACAGGATCAACATTTTCTGCAAGTATTAAAGAAAATAATTTTGGTGGTGAAGGAATTAAATTAGATACAACTCTTACAGTAAGCGCAAAATCAATAAGAGGTGGTATTAATTTTTTAATACCTAATTATAATTATTCTGATAGAGATCTTTCATTTGATTTATCAAGAACTACCAACGATTTTTTAAGTGTTTCTGGGTATAAAAATTCTTCGACAAATATGTCTATTGGAACTGGTTTTGAATACAAGCAAGACTTTTATTTTAATCCTTCTTTGAGTATTGAATATGAGGATCTTGAGACAACATCTTCAGCATCAAATATCTTAAAAAAACAGGAAGGAAACTATTATTCAACTGAATTTGGTTATAATCTACTTTATGATTTAAGGAATCAGGGCTTTGATCCAACAGATGGTTTTTACTCTAGATTCAATCAATCTCTCCCACTTTTATCAAGCAATTATTCTGTTTACAGTAATTATGATTTTAAAGCTTATCATGAATTTTCTGAACAGTTTGTCGGTTCTTTTTCTTTGTATTTAGCTGCTATAAATTCTATTGGTGATGATGATGTTTTAATATCAGACAGAATTAATTTACCATCAAAACGGCTAAAAGGATTTGAAAGAGGGAAGGTTGGTCCTAAAGATGGTAATGAGTTTATTGGTGGAAATTATGCTAGTGCTGTGTCATTCAATACAACATTGCCTAAAATATTGCCAGATTTACAAGATCTAGAGCTAGGCTTGTTTGTTGATGTTGGTAATGTATGGAGTGTTGATTATGATAGTTCATTAGATAATAGTAAGTTAAGATCATCTACTGGAATAACTTTAGATTATTTTACACCTATAGGTCCAATTAATTTTGTATTTTCTCAACCAATAAGCAAATCAAGTACAGATGTTACAGAAACTTTTAGATTTGATATTGGTACTTCATTTTAATGAAAAAAAAATTTAATTTAATTATAATAATTATATTAATTAAAAATTTTTTTATAATTACCCACTCACATTCATCGAATTTTGCATACATTGATTTTGAATTTTTAATAAAAAATTCAGATGCAGGTTCATCTATTCAAAAAAAAATTGATCAAATAAAAGAAGAAAAAAAAAATGAATTAAACGAAATAAGAACAAATTTAATTAAAAAGGAAAATGATTTAGCAGGGAAAAAAAATATTTTAAGTGAAGAAAATTTCAATAAAGAATTAGAAAATTTAAAAAATGAAATAACCCAATTCAATAAAAAAGAAAAAGAATTCAATAATTTTATTAGAAAAGAATATGAAAAACTTAATAAAAAACTAATTTCTTTAATAGAGCCAATTTTAGTTGATTATACAAAGAAAAATAATATACAAATGCTTTTTTCAAAAAAAAATTTAGTTATTGCAGATAATAGTCTAGATATAACAGAGATATTTATGAAGATAATTAATAATGAGGTTAAATTTGATGAGTAAAAATTTATCTAAACAAGACATAATTGATTTATTGCCTCATAGAGAGCCTATGTTGTTAATTGATGAGTTGATAAATATAAAAAAATTACAATCCGCGACTGCAATCATGAATGTAAAAAAGAACGGATTTTATGTCCAAGGTCATTTCCCGGGGCAACCAGTTATGCCAGGAGTTCTTATAGTTGAAGCATTTGGTCAAGCTGCTGCAGCATTAACCGCTTCAGGCATAGATAAATCCGAATATGATAATAAATTAGTTTTTTTGATGAGTGTTGAAAAAGCAAGATTTAGGAATCCTGTTATACCTGACTGTAAATTAGAACTAAATATTGAGGCTATTAGATCTCATGGAAGAGTTTGGAAATACAAAGGTGAGGCTTTTGTAGAGGGTAAAAAAATGGCAGATGCCCAATGGACAGCTACTATAGTTGATAGAAAATAATTAGTAACATTTATTGATAAGTATTTAATATTTTGTTTTGATAATAACAAAAGATGAGCAATCCTTTTTTTGAAAACAAAGGTCCAATAGAAATTGAAGATATTTTAACACGGGTAAAAGTTCAAAATAAATCTGAATATAGTGGAATAAATATTAATGATATTAAAGATCTTGTTAACGCATCAAATAAAGATATTACATTTTTTCATTCTAAAAAATATGAGTCAGCTGCCTCACAAACAAAGGCACCTTTTTGCATTACAACCAAAAATTTATCTAATAAATTACCTAATACCTGTAAACCAATTGAAGTTGACAATGTTCTTGTTTCAACAGCAATGATTACTACAATGTTTTACCCTGATGCTATTACCGATGATTTTGACTTATATACCCTGAATATTGAAAAAACTTCATACAATCATTCTGTAAATCATGGTCAAAATATATTAATTGGAAAAGATGTTAAAATTGGATCTAACTGTTCAATTGGGCACAACACAATTATTGAAAGTAATGTTATCATTGGTGATAACTGCTCAATAGGATCCAACGTTATTATTAGAAATACATTAATTAAAAACAATGTTTCAATATTAGATGGCTGTGTTATTGGAAAAAAAGGATTTGGTTTTTTTCCAAGTAAAAACGGAAATATTCGTTATCCTCATATTGGTATTGTTATAATTGAGGATAATTGTGAGATTGGTTGTGGCTCAACAATTGATAGAGGTTCTCTATCAAATACTATAATTGGCAAAAATACCTTCTTAGATAATCAAGTACATATAGCTCATAACAACAAAATTGGTGATAATTGTATCATTGCTGGACAGGTTGGTTTTGCTGGAAGCTCTACACTTGGAAATAATGTTATGATTGGTGGACAAGCAGGAATATCAGGACATTTGAAAGTAGGAAACAATGTTCAAATAGGTGGTGGTTCAGGTGTGATTAAAGATGTTTCTGATAACGCTAAAGTGATGGGGTATCCAGCTAAAGATTTAAAAAGATTTATTAAAGAAAACAAATGATACATAAAACTGCAATAATTGATTCAAAAGCCAAAATAGCATCAAATGCCGAGATTGGTCCATATTGTATAATTGGTCCTAATGTGGAAATTGGCGAGAAAACTATAATTAAATCACATGTAAATATTTCTGTAAGCGCCAAAATTGGAAAGGGAAATAAGATTTATCCCTTTGTTTCAATTAACGAACCGCAGGACTTGAAATATAATGGTGAACCTACAAATTTAGTAATTGGTGATAATAATAAAATCAGAGAATACGTAACAATAAACTCTGGAACAGCTGGTGGTGGTGGCAAAACAGTTATTGGAGATAACTGTTTATTTATGATCTCATCTCATATCGCTCATGACTGCCAAGTTGGAAATAACGTAATAATTGCAAATAATGTGCCTTTGGGTGGTCATGTAATTCTAGAAGATAATGTTATTATTGGTGGCAACTCTGCTGTTCAACAATTTACTAGAATTGGAAAAATGGCCATGATTGGTGGAATGACAGGTGTATTGCATGACGTAATTCCTTATGGATTATCAACAGGAAATAGAAACTCATTACAAGGATTGAACTTAATAGGTTTAAGAAGAGCCAAATTTGACAATAAGGATATATTAGGTTTAAGCGAAGCTTATAAAGAAATCTTTGTCACTAAAAATATCATTGAAAATATAAGTAAATTGAATAGTTCTTTCAAAGATAATCCGTTAGTTAAAAATGTAATTGATTTTATAACAAAAGATAAAAAAAGATCTATTTGCACACCATTTTCATAAAATGATAGGATTAATATTTGGCGACACTGATTTTCCAAACAAAATTCTTAATACTATCAAAAAAAAGAAAATAAAGTATTTGATAGTTGATTTATCAAAATCAAAGAAATTTAAAAAAGATAAAAACTCCTATGTGGTATCCATAGGTCAATTTGGTAAAATTATTAAGATTCTTAAGGAAAATAACTGTAAAAAAGTCTTATTTGCTGGAAAAGTAAATAAACCAAACTTTTCTAAATTGAAATTAGATTTAAAAGGAATTTATTATATTCCTAGAATAATCAAAGCCTCAAAACTCGGAGATGCTGCTATACTTAAAGAAATTATAAAAATATTAGGTCAAAATAAAATTAAAACCAAAAATTCACTAACATTTAATCCTGAATTATCCTTAAAGAAAGGAAATTATTCAAGGTTTAAACCAAACAAGCAAGATAAACTAGATATAAAAAAAGCAATTAAAACTCTTAATAATTTAAAACAATATAATTTTAGTCAAGGGGTTGTAGTTAGAAATAAAAAGGTAGTCTCTATAGAAGGAAAAGATGGAACTGAAAAAATGCTTAAAAAAAGTAGAAGTAAAAAATTTAGAAATCATGGCGTTTTAGTAAAGCTTCCAAAAAAGAAACAAGATCTTAGAATTGATTTACCTACTGTTGGATTAAAGACTTTAAAGCAAAGTAAGGCAGCCAGTTTAAAAGGAATTGTTGTTAAAAACAAACAACATGTTTTTTTAGATAAAAGCAAATGTGTTAACTTTGCTAATAAAAATAAGATGTTTATCTTAGTAAAATGAAAAAAATTTTTATATTAACCGGCGAACCCTCTGGAGATAAACTTGCTTCTAAAGTCATATCTAAACTTCAAAAGAACAATTCTAATATTGAGTATTCCTGCGTTGGGGGATCATATTTAAATTCTATAGGAATAAAATCTATTTTTGATCTTAAAGAAATTACTTATATTGGTTTCACAAGTGTTTTGCTAAATTTTTTCAAAATAAAAAATAAAATTAATAAAACTGTAGACGAGATAATAAAATTTAACCCAGATATTTTATTTAGTGTAGATAGTCCTGATTTTACGTTAAGAGTTGCTGAAAAAGTAAAAAGTATTAATCCTAATATTAAAACAATACATTACGTGGCTCCTCAAGTTTGGGTTTGGAGAGAGGGAAGGGTTAAAAAGTTTAAAAAATTCTTAGATCATATTCTATTATTATTTGATTTTGAAAAAAAATATTTCGACAAAGAAAATATTCCAAATACTTTTGTTGGACATCCATTATTAGAGTATGAAACCAAAGATAAGATAGATCTATCTAGCATCATATCAAATGATAAAAAAATTATTTCTCTTTTTTCTGGCAGTAGATCATCTGAAGTAAATTTATTATTACCAATCTTAATTGATTTTATAAATCTAATGAATATAAAATTTGATAACTTTACTTTTGTTTTTCATGCAACTGATGAAAATAAAAGTTTAATAAGTGATAAAATTAAAAATATAAATTTAGAAAATGTTGAAGTTATTTCTGATGAAAATATAAAAAAACAAATATTAAATCATTCTATTTTTGCAGTCTCTAAATCTGGTACAATTTCTCTTGAAATTTGTAATGCAAAAGTTCCTTCTATAATTATCTATAAAATGAATTTTTTAAATTTTTTAATTGTCAAAATGTTGGTCAAAATTAAATTTGCTAACATAATTAATATTATTAATAACAAAGAAATAATTCCAGAGTTAATACAAAAAGAATGTAATGCTAAAGAAATTTACAATTCTGTTGTTTATTTTTTGAAAAACCCAGAATTAATGAATAAACAAATTAATGATTGTAAAGAGACCTTAACTAAAATTAGATCAAAAACCTCATCCTCAGATGAAGCTTCTGCTGTACTAGCTAAGTTTCTTATTAGTTAATCTTTTTATTACTTCTTCTTTTCCAAGTGAAATGATTATATCATATATTCCAGGTCCAAATTTTGAACCTGTTAAAGCTATTCTTAAAGGTTGTCCAATACCTTTAAAATTTGTATCGTTTGATTTAATCAATTCGTTTACTATCGGCTCTAATGTTTCTTTGCTTAAATTATCAATAGTGGCAAATTGAGTAGTGAAATCAGAAATGACTTTTTTCGCTTTATCATCAATTAGTTTAATATCATCCTGATTAAAATTTACCTCATCCAATATAATATATTGACCATTATTAAATATATCTTCTAATGTTTTTGCCTTATTCTTTAAAAAATTTAGAGACTTTTTGATTTTATCTATTTTATCTGATTTAATTTCACTTTTATATAATTTGCAGTATTCGGTCAGTTGATTGAATAAATCATTTTCATCAATATTTTTAATATAATGCTCATTCATTGATAAAATTCTACTCATATCTAGCTTAGATGGTGACTTTCCTATTCCTTCTATGTTGAAGTGCTTAATGCTCTCATCTAGAGTAAATATTTCCTTATCTTCAAAAGACCAACCTAATCTTAGTAAATAATTCCTTAAAGCATCAGGCATTATGCCGATTTTAGAATAATCATCTAATGTTGATGCATTATCCCTTTTTGATAATTTTTTACCTTCAATCGTATGAATAAGGGGAATATGCGCAAAATTGGGTAAATCCCAATTCATTGCTTCATAAATTTGTATCTGTTTAAATGTATTAATTTTATGATCATCTCCTCTAATTATATGTGTCATTTTCATTTGGTGATCATCTACAGTCGCAGATAAATTATATGTTGGTGAACCATCATTTCTAAGGATTATAAAATCTTCAATTGTATCATTTTCAATTTCAACATCACCTTGAACTAAATCTTTAAGTATTGTTGATCCTTCTATTTTACTTTTAAATCTTATTACTGGTTTTATACCTTTAGGAGCATTAGTTTCTGGTATATCTCTCCATTTTCTATTGTAGATATACGGAAGTTTTTTTTGTCTAGCCCTTTTCTTTTGCTCTTCTATTTCTTCTGCTGAGCAATAACATTTGTACGCATTGCCATTTTTAAGTAATTCATCTGCAACCTTAATATGATCATTTATTTTACTTGATTGAATGTATTCATCCCCATCATGCTCAATACCAAGCCATTTTAACGAATTAATAATCTGTTTTTTATGTTCGTCTTTAGATCTTTCTTTATCAGTATCTTCAATTCTTAGGTGAAAAGTTCCTTTTTGATTTTTAGAGAACAACCAATTAAATAACGCTGTTCTAACTCCTCCAATGTGAAGAGCTCCAGTAGGGGACGGTGCAAAACGTGTTGCTACTTTAGACATCAATGTTGTTTAGACTATTTTTTTAGAAGTTTCTATATAAAGATACTAAAACTCCCTGAACTTTTACTCTATCAGGTCCAAAAATCTTAGTTTCATAGTTTCTATTGGCACTTTCAAGGGCTACAACTTTGCCTTTTTTTCGAATTCTTTTTAACATAGCCTCATGCTCATCAATCAATGCTACAACAATTTTACCATTATCGGCAGTGTCAGTTCTTTTTATAATAACTGTATCACCTTCATGAATACCCGCATCTATCATAGAGTCACCTTGTACTTTCAATCCAAAGTAATCTCCATTTTTTTCTAAATTATTTGGCAGAGGAATTCTAGAAACTTCATTTTGTATTGCTTCAACAGGCGTTCCCGCAGCAATTTTTCCAAGGACTGGTACTTCAATTTCATCAGAATTAGTTTGTTCCTCATCTAATCCACCTTTAATTACACTTGGTGAAAAGTTATTATAAATATCGTTTGCAGAGGCGGTCTCTGGTAATTTAATTACCTCTAATGCTCTTGCTTTGTGAGCTAATCTTTTAATAAAACCTCTTTCCTCTAAAGCACTAATCAACCTGTGAATACCTGATTTAGATTTTAAATTAAGAGATTGTTTCATCTCTTCATATGAAGGAGAGACACCAGAACTTCTCAACTTCTTGTTGATAAATAAAAGCAGGTTTTTTTGTTTTTTTGTCAGCATAAGAACAAATATCGTACAAATAATGTTCTATAAAAGTTCTTTTAAATTAACAATACTAAAAAAAACAAGTAAAATAGGGCTTTATTTAGCTATAAAACAGAAAAAATAGAATTTTTATCTAAGTTTTTTAAAAGTGATTCACCAATCAAAAAAGTGTTAATTGATGTTTTATTATTTAGTTCTAACAACTCTTCTTTATTTTTAATTCCGCTTTCAGATATTAAAGGACCTTTATGATTTTTTATAACATCATAAATATCATAAGTTGTATTTATATCAGTTTTAAGAGTTTTTAAATTTCTATTGTTTATTCCAATTAATGCATCTTTAAAATTCAAAGCTTTTTTTGCTTCTTCCACTGTATGAACTTCAACTATAACCGACATATTATATTTTATAGCTTCATTGTATAATTCAGAAGCAAGATCATCTGAAACCCCGGCCAAAATAATTAAAATAGCATCTGCGCCGTAGCTTTTTGCCAATGGTATTTGAAATTTATCGATAAAAAAATCTTTACACAATACAGGTAAATTAATTTTATCTTTTATTTTACTGATGTGAATTAAATTTCCTAAAAAATAATCTTCCTCAGTTAAAACTGAAAGACAAGTTGCTTTATTATTTAAATAAATTTGAGCTATATCTACTGGGTTATAATCATCTATTATTATACCTGCCGAAGGACTTGCTTTTTTAATTTCAGCAATAATTGAAGTTTTATTATTTTTTATATTATTTTCTATTTTCTCTTTAAAATTAATATAGCTATTATTTTTATCAATAAATTCATCCAGAGTTTTAACATCTAAGGATTTTTTTAATTTATCAACTTTTTCAATTTTCTTTTGAATGATATTTTGAAGTATATTTTCAGACATTTTGAATTTTTTCTAGATGTAAAAAAGTTTTTCCAGAAAGGATAAATTCTCTTGTGTGATTATAAGCTTCAGAAAAGTCAGAAAATTTTTCTCCAACAATTAAACCTGCTGCAGCATTTAAACAAACTGCTTTTGAAAAATCATTATCTTCACCTTTAAATATTTCAATCATTTTATCAGAATTAAATTTAGCATCATCACCTACTAAATTTTTAAAATTATATGCATTAACTCCTAAAGCATTTGGATCTATTTTAATTTCAGATATTTGACCACCTTTTAATTGAATAACATTAGTGATTGCATATGGAGATATTTCATCTAATCCATCCTCACTATTTACTATCCAAGCAAATTTTAAATTTAAATTTTTAAGTCCTTCTGCAAAAATTTTTAGTAATTTTTTATCAAAAACACCAACAACTTGTCTTTCTACAAGAGCAGGATTACTTAAAGGACCAATCATATTAAAAATTGTTCTTTTTCCAATTTTCTTTCTAACAGGACCAACAAATTTCATTGCACTATGATAATTGGGTGCAAACATAAAACCAAAATTGTTACTACTAATTTCACTCTCAATATCTTTTGGTTCTAGATCAATTTTAATTTTAAGAGCCTCCAAAACATCACCAGATCCACATTTTGAAGAAACAGCTTTATTTCCATGTTTAGCTACTTTTGTACCCATACTTGCTAAAAGTAGAGCAGAAGCTGTTGAAATATTAAGTGTATTCATGCCATCACCGCCTGTTCCACAAGTATCAATACAATCACTTACATTCACTCTTTTTGATTTTTCTCTTAACACAAAAACACCACCAGCTATTTCATCGGCAACTTCACCTTTTTCAGACAATAGTGTTAGAAAGCTAAAAATTTGTTCGTCACTGGCTTTTCCAGTCATTAAAATTTCAAATGCAGACTTACTTTCCTCAAATGTTAAATCTTGTTTATTTGTTAGTTTTTCTAAAATTTGATCCATAAATTTAATAATTTATAAAGTTTCTCAGTATTTTCATCCCAAATTTAGTTTTTATACTTTCAGGATGAAATTGCACGCCATGAATGTTGAATTTTTTATGTTGAACACCCATTATAACGCCATCCTCTGTTTCAGCTGTAATCATTAGCTCTTTTGATAATGTTTTTTTATCAATTACCAAACTATGATATCTGGTAGCTTCAAATGTATTAGGAAGATTTTTTAAAATACCAATTTTTTTAGATTTAATTTTGCTTGTTTTGCCATGCATTAACTTTCTTGCTTGTATAATTTTTGATCCAAAAACTTGTCCAATTATCTGATGACCCAAACATACTCCTAAAAAAGGTAATTCTTTGTATAAGGATTTCAATATTTTAATACAATTGCCAGATTGATTTGGGTTGCCGGGTCCTGGTGAGATAACAATTTTATCATATTTCTTTTTAATGATTTCTTTAGAATTAATTTTATCATTTCTAACTACCTCAACTTTGATATTTAATGAGGAGATATAGTGATACAAATTAAAAGTAAAACTGTCGTAATTATCTATTAATAATACTTTCATTATCTTAAAGCATTAATCAAAGCTTTCGCTTTATTAACTGTTTCCTCATATTCATTTTTAGGTTTACTATCTGCAACTATACCTGCACCTGCTTGCACATAAAATTTTTTATTTTTAGCAACAGCAGTTCTTAAGGCTATGCATGTATCAAATTCTCCATTTGCAGCAAAATATCCGATTCCACCAGCATATACTTTTCTTTTTGTTGTTTCTAATTCATCTATAATTTCCATAGCTCTAATTTTTGGAGCTCCAGATACAGTGCCTGCTGGAAAACCAGCCAAGAGCGATTTAAATTTTGAAAATTTTTTATTATATTCCCCAACTACATTTGAAACTATATGCATAACATGAGAATATCTTTCAATAATGAAACTTTCTGTAACTTTTACTGAATTTATCTTTGAGACTTTACCAGCATCATTTCTGCCCAAATCAAGAAGCATTAAATGCTCTGAAAGCTCTTTTTTATCTTTAAGTAGGTCTCTTTCATAAAAAAGATCTTCTTTTTTGGTTTTACCCCTTGGTCTAGTTCCTGCAATTGGTCTTACAGTAATTTTATTATCCCTTAATCTCACAAGTATTTCAGGACTTGCACCGATTATTTGAAAATCCTTAAAATTGAAAAAAAACATAAAAGGTGAAGGGTTTGTTACTCTAAGTTTTTTATAAATATCTAATGGTTTTTTTGTTAATTTTGCCTCAAATCTTTGGCTTAAAACAACCTGAAAAATATCTCCTAATCTTATATATTTTTTTGCCTTTTTAACTATTGATAAAAATTTATTTTTTGAAGTGTTAGATTTAACTTTTATATTTTTCGATTTTTGAATTATATTTTTATCAATATTTTTAATTGATGACTGAATGAGTAATTTAAACAAATCAGATTTTACTTCTTCATATTTATTTTTATAGCTTTTAATTTTTTCATCTTTAAAAATGTTAGATATATAAAATATTTCTTTTTTTAAATTGTCATGAATGACTAAAGTTCTTGGACGAAGAAGTCTAACATCAGGTAAATTAAGATCATTTTTACAATTATCTGGAATTTTTTCTAAATATCTGATTGAATCATAAGAAAAATACCCAGAGATTAATGAGCAAATGTTAGGTAAATTTTTAGGAGTTTCAAACTTGAAATTTTCAATGATTTTTTCAATTAATTTTTCTGGTTTATCATTTAATTTTCTTTTTTTATTTTTTTGAATTAGATAAGAATTATTATTATTAAATTCCCAAATTTTATCAGGATTTTTACCGAATATTGTATATCTACCCTTGATTTTACCTTTCTCTACAGACTCAAATATAAAACTATTTTTTTCCACTAGGAAATTATCTATTAAGTTTAATACTTCCTCATCATTTTTTACTTTCTTTTTAGTAAAGATGATTTGATTTTTTTTGCTTCTGTGTCGAAACTTGAAATCTTTGAAGCTTCGATTAATAATCATTTGAAATAATTTTTAACTCTATCAATAGTTTTTTGGTTTAATTGTATTTTA
Source organism: uncultured Pelagibacteraceae bacterium (assembly GCA_902623305.1). Lineage (GTDB taxonomy): Bacteria > Pseudomonadota > Alphaproteobacteria > Pelagibacterales > Pelagibacteraceae > Pelagibacter. The sequence continues at coordinate 194,175 of CACNTB010000001.1, forward strand.
TATTTGCTAGTTAGCAATTGATCATAAGCAGCTAAAATACTTTTTCTTGTATTGGTAAATTCACTATTTACAAAATTCTTATAATCTTCACCTTCTTTGTTTATTAGATTTTTATTTGAGCCTGTAATTTTTACTAAATAAATTTTATCTTCACTATTGTTTACTAAAGTAAAAGAATTAACTGGTAATGAGTAGAGCATCTTTACAGAATTTATCTCAAAAACTTTGTCGTCGTTAATAGAGCTAATTGACATATATTCTTTGTCAAAATTACTTAACTCATCAAATTTTGTGTTATTGAATTTATTATTTTGAATTTCTTCTAAAATTTTTCTGTTGTAATCAAATTTTCCTTTTTGATAAATTAATTCAGCTATTTCACTTTTGATTATTTCATCATTTAAATCCGGAGATAGATCATATTCTTGATCGATATTATAAAGTAAAAAATTATCACCACTCTCAATTAAATCTAATTTCGTTTCTTTTTTTGAATAAATTAATTCTTCATTTATTTGTTCACTTGAGCTAGGTGCAAATTTAGAAATATCTATAATATTTACATTAATATCTTCCAAAATATTTTCAAAACTCGTACCTTGTGAAATTTTGTTTTCAATTTCATCAATTTCATCAAAAAAGGCTTGATTAAATTCTTCAATACCAATCAAATTCTTAGGATTTAAAATAACGTATCTAAAATCAATGTATTCTCTTTTTAATTGGTCTTTATTTTCCTCCATAAATACTTTTATTTCATCATCAGTATAATCTGACTTTAATTTATATAGATTTTCCATATCAAAGTATTCAATATCTAAAGATCTGTTATTTTCTTCAAATTTTTTATCAACTATAAATTTTGGTGTAATAGTTCCAGCACCAATAAAATCAAATAAATGTTTTTGTAATTCTCTATTTTTTAATTTTAATTCAAACATTGGTGCAGACATATTGTTTGATAATAAAAATTTTTCATACTTAACTCTTTCAAATTTACCATTTTCATCATGAAAGTTTTTATTCTCTTTAATATTTTTAAGTATTGTTTTTGCATTAATTGAAATATTAAAATCCTCAATCTCTAGATTAATAAGCGTGGTTGATATAAGTCCTGATAATAGCTCCTCTATAATATTGTTATCTAAATTATTTCTAATTGCATCTGCTGAAATTCCACTTTGATTAATGTAATCCATAAAATCTTGAGTGGTGACATTTGTTTTATTTATTTTTGCAATATTGTTTTGATTATTTGTACTAAATCCACCACCAAAACCACCAAAGCCAAAAGCAATAATAATTATTACAATTAAAACCAATCCACCAAATTGTTTCCAGCCTAAGTTTTTTAATTTTTCAATCATTGCGTTATTAATTTATTGATCTGTAAAAAACAAATCTATAGATTAAAAAGTCAATTATGACAAATAAATATATGTATTTTGTAGCTAATTGGAAAATGTTTGGTGATTTAAGAACTCTAAATTCACTTGATAAAGTAATAAAGTTTTCGAAAACTAATAAAAAAAATAAGTTTAAAATAGTTTATTGTCCACCAAATACATTAATTCGACCTTTATCGAGAAGACTTAAAAAAACAAAAATAGAGGTTGGTGCTCAAAATTGTCATCAGAGCTATGATTACGGTGCTTACACTGGCCAAGTAAATTCCACCATGCTTAAAAATGTTGGAGCAAAGTTTGTTATTTTGGGACACTCAGAAAATAGAGAACTAGGGGAGACAGATAATTTAATTAATTTAAAAATAAAAAGTGCAATTAAATCAGGTCTCAAAATTATATTTTGTATTGGCGAAACTTTGAAAGAAAGAAGACAAAAAAAAACTAATCAAATTTTAAAAAAACAAATTGAAAAAGGATTAAAATCGATAAAGAATAAATCTAAAATTATTATAGCCTATGAACCTGTATGGTCTATTGGTACGGGTGTAATTCCAAAAGAAGCTGATTTAAATAAAACTATTTCATTTATTAAAAGTAGATTTGTAAAAAAATATCCTACAATTTTATATGGTGGATCTGTAAATACTAATAACGTAAGTATATTAAAAAAAATTCCTTGTATTGACGGTTTTTTGATTGGAGGTGCATCGCAAAACCCAAAAAAATTTATTGATATAATCAAAAAAACCATTAATTAGACCCTCATGGAAACTTTATTATTAGTAATTAACATCACACTTGCAGTTATTTTAGTTCTTTTGGTTTTATTGCAAAAATCAGAAGGAGGTGCTCTTGGTATTGGAGTTTCCCAAGAAAATTTTATGCTCTCTAGATCAGCAGGCAGCTTCATGACAAAAGCTACTGCAATTGTGGCAACACTTTTTATCATTTGCAGTTTAGCTCTAACAATTATTTCTAGAGCAGAACTTACTCCTACGGGGTCGGTATTGGATACAGTTGAGGAAAAAACTGAAGATACACCTTCAATTCCAGAAAATAATTAATTAATCCTTTTCAATTCATTTTTTATTCGCTATAAGATACTTCCATGGCGCGATATATATTTGTCACTGGCGGCGTGGTTTCTTCCCTTGGTAAAGGTCTCTCTTCAGCATCTTTAGCTTATTTATTACAATCAAGAGGTTACAAAGTTCGTTTAAGAAAATTAGATCCTTATTTAAATGTGGATCCGGGAACAATGAGTCCGTTTCAGCATGGAGAAGTTTTTGTAACCGATGATGGGGCTGAAACAGATTTAGATTTAGGTCACTATGAAAGATTTTCAGGTGTTACTGCAAAGAAAACAGATAACATTACAACTGGAAAAATTTATAGTGATGTTCTTAGAAAAGAAAGAAAAGGTCAGTATTTAGGTAAAACTGTTCAAGTTATTCCACATATTACGGATAGAATTAAAGAATTTATAAAACACGATACATCTAAAGAAGATTTTGTCATTTGTGAAATAGGCGGAATAGTAGGGGACATAGAAAGTTTACCATTTGTAGAAGCGATAAGACAATTTTCGAATGATATTGGTAAAAAAAATGCATTATTTATTCATTTAACTTTAGTTCCTTATTTAAAAGCATCGGATGAAATAAAAACCAAACCAACACAACATTCTGTAAAAGAATTAAGAAGTATTGGTATTCAACCTGATATTATAATTTGCAGATCAGAAAGACCTATTCCTTTAGAACATAGAAAAAAAATATCTTTGTTTTGTAATGTTAATATTAAAAATGTAATTGAAACTGTTGATGTTAAAACTATTTACGAGGCACCGATTAGTTTTGCTAAAGAAAAATTAGATGTTCAAGTTTTAAATTATTTCAAAATAAAATCTAAAAAATCAAATAATTTAACACCATGGAAGAAAATAACTAAAATCACTCTTAATACTAAAAGAAATGTTAACATTGCAATTATTGGAAAATATGTTGAATTAAAAGATGCTTATAAATCTTTAGATGAAGCACTTACTCATGGAGGAATATCCAATAATCTTAAAGTTAATTTGGTTAGAATAGATTCTGAAAAATTAAAAGTTTCAGAAATCAAAAATAAACTTAAAAATGTTTCAGGAATTCTAATTCCAGGTGGGTTTGGTAAAAGGGGAACTGAGGGTAAAATTGAAGCGATAAGGTATGCAAGAATAAATAAGATTCCATTTCTCGGAATTTGTTATGGAATGCAAATGGCAATAATTGAATTTGCTAGAAATCAATTAAAGATTAAAAAAGCAACTTCTTCTGAGTTTGATAAAGGCGGTGTTCATATTATTGGCTTGATGCATGAATGGGAAAAAAGTGGCAGAAAAGTTAAAGGAACAGATAAAGATTTAGGAGGCACCATGAGACTTGGTTCTTATGATGCAATTTTAAAAAATAGATCAAAAATAAGAGATATTTATAAATCTAGATTAATTAAAGAGAGACATAGGCATAGATATGAAGTGGATATTTCATATAAAGAAAAATTTGAGAAGAAAGGATTAATATTTTCAGGTTTATCTCCAGACCATAAGCTTCCAGAGATAATAGAACTTAAAAATCATCCCTGGTTTATAGGAGTTCAGTTCCATCCTGAATTTAAATCTAGACCTTTGAACCCACATCCTTTATTCTCTTCTTTTATCAAAGCAGCAAAAAATCATAGATGAGTGCGATTAAAGTAAATTGTGAAAATATAGAAATTTCAAACAATAATAAGATTTGTATAATTGCAGGTCCATGCCAACTTGAGACTGAGCAACATGCACTCGATATGGCTGGTAAAATTAAGGAAATTACCTCAAAATTTGGCCTTGGATTTATTTACAAAACTTCATTTGATAAAGCGAACAGAACAAGCTTAAAAGGCAAAAGGGGAGCAGGATTAGATGCATCACTTCCTGTATTTGATAAAATTAAAAAGGAATTAAATGTTCCTATTTTAACAGACATTCATAATGCAGAACAATGTGAAGTTGTTTCAAAGCATGTCGATGTTTTACAAATTCCAGCTTTTTTATGTCGACAAACAGACCTGTTAATTGCTGCAGCTAAAACAAATAAAATTATTAATGTTAAAAAAGGTCAGTTCTTAGCACCATGGGACATGGTTAATGTGACTAAAAAAATTTCAGAGTCTGGAAATGACAAAATATTAGTAACTGAAAGAGGTGCAAGCTTTGGATATAACACTTTAGTTTCTGACATGAGATCATTACCTATAATGGCAAAGAATGGTTATCCAGTTATTTTTGATGCTACCCACTCTGTTCAGCAACCAGGTGGACAAGGAGAATCTTCTGGTGGTCAAAGAGAATTTGTAGAATATTTAGCAAGAGCAGCAGTTGCAGTTGGCGTTGCAGGAGTTTTTATTGAAACTCATCAAGATCCAGATAATGCACCTTCTGATGGACCAAACATGATACCATTGAATAAATTAGAAAATTTATTAAAACAATTACACGATATAGATAATCTAATTAAAAAATAGTGAGCAAAATTTTAAAAGTTAAAGCACGTCAAGTTTTTGACAGCAGAGGAAATCCAACCATTGAGGCTGAGGTTTATATAAAAAATAACAGCGCATCTGCTATTTGTCCTTCTGGCGCTTCAACTGGAACTTTTGAAGCTTTTGAAAAAAGAGATAAAAATAATAAACGATATTTAGGAAAAAGTGTTTTAAATGCAGTTAATTTAGTCAACACAAAAATTTCAAAAAAATTAAAAGGACAAAGTATTCATAACCAAGAAAGGATTGATGCTTTGTTAATTAATTTGGATGGTACAAGACAAAAAACTAATTTAGGAGCTAATGCGATGTTAGCTGTTTCAATGGCTGTTAAAAAACTTTCTGCAAAAGCAAAAAAATTACCTTTGTATAAAACTTTTTCTCAAAAAAATAATTTTCAACTACCTTATCCATTAATGAACATTATTAATGGTGGAGCGCATGCAAATAATGGTCTTAGAATTCAAGAATTTATGATCAGACCTGATCGAGCAAAAAGTTTTTCTGAGGCGATGCGGATTTGTTTTGTTGTCATTAAAAACTTAAGTAAATTAATTAAAGACAAAGGTTTATCAACCTCAGTAGGTGATGAAGGTGGGTTTGCGCCCATGATTAGTAGTAATAACCAAGCTTTAGATTTAATTGTGAGTGCAATTAAAAAATCAGGATTTACTAATGGTAAAGATGTTTCTATTTGCTTAGATGTAGCTGCTAATGAATTATATAAAAAAAACAAATATTCTATTCATTCAAAAAATTATATTTCAGTAGATAAATCCATTAAAGAATATCAAAAAATAATTAAAAAATATAAAATCAATTCTATTGAAGATCCATTTGCCGAAAATGATTGGTTATCATGGAATAAATTAATGAAATCAATAAAAAAAGTTCAGATTGTTGGAGATGATTTGTATGTGACAAATCTTGAAAGATTAAAGAAAGGTTTTTTAAATATTTCCTCAAATTCAATCTTAATTAAGCTTAATCAAATTGGCACTGTTTCAGAAACGTTAGATGTAATTAAATTTGCACAAACCATTGGATATAAAACAATTATATCTCACCGATCAGGAGATAGTGAGGATACGTTTATTGCTGATTTAGCGGTGGGCACTAATTCAAATCAAATTAAAACAGGGTCTTTAGCTAGATCTGAAAGGGTTGCAAAATATAATCAATTAATCCGTATTGAAGAAGAACTTGGAAAAAAAGCGAGGATGAATAAGATCAATTAATGCTTAGATTAATAAAAAGAAATTATTTTTTATTAATATCTGTTTTCCTTATTTTTTATTTTGGGTTTAACCTAGTTTCTGGAGAAAGAGGCCTTTTTTCATATATAAAAAAAAAGGAACTTTTGTCTAACTTGAAAAAAGAGGAATTATCCTTAATTAGTAAGATCGAAGATATGGATCATAAAAATTCACTATTAAGTACAAATTTAGATCTAGATTATATAGAGACCTTGATAAGAGAGAGATTCTTATTTGGAAAAAAAGATGAAACAATTTATATAATAAAAAAAAATGACAACTAAAATAAGACATCCAGAAAAAGTTAACAAACCTGTTAATCCAATTAAAAAAAAACCTGATTGGATTAGATCAAAATTATCAAACAGTAGAGAGTTTTTTTTAACTAAGACTGTTGTCAATCAAAATAATTTAGTCACAGTATGTCAGGAAGCTAATTGTCCAAACATTACAGAATGTTGGAGTAAGAGACATGCAACATTTATGATTATGGGAGATACATGTACAAGAGCCTGTGCTTTTTGTGATGTAAAGACAGGTAAACCTGAAAGTTTAGATCCGTTTGAACCTTATAAAATTTCTAACGCTGTAAAAAAATTAAATTTAAAACATGTTGTAATTACCTCTGTTGATAGAGATGATCTTGTTGATGGTGGATCTAATCATTTTTATGAAGTAATTGAAGCTACACGTAAAAGAAATCCAGAAACTTCTATTGAGGTTTTAACGCCAGATTTTCTTAGAAAAGGTAATGCATATAAAAAACTTCTTGAAGCTGACTTGGATGTTTTCAATCACAACATTGAGACTGTTCCGCGTCTCTATCTAAAAGTAAGGCCTGGTGCCAGATATTTTGGATCTTTAGAACTTTTAAAAAATGTCAAAAAATTTAATAAAAAAGTTTTTACAAAGTCTGGTTTAATGGTTGGTCTTGGTGAAGATAAGGACGAATTAATTCAGGTAATGGACGATTTAAGATCAGCAGAAGTTGATTTTTTAACTATTGGTCAGTACTTACAACCATCACCCAAACATCACCCACTAAGCAGATATTATCATCCAGATGAATTTAAAGATTTAGAAAATATTGCAAAAACAAAAGGGTTCTTACTTGTTTCTTCATCGCCTTTAACAAGATCTTCGTATCATGCAGATGAAGATTTTGCGAAACTCAAAAAAAAGAGAATACAAAATAATTAATGCCAAAAGCATCAGTTACTAGATTAATTGAATGTAAAAAAGAGCAACTAATTGATTTAGTCCTTGATATTGAAAAATATCCTGAATTTGTTCCTTTTTGTTTAGGGTCATATGTTTATGAAAAAAACGTTCAAGGAAATCAAACCTTAATTATTGCCGATCTAACAATTGGCAAAGGCCCTTTTAAAGATACTTATAAAAGTGATGTGCAATTCAATAAAAAAACTAATTCGATTAAAGTAACCAATATTGGTGGGCCTTTAAGACACCTTGAAAATAATTGGAAATTTATAGAATCTGACAATGGTACTGAAATTTTGTTTGATATTGATTTTGAAATTGAAAATAAATTTCTGAA
>CACNTB010000002.1 GCA_902623305.1 uncultured Pelagibacteraceae bacterium
ATATTACAAAAGTTGCAATCATCGAAAAAGGATGGATTGGAGGTGGAAACGTAGGACGAAACACTACAATCATCAGATCTAATTACATGCATGATGAAAACGGATTATTCAGTGAATTTGGAATGGATTTATGGAGAAAGATGAGTCAAGACCTAAATTACAATGTAATGTTTTCTCCTCGAGGAATTATTAATCTAGCTCACTCAGATGCGCAAATGAATGCTTATGCGAGAAGGGGTAACTCAATGAGATTAAATGGAATAGATGCTGTTCTTTTGAATAGAGAACAGGTCAAAGAAATTATTCCAATGGCTGACTTTTCTGAAAATGTTAGATTTCCAATTTTTGGTGGCTTGATGCAACCAAGTGCAGGAACTGCAAGACATGATGCGGTAGCATGGGGTTATGCTCGTCAAGCAGATGACATGGGAGTTGATATTATTCAAAATTGTGAGGTAATAGGTTTCGATGTTTCTGCTGGAAAAATAAATGGTATTCGAACATCTCGTGGAAATATTAAAGCTAAAAAAGTTGGTTTATGTGTTGCAGGAAGCACAAATATTTTAGCTGAAAAATTAAATATGACTTTACCAATAGAAACTCATCTTCTTCAAGCATGTGTTTCTGAACCAGTTAAACCTGTTTTAGATAGCGTAGTAACTTTTGGTGCTGGACATTTTTATATTAGTCAATCTGATAAAGGCGAAATGGTTATGGGTGGAGATCTAGATGGATATAATAGTTACGCACAAAGAGGAAATCTACCAACTTTACAACATGTTTTAACCGAAGGTATAGCGATGATGCCTTTTTTAAGTAAGTTAAAAATGCTTAGAACCTGGGGTGGTATAATGGATATGTCAATGGATGGATCTCCTATAATTGATAAAACTCATATAGATGGTTTGTATTTAAATTGTGGTTGGTGTTATGGAGGTTTTAAAGCAACTCCCGCATCTGGCTGGACGTTTGCCCATACAATTGCTCAAGATAGAGTTCATGAATTAAATGCAGGATATAGTTTGAACAGATTTAATACTGGTCATTTAATTGACGAAAAGGGACTTGGAACGAAAACCTGGATATCATAAATGCTCTATATTAAATGCCCACATTGTGGAATGAGACCGCAAATTGAATTTTCTTATGGTGGAGATGCAAGTGTAAAAAGGCCAGAACTGAACAAAGAAATTTCTGATCAAGAGTGGGACGACTTTGTTTACAATAGAAAAAGCTTAAGAGGAAAACATTTAGAGTTATGGCAACATTTATCAGGATGTAGACAATGGATAAAAGTAGAGAGAGATACTGCAACTCATGAAATATTCAAAACTTTTAAAGCTAATGAGGAAGTTGCTTAATGTCTCAAGATTTCAGGTTAGATAGTGTTGGATTAATAAATAGAGATAAAAAATTATCATTTAAATTTAATGGAAAAAAATATTTTGGATATGAGGGTGATACTTTGGCATCCGCTTTGCTTGCAAACGGTGTTCATTTAGTTGGTAGAAGTTTCAAATATCACAGGCCAAGAGGTTTCTTTGGAGCTGGAGTTGACGAACCTTATGCCATAGTTCAGCTTTATAGGAATAATGAAACTGAGCCAAATATTAAAGCAACTGAGCAAGAACTTTTTGAGGGTTTAGAGGCAAAAAGTGTAAATTGTTGGCCAAGTGTTAATTTTGATATTGGTGCAATTAATAATTTCTTAAAAATTTTTCTACCTGCAGGTTTTTACTATAAAACTTTTATGTGGCCAAAAAGCTTTTGGTATAGAATTTATGAGCCCTTTATAAGAAAAGCGGCTGGATTAGGTGTAGCGTCTACTAAACACGATAAAGAGAGATATGAGCATAAATATGAATATTGTGATTTATTGATAGCTGGATCAGGACCATCAGGTTTGTCTAGCGCATATGCAGCCGCAAAAAATGGTGCAAAAGTTATTTTAGCAGAAGACAAGCCAAGATTTGGTGGGTCTTTATTAACAGATGAGGTGAATATTGGAAACCAATCAGGAAAAGATTGGGCAGAAGGAATAATTGCTGAACTTAAAACAATGCCAAATGTTGTGGTAAAAAATAGGTCTCAAATCTTTGGCTATTATGATCACAACATGCTTGTAATGTCGGAAAAGGTAAGTGATCATTTACCAAAAACTAAAAAATATCACCCAAATAAAAGATTATGGTACATCCGAGCAAAAGAGGTTTTAATTTCATCAGGATCTATTGAAAGACCAATAGTTTTTGGAAATAATGATACGCCAGGTGTAATGCTTTCTTCTGCTGCTAAAGAATACTTAAAAGTTTATGGAGTTTTAGTTGGAAAAAATCCATTGATATTTACAAATAACGACAGTGGATACGAAACAGCTATTGAATTTCAAAAACATGGAGTGCAACCAACAGTATTAGATTCAAGAAAAAATCCTGAATCAGAAATTATTGATGAGGCAAAAAGTTTAGGAATAAATATAAAAAATTCTTATGTTGTAGTTGCAGCGCAAGGATATAAAAAAGTAAAATCTGCTGATGTAGCGAGCATTTCTGATGACAAAAAACAACTTGGAAAAATAGAAAATATTAAATGTGATTGTATATGTGTTTCTGGTTTTTGGACACCGTCCATTCATTTAGCATCTCAATCAGGAAATAAAACTAAGTTTAAAGAGGAAATTGATGCATTTGTTCCAGGGACCTCAAAACAACAAGAGACCACTTTAGGAGCTGCTAACGGAGTATTCTCTTTAGAAGAAACTCTAAAAACTTCATTTGAAAAAGGAAGAGAGTTATCAAAAAAAATTACTGATAATGATAACGAAGTAAGCATTCCAAACGTAGTTGAAAAAAAATCTTCTAAACACGATAAGTTTTGGTGTGTACCATTACCAGCAGGAAAAAATTATAAAAGATTTTTAGATTTTCAAAACGATGTAGCAGTATCAGATATCGAAATAGCTCTGAGAGAAGGTTATAGATCAATCGAGCATGTTAAAAGATATACTACGCTTGGAATGGCAACAGACCAAGGTAAAACAAGTAATTTGAATGGTTTACAGCTAGTTTCAGAAATTGAAAATAAAGTTGTTCCAGCAGTAGGTCATACTACTTTTAGACCTCCATATACACCTATATCAATTGGTGCGATTGTAGGAAGAGAAGTTGGAAAACACTCAAAACCAACGAGAAAATCTCCAATGCATTCATGGCACGAAAAAAATAATGCAGTTTTTGTTGATGCGGGTGTTTGGTTAAGACCAAGATATTATAAAAGAGGAAATGAAAATTTATTTGATGGATCAAAAAGAGAAGCAAAAAATGTAAGAAAAAACGTAGGTGTTTGTGATGTAACTACATTAGGTAAAATAGATATTAAGGGACCAGATGCAGCGGAGTTATTAAATAGAGTTTATACAAATGCTTGGCTAAAACTACCAGTTGGTAAAGCTAGATATGGTGTGATGTTAAGAGAAGACGGAATAGTTATGGATGACGGAACAACTACAAGAATTTCGGAAAATCATTATCATATGACCACTACTACTGCTCAAGCAGCAAACGTTCTTTCACATTTAGAATATTACTTACAATTAGTTTGGCCAGAATTAAATGTTAATGTAGTTTCAACTACTGAACAGTGGGCAGGAGCAGCTATTGCTGGACCTAAATCAAGAGATTTATTACAAAAATTATTTCCAAATTCAGATGTATCAAATGAAGGTTTACCTTTTATGGGTTATATGGAGGGAGATTTATCTGGTGTTGAAGCAAGAATATTTAGAATTTCGTTCTCAGGCGAGCTTGCTTATGAAGTAAATGTTGAGTCTGATTATGGAAATTTTATGTGGGAAAAAATAATGGAAGTTGGTAAAGAATTTAACATTCAGCCATATGGAACAGAAGCATTATCAACCCTTAGAATTGAAATGGGACATGTTGCTGGATCAGAACTTGATGGCAGAACAATTCCATATGATAACGCTTTAGAAGGTCTTGTAAGTAAAAAGAAAGATTTTATTGGAAAAAGATCATTACAACGATCTGCATTTACTGCTGAAGATAGACAAAGAGTAGTAGGAGTAGTTCCACTAGATAAACAAACAAGTATACCAGAAGGCTCACATTTGGTTAAAGATGATAAAGCACCATTACCAAATCCAAAATTAGGTCATATCTCTGCATCTTGTTGGAGTGTTGAATATGACAATCCTTTTTCTCTAGCAATTTTGAAAGATGGAAAAAACATGATTGGTCAGAAGCTTTTTGCGATGTCGCCACTTAAAAACAAAATAATACCAGTTGAGATAGTTTCATCACATTACGTAGACCCAAAAGGTGAAAGAGTTAGATCATGACATTAATTTCAGCTTTATCAAATGTTCATTCAAAAGGTCAATTTGGTGATTATGAAGGTAAAAATGAAAATGATTTACTTAAAATATCTGAAATCAAAAATTTACTTATTGTTCAAGTAGTTCAGTACAAAAATTCCTCAGTTTCATTTGAAGGTATTGATATTGATGGTTTAAAATTAAAAAACGAACCTTTAACTGTAGTATTTAATGACACTACAAGGATTTTGTGGAATGGACCAAAAAACTGGTTTTTAGTTTCAACAAAAAAAGATTTAATAAAAGATATAGAAGATAAATTTAAAGATACAGATTTTGCTGTAACAGATTTATCACATTCAAGAGCTATTATTGAAATCGAAGGTAATGATACGATAGAAGTGTTAAAAAAGGGATGCCCTTTTAATTTTGATACATTAGATAAAAATAATTCAATTAACTCAACTTATAATGGAATAGCTTTTACTGTTGATAGGTTGGGTGAAAATCCAAATAAAGTAAGGTTATTTGCTCTAAGAAGTTTTGGAGAATCTTTGTATCACTCTATTACCGATTCGTCTCTAGAATATGGTTTCAAATCTTTATAATAATCATTGATCCCGTGTAGCAATGTAAACACCTATAGAAGTAATTAGAAATCCAATTAAGTCTAAGTTAGTTAAACTTTCATTTAAGAAAAGCCATGCCATAAAAGCAGAAGTAGCAGGAATTAAAAAAAATATAGAAACAGTTTTGCTAGCTGAATTGTGTCGTATTAAATACATCAAAATAGTAAATGCACCATAAGATACTAAAAAAATTTGATGGCTCATAGCAATAATGAATGTTTGTGAGAAATTAATATATGGATCAACAAATAAAATTATTATTAACAAATGAAATAAACAACCACCAAGAGCTTGATACATATTACTCGTGGACAAAGGTAAGTTGTTACTTAATTTTTTTTGCCATAAAGTTGAAAATGTAATTGCTAATAACGCTATTATTGTTGCGATCAATCCTGCTGCAGGTATTTTAGAACCAATATCAAAACCCAATACAAGCCCTGCACCAGTAAACCCTAGCAAAACCCCTATCCACTGTTTGGTTGAAACTTTTTCATTCAAGATTGGACCACTTAATGCATTTGTAAGAATTGGTTGTAGAGTTACTATCAATGCTGCGATTCCTGTGGGCATACCTATTGAAATAGAATAAAAGACACCTCCAAGATAAAAACCATGAAAAAGAACACCGCTAAAAAAAGATTCGAAAAAGTTTTTTTTACTAACTAAAATTTTTTGTTTTGAATAAATAGAAAATAAAAAAAAACCAAAAGCAACAAAGGCAAATCTAAAAGCTAGTGCAGCAAATGGATCACTATTATCTATTATAGGTTTTGTGGTTATAAAAGCAGAGGACCATAAAAGAATAAATATGAAAGGGAATATTTTAATCATCATATTTAATAAACAAATAAATTAACTAAAATCAAATAAATCAACACCTAAAATGAACTAATTAATTATAGAAATAGTGCAACAAATCACATAATTTTTTAGTTATGAATTTTAGATTGCTTAAAATTTTTACCTTAATGGTATCTTTTTTCTTTTTGACAGGTTTTGTGCCTTTAGCCTCAATTATTGGACCAGGTGTTACAGTTCTTACTTCAGGTAATATTTATAAAGCAACTGCTCAATTTATGATTGATCAAAGTATAAAAAAGAAAACTGGAAAAAATTCTTTAATGTTAGTTAAAGAAGAGATAGATAAGCAAAATCAAAAAAATAAATTTAATGATGAGTTAAAGCAGTTAGTTGAAAAAAGAATAAAAATAACTAGAAAAAAATTAGATAATCAAAATTTACAAAAACTTATAAAAAAACGAATTAAAATTACTAGATCAATAATAAATTTAAATAATACTACTCAATAATATTTAAATATATTAGATTTTCTTGATCTGTCTCTTTACACCACATTTCATAACTTTCACAAACTCTCCATAGATGATCGAATGCTCTTTGTGAAATTTCTAAGGGGAAATGACTTTTGGTATAATACAATTTAGGAATTTTCATTAAAAATTTAATCATAGAATCTTTTTGTAATTCTAACAGTCGCAAAGTTTCACTATTAATTTTTTTTTTAGTAATAGAGTCGATAAATTTATTATTCTCAAGATCTAAAAACCATTTATTATGAAATTCTCCTGAACTTAATAAATCATATTCTTTAGTAGTCATAAAAATTTCAAATGCTTGTATATTGTTGATTTCAGGATTTTGTTTTTTAATTTCAATTATATTTGAATAAACAAATTCGGCAGCTCTTAACACATATGGCTTTTCAGTCTTATTATTCATAAGTTAATTTTTATGTTTAACCATAGCTGAATGAGCCAAAATTAAGTTAGGATCTAAGAAAACTTTTGAGGATTTAATATTTTTAAATGATTTAAATGCGAAAATTGCAATAGGCAACTCTGTACAACCTAAGATAATTTTTTTGCAATTTATTTTAATTAAGGAGTCAATTGCAGGTTTAATTGCTTTTGCTGCTGCTTTAACATTGCCCATTTTAACTAATCTAATAGCTTTATTGACCGACAATTTTTGTATTTTTCGAGATGGCTCTATTAATTGGTAATCCTTGTTAAAAAATTTTTTATAAACACCAGTTTTAAGAGTACCTTCAGTTGCCAAAAGACCAACTTTAGTGTTTTTCTTACATTTTTTTTTTGCAAATTTGAAAACTTCTTTTGGCATATTGATTATCGGAATATTGATTTTGTTTTGTAAATCATCGAACCAATAATGAGCCGTGTTGCAAGGTATAACTATAAATTTACAATTATTCTTTTCTAGAAGCTTACAACCTTTGAGCAAACTCTTTAGAACTTTGTTATATTTTTCTCTACTTGTTTTATTTGTAGATTTGTTTGAAAGTTTTTTAGTTTGAGAGCCTATAGACTCAGGTCTGCCAGGAATATTTGATTTATTATAAAGTAAAAATAATGGATACTCTTGATCAATTTTTCCTCTATTCAGAACAGCAAGCTTATTACAAAAATCAAGACCAGCTTGAGTTCCCATTCCACCTAAAATTCCAATCATAATTTTAGTTAATTTATTAAATTTTTAGTTTAAATCTATAATTAATAATTGTGTTTAAAGATTGTTTTTAATTGAGGTATTGGCTGAATACTAAATTTGTATTTACAAATAAAATTTTTCAGCCAATAGGAAGTGTGAAATTATGCAGTTTTTAAGTTAACTGCTGAAGGACCTTTAGGACCATCTTCAACATCGAAAGTCAAAGCTTGACCCTCATCTAAACCGTTCATACCAGCATCTCTTACTGCTGAAACATGTACAAACACATCTTTTTCTTTGTCTTCTCTTTCAATAAAACCAAAACCTTTGGTTGGATTGAACCACTTTACTTTACCTTGTAGACTCATATTTATCTTCTTACTTATTGTTATGTTTAATTATTACTTATAATTAAGTAATATTGGCTTTCTTTAGATTTTATTGGGTTTTGTCAACAAAATAGATCAACTCTTAAAATAATTTTTTAAATATCGTCAATAAGCATTGTTAAATAAACAGAATTGATGTCTTCTTTATAGTGTGCAAAAGGTTCGCACACCGTAAAACCTGTTTTTTTAAAAAGTTTTCTTGCTGGTATAAAAAAATCACCTGCACCTGTTTCGATACTTAATCTTTTTATTTTAAGTTTTTTAGCTTCATTGATTAAATGATTGATTACATTAATCCCTTGTCCTTGCTTTCTAAAATTGTCATGAATTCTTATAGATTTAAATTCTCCATGTTCTGTATCTAAAAATTTTAAAGCACCACAACCGATTAGTTTTTTATCATCCCACAGACTCCAAAATTTAATTGATGGTACTTTTAAACCAGGAATGTCTAAAACGTGAGCACTTCCCTCTGGCGACGCAGCTCTAAGCTCAACAAAATGTTTGGTTAGAAGTTCATCAACTTCTGGATTGTCAAAATTACCTTCTATTGATTTTAACATTTATACTAAAGTTGTGATATGACCCATTTTTCTTTTTTCTTTTATATCTTTTTTTAAATAATCAAAAAAAAATTCGTTATCATTAAACTTTTGCATGTTTCTATAATGAGTAATTTGACTACCAAGTAAATTCATCATTTTAGCGTTAGATATTTTTTTTAAAGGAATTTGTTCTAAACCACATACAGCTCTTATATGATTTTCAAATTGACTTACATTAAAGGCATTTATTGTTAGATGTCCTGAGTTATGTACTCTTGGTGCAATCTCATTAACATAAAGATTATCATTTCTATCAATAAAAAATTCCACACATAAAGTTCCTATATATTTTAGTTCTTCAGCAATTAGCATAGCCCAATCTTTAGATTGATTATAAATTTTTTTATTAATTTCAGCAGGTATTTTAGAATATTTTAAAATTTGATCTTCGTGAGTGTTTTCTATCGGCTCATAAATTTCATATTTATTATTACTAAATCTTGTAATAATAATTGAAATCTCTTTTTTTAATTTTACAATTTTTTCAAGTATATATCCCTTTGAAAAATCAATATTCAATGAATTAAGTTCCTTTGCTGATTTGATTGGATATTGACCTTTGCCATCATAACCGAGAGTTGTTGTCTTTAATATACCTGGTAAAAAATCTTCTAAGGCATCTACGTCAGATTTTTTTTCAATTGAAACATACCTAGTTGTTCTAATATTTAATTTATTAACAAAATCTTTTTCAGCTAATCGATGTTGAATTAATCTATTAACTGATGGCTTAGGTAAAACAGGTTTAAATTTGTTTATTTCATTTAATGTTTCAAATGGAATATTTTCAAATTCATAAGTTACTAAATCAATCTTATTTATAAATTCTGATATTTTTTCTTTATTGTCATAATTTCCATTAACAAATTGATCGCAAAAATTTTGTGCTGGCGCATCAATGTCATCACAAAAAACTACAGTTTTAACATTTAATTTTTTAGCTGCTATAGCGAGCATACTTCCAAGCTGACCACCTCCAATGATACCAAGTGTAATTTCAGACATTTTATTTTGGAGATTTCTTTACAGATTTAGTTTGTGATGTCCTGAAATTTTTAAGTTTTTTTCGAACATTTGAATTATTATTAGCAATTATTGCTGAAGCTAATAAGGCGGCATTAATGGCACCATCCTCTCCTATAGCAAGTGTCCCTACAGGTATTCCTTTGGGCATTTGTGCAATTGATAACAAACTATCTAAACCTCTAAGTTTTTTACTTTCAACAGGAACGCCAAGTACCGGCACATGTGTAAGTGCTGATATCATACCTGGAAGATGAGCTGATCCTCCAGCACCTGCAATTATTGCTCCTATATGATTTTGCTCAACTTTTGCAGCATATTCATACATTCTTTGTGGTGTTCTGTGAGCAGATATAATTTTTGTTTCAAATGGAACTCCAATTTTTTTTAGTGTTTTTTCGGCTAGTTTCATTATTTTATAGTCAGATTGACTGCCCATAACGATTGAAATTTTTAATTTAGTATTTTTTTTCATGAAAATTGATCAATCTGTTTATTTCAAAATTAGCTTGAAATTTCAATAAAATTAATAGTATTTAAAATACATATTGATTAAAGTTGAACATACTATGAATTATAAAATCGATAATCTTCAATATTGTAATTGGTCTAGAAAAATTTTTGAGATTAACAGATCTGCTGGTTTAGATGCTGTTCATGTTACAATTGTATATCATGAGGATTTTGATGAATTACAACTTGAAATTAAAAAATGGGAAAAATTATTTTATGAGAACTCAGATCTAATTTTTCTTGGAAAGAATTATAAAGATATTGATAAAGCTAACAAAGAAAACAAAACGGCAATATTTTTTGGTTTTCAAAACTGTTCACCAATTGAAGATGACATAAATCTTGTTGAAAAGGTTCATCAATTAGGATGTCGATTTATGCAACTGACTTATAACAATCAATCATTACTTGCAACAGGTTGTTATGAAAAAGTAGATAGTGGAGTTACAAATTTTGGACGTGAGGTTATTAGAGAGATGAATAGAGTAGGTCTTGTGGTTGATATGTCACATTCTGCAGAAAAAAGTACTTTAGATGCAATTGATTTTAGCGAAAAACCAATCGCAATTACTCACGCTAATCCTTCTTTTTGGCACCCAGCTAAAAGAAACAAATCCTCAGATTTGTTAAAAATTTTAAGTGAAAGCGGTGGTATGTTGGGTTTATCATTATACCCTCATCATTTAAAAGATAATACAAATTGTACTCTAGATAGTTTTTGTGAAATGGTTGCAAAAACAGCTGAAATAATGAATGTGAATAAAATTGGAATAGGTTCTGATCTTTGTTTAGATCATCCGGATACTGTTGTGGAATGGATGAGAAATGGTTCTTGGTCAAAAAGTAAAAATTATGGAGAAGGAACAAAAAATAAACCTGGTTTTCCTAAGCAACCTGACTGGTTTCTTGATGCAGGAGGGTTCACAAATATTGAAAAAGGGCTTAAAAAAGTAGGATTTTCAGATACCGAGACACATGGAATACTTGGAAATAACTGGTACAATTTTTATAAGTCTATTTAATTATGAAAGTTGAACTAAGAGACCCAAATAAGATAATGAAATTATCAAGGCTAGGATCTTTTCATCAATCAAAATTATCTTTTTTAAGAAGTTTTCTTAATGAATTTAAAGAGTGGGAATATAAAAGAGATTTATTTAATTTAAATGAAAACGGTTTTGGAGAAGCTGTTTATTCATTTAAGAAAAATAAAAGAGTTTATTCTTTAGTTTGTTTTGCAAATGAAATTAAAGATGAAGAAAGATCAGATAGAGTTATTGCTACAAAATGGGATGCGGCTTTTACATTACATGATGGAGTACCCAAAAAAAAAGATATTGAAAGATTAAAAAATGAAGTTCCAAAACAAGAAGTTGGTAGACTTTCTTATAAAGAATTAACTCTATCAAGAGCAAACAAGTCAGTAAGAATTTATAATCATGTAGTTGAAAGTTTGAGTAGCGGTAAGCAACCAGATTTAAACTTATTATCAAAAGTAGGCTATTTATATAGGACTACAGCAGTATATGGTTCGGGCAAATTTGGTCTTGCAGATCGATTTAGAATTAAAAATCGTGAAGAAATTAATGGTCCATTCAGATTAGAAATGATGTTGGTATATTTTGTAAGACAATTTACTTTTGATCAAGTTAATCATGTTGCTTACTACAAAAATCCAAAAACAGCAGTTAAGCTAGATGATAACATTTGTAAAAACTTGGGAATAGGTAATTCAACAGGCTTGGGCATGGCTCCATTTATAGTCAACCACCCAACTCTATTAAATAACTGGATTTTAAGTAGAGAAAAAGCACTTAAGAAAATTAGAGAAATCAAAGATGTAAAAAGTCAAGATAGTGATTTGTTTATAGATTGTGTAAAAAAATCTTTAAAAAATATTACAAGCTGGAATACTGATAGTGAATATCAGCAAAAAAAAATCACATCATTACTAAAAGATGTTGAAAAATTTTTAAACTTTATAAACAAAGATTTTAATTTTGAGATCGAATATCCTTTTAACAAAATATATCATTGGTTGGAGGATAATACTTGTGAGGAATGCATTGAATACATTGTTTCAATGATGATGGAACCTTATAATAATATTGTAAATCCTTTGATAAAAGAAATGAGCTCAGATGAAGAAAAATATTTTAATATTCCTACTCATAGAAAAGTTGAAGAATTGCGTAGTATTATCGAAGCAAAGTATCCAAACATTTTAGATATTAATTTTCAAGAAAAAGAAAATAATAAAAACTTTTGGTTTATTTCAAAAAATAAAGAGGAACCCAGATTAGCTGATCGTTTTGAGGAGCATGGATCAGAATTAGAGCAGCCGTTAGCGATAGCAAGAGATATAAAAAAACTTTATGACAAATTATTAGTCTCAAAAAATAGTTTAACTATTGCTGAATTTTTAACATCAAACTCTGAATTAAGACATGTCGTGAGGAGGGCATTCATTGTAGAAAAATTTCCTTATTCGGAAATACAAGATAATACAATTGGTAAAGATTTAATGCCAATTGATATGCTTAGACTAAAATTATCTTTTTTTGGGGCATTAAAATTTGATCCGAGATCTGACAAATGGTTAAGAATTTGCATGTTTCAAGGAGCTCCACTTCCAAATGAATTAAAAAGTTATGACGAGCAGTGGGTATATAAAACCAATATTTAATAATGAAATCACTGAGTGAAATTGAAACTACTGTAAAAAGAGCTTCAAAGGCAGCAGGATATTCTTGGGGAGTTTCTGAGGAAGCAGGAAAAAGTATAAGGTTATTAGAGCTATTTAGTTTACCAGGTATTAAGCACCTTAGTGAATATTTTAATCAAAAAAATAAAAGTAAATTTGAAAATTTAAATTTAATTAGTGAAAATAACTCTTCATCAAATAATCCTTACTGTCCAATTACTTTAGGTGTTAGTTTTTTAGATCAAATAAATGTTTTAGAAAATTTAAAAAAAATTGAGTTTCAAAATGTTGCTTATCCAATAATTTTTATTTCCTTCATAAGTCGTTCATCAGAAATTATTGGAAAAAAAATTAATGTAAAAATAGATGAAAAAAAAATGTTACTAAATCTAAATGTAAATATTTTTTCAAATTTTATTGATCAAGAATTTCCAAAGATAGCAAATAAAATTGAGGTCAATCTACTTGAAAATGAAGATAACTTTACAGATGATGAATGGAATAATTTATATAAGTTATCCGAAGAAACTTTTGTTGAAGAGAGTGACAGTTTAAAAGAGGGTGCGGCAGGTGCTGGGTTGACAGATAATGATTGATAAAATTGATGAAAAAAATCTAAAGGTAGATACTGAAGAATTAAATAATATTTGTGATGAATGCAAAGAGGAAGACGAGAGTGTTACTCAAAATTTAATTCTTACTGGGTTTAAATTATGTAAATCTTGCAGAGTATCAAAGACTATATTTCCTCTTTAACTGATCTGACTAACTGGTAGCATATTCATTCTACTCATTACAAACGAGATAGATAAAAATGCAATAATTAAAAAAGATAACAACACAATCCCAAAAGATTTAAAATTAGATTTTAAACTCAATATTTGTTTAGTTGAAATAATTAAACCTGCAAAAATCCAGAACTGGGTAAGAAAAATTATTGGTATCATTAAATCTGGTGTGACTGCAAAAAATCTTAATAAACCAGGGGCATGTGCAAATCCAACAGCTGTTAAAACTTTTTTGAACGAAACTTTGGTTTGTTTATCAGGAAATAGTTTAACTCCAATTACAAAAATAAAAATCGCCCATATTAGCCAAGTAATTATTGCAGTTAGACCAGACATTGCAATAGCTGTTTTAATAATGGTATTAGCTGCTACTGCTCCAGCGATACCATCAAGGATCATTATAATACCAGCAAAGTATATTGAAGCTTCGCCAAAATTTTTGTTATCTGAATAAAGAGTTTTATCTAATTTTATTGACTTGAAAATTATATTTAAAAATTCACCAAACATTAATTTTTTTTATTTTTATTTTTTTGAGCCTTATAAGAAACAATTAATGGAAATATTATTAAAGCAATAGCAATGATAATGCAAACTGCTATTAGAAAACTTTTGGTCATTAGAATTGAAAAGGGGAGCTGAAATTAGCTCCCCAATAGTAAATTTTAGCCTTTTACAACTTCTCTTGTATTTGCGTTGAAAGACTCTTTGAATGGAATATCCACCACAACAGCATCTACAGGTGTTCCTGGAGTTTCTGAATATTGTTCTGGTAGATGAACTTTATATTTAGTTCCCACTTTTCCTTTTGGAAAACCATTTGCATTTAACGTTCCATCGAAAGGAACATATCCCATAGCAATATTTGTTTTCTTTTCAGGGTGCCACCATGGTGATGTTAAAAATCCTACTGGATCACCACCACTTTCTGGAGAAACTAACCAAAAATCAGGCGCATAATTATCAATAGGTTTACCACCCAATTCCATACCAACTAATTGGAGTTTATATGGTTTTTGACCTGCTTTGATGTCTGCTTTCATTTTCTCTAGAGCAGCTTTACCAACATAATCAGCTTTTTTATTCCACTCACCTTTTCCAGACAAAGAAACTTGATAACCTAAATTACATTGGAATGGATTGTGTTGTTGATCCATGTCTTGTCCCCATGAAAGTATACCCGCTTGAATTCTTCTATGGTGAGCAGGAGCAATAACCATTAAGCTATGTTTTTTTCCAGCCGCAAGTACAGCATTCCACATATCTTCAGCGTACAAAGTTGAATTTTTTAAATAAATCTCATAACCAGCTTCACCCGAGAAACCAGACTGAGAAATAACAACATCTCTTCCTCCAACTTTAGCAGCTGCTAAGCCGTAGAAAGGCATATTATCAAAATCAACTTGATCGCCACATAGATCTTTCATTAATGCTTTTGATTTAGGTCCTTGTATTTGAACTGGACTGACATCAATTTCTTCAATCGTACAATTGAATCTTCCATCAGCATTAACACCTTGTAAATACATTCCAATATCAGAGTCTGATAATGAAAACCAAAACTCATCTTCTGAAATTCTTAAAAGAATTGGATCATTTAAAACTCCACCATAAGCGTTACATAAAATAACGTATCTTGCTCTCATGGGAGAAATTTTTGTTGCATCTCTAGTGATTACATAGTCCGTAAATTTTTCTGCATCTGGACCCTTAACTCTTATTTGTCTTTCAACAGCAACGTTCCACATTGTTACGTGGTTTACGATAGCATCATATTCAACCATAGCCCCACCATCTTCAGGTTTTACGTAACCTCTTGGGTGGTAAATACGATTGTATACAGTTGCTCTCCAACAACCTGCCTGCATTGATAAATGCCAATAAGGTGATTTTCTTACCCTTGTTGAAATTAACATTTCAACTTTTGTTGGCCCACTTTGTCTTAAATTATATGGTACCTCTCTATCAGATTGATCAACAGAAGTAACATGTTTTAGTTTAGTATAGTCAAATTCATTAGACATAACTATTCTCCTTCAACCACTTGTTAGTTTCCTTCAAGCCGCCGAATGTATAAATGTGGAAGTTATCAGTATGCGATTTAACTTTCCCAATTAAATCATTAGGGTCTTTAGGTTTCAATAAATCTAATGCCTTAGTAAAATTAGATTTAAGAAAGTTTAAGGAATTTTTTGCCCCAACAATATTAGCAAATTTAATTAAGCTAGATATTTTTAATGGCCCAGTAATTCCAACATGCACTGGTACGCTTTGCTTAGAAATAAAATCTATAATAGGCTGAGGATCAAGTAACCATTGAGTTACAATATAGTCAGCATAAGGCTTTTTATCTATCATAGCTTTTTCTAAATCTGAGTCGGATATATCAGGACTCCCCTCGGGATGTCCAGCAATTCCTATTTTCATTTTTTCAAAATAACCTGTTTCTAGAAGTTGAAATGAACTGTCAAATTTACCTGCAGGCTCTCTTCCGCCACCTATTATTAGAGCTTGCTTAACTCCACCATCCTTGCATTTTGAAACATAATCTTTAAGTTCGTTTTCATCCTTCATTGATCTCGCTGGAAAGTGAGGAACAGGGTTAAATCCTTTTTTTACAAGCTCTATGGCTTTTTCAGCTGTTTCGTTATAGTCACCACCAGGTAGCATTGTAATGTATACATCACTTACAGCTGGGACTGTTTCGATGTCAGTTTTAGGGCCAATTTCCAAAGAAAAATTCATTTTCTTGGATCTTTATTTATTTTGAAATATGAGTCTAGAAAATTCGATTGAGGTAAATTTACTTCTTCAGCTGGCCTCTGTGCTTTTGAATTCGTTGTCCGTACTGCTGTGTGACCCTATCAAAAATAATTGCTAGGGCTACAATTGCTAAACCATTCATCATTCCAAGTGCTAAATATTGGTTAGAAATGGCCTGTAAAATAGGAACTCCCAATCCTTTTACACCTATCATAGATGCTATAACTACCATGGCTAAAGCCATCATAATCGTTTGGTTAATTCCTGCAAAAATAGTTGGAAGAGAAAGAGGGATTTGCACAGATTTTAACTTCTGCATAGGCGTAGCCCCAAATGCCTCACTTGCCTCTAAAGTTTCTTTATCAACTTCCCTTATTCCAAGGTTTGTTAATCTTACAATTGGAGGTAATGCATAAATACAAACTGCAAGTAATCCTGGAACTTTACCAATACCAAGAAGCATAATGATTGGAATTAAATATACAAAGCTTGGAATAGTTTGCATCATATCTAAAATAGGTAATATAGCTTTTTCTGCTCTAGCAGATTTTGACATTACTATTCCAATTGGTATTCCAACAACAATACAAACTAATGTAGAAACAGATATTATTGCAACGGTAGCCATACAATTTTTCCACATTCCAAAATAGCCAATAACTATAAAACAAGCTACTGTGCCAATAACAAGCTTAACACTTCTCGATCCAATCCAAGCTAATAAAGCAAATACACCGATTACTAAAGGCCAAGGACTATTTACTAATAATTTTTCTAACCAAATTAAAAAATGTAAAAGTGGATCAAAAAAACCTTCAATACCATCACCATACGCTCTAGAAAATTCTTTGAAACTAGAATCAATTCCTTTTTTAAGCTCTCTAAGAGCCGTTCTATCCATTACAGGAATTTTATTAAAGAAGTCCATAAATTTTATTTAATCAAACCCGCCTAGGCGGGTTTGATAATATTTTTAATTAAAGTGCTTTTTTGATTTTTTTTGCAGCATCACTTGAAACCCATTTACCCCAAACACTTTCTTGTGTTTTTAGGAATTCAATTGCAGCATCAGCACCTTCAGCTTGGTTTTCACCCATCCAAACTAACATACCGTTCATAACTGGGCCTGGATACGTTCTTTTCTTAAAGTATTCCATACCAGCGTTTCCAGCTGTTTTTTTGAAATTATCAGTAACGATTGTGTAAACCTCAGATTTTGTCCATGAAGTTTTTTTAGGGTTAGCACACTCTTGCTCTGGTAAAACAATACAACCATCCCAGTTGTCTTTACCACCCCATTCACCCATATCTACAGCTCTCATATCATATTTACCAATAATAGCTGTTGGTGACCAATAATAACCAAACCAGTTTTCACCTCGCTCAGCAGCTTTAGCAATTGATCCATCAAGTCCTGCAGCAGAACCTGTTTCAACAATTGCCCAACCTTTAGCTTCCATGTCCCAAGCTCTGAAATGGTTTCTGTTACTTAATTCACAGTTCCAACCTGGAGGACAAATATGGAAACCACCTTTTGATGGGTCTTCTGGGTGAGGAAATAGATCTGGTCTTGCTAAAATTGCTTCAGCAGTTGTAAGCTCTGGATGTTTTTTAAGTGTGTGAGGTAATACCCACCAACCTTCACCCAAACCAGTAATTGGCGCTTTGTTAAGTGAGTGCATTTTTCCCTCATCAACAGCTTTATTCAAAGCGATGATAGCAGCGTTAGCCCAAAATTCTGGGGCAACATCTGGCTCACCTTTTTCTTGCATTGATGTAAATGTAGGCATTGTAGCACCAGGCACTAATTCTACTGAACATCCATAACCTTCTTCTAATATGATTTTGTCAACTTCAGCCATAAAGTTCGCTGAAGCCCAGTTCATATTAGCAATTGTTATATTTCCACAGGCTGCATTAGCTACACTTCCAAAAGAAGTAAGTCCAAAAACAACAGCAAGTGAAATAAGTATTCTTTTAATTTTCATTTATATCTCCCAATGATTGTTTAAGGGAACATAGAAACATAACAGATTGTGAATTGCAAATTCCTTTCAACCTTAGATTGAAGTTAAATTGTCTTTATCATCAATTAATTTAAAGATAATGTTTATAAATGACTTTTTCTGCAAATTTTTTTTTCAAAGAATTTGTTTATATTTTAAATTGTAAGACTGTTTTTCAACAAATCATAATTAGAGAATCGTAATACATAACTTTAATTAATTCCAACTTTAACAAGGAGGTTTAATAAAAGTTGTAATGAAAAAACTATCAGAAATAGTTGATTTAAAAAAGATTAGAGTAGTTAATAGAGCTATAGATAAAGCTCACGGTTTACCAAATGAGTGTTACACTAATGAAGATTATCTTTCAGTAGAAAGAGCAAAAATTTTTGAGGACAAATGGGTCGTAATTGGCATAGGTAATTCTATTCCTAATATTGGTGATGCGAAACCATTTGATCTTTTAGGAATTCCTTTAATCATCCTTAGGGATAAGAATAATCAAATAAGAGTTTACCATAATGTTTGTAGTCATAGAGGTTATAAAATTCTTCAAGAGGATATAAAGATTAAAAATGTTTTAAGATGTCCTTATCACTCTTGGTCTTATAATACGGAAGGAAAATTAGTAGCTACACCTCATATAGGTGGGATGAATAAACATAATTGCAATAAATTTAACAAATCTGAGAGTAATCTTAAAGAAGTAAGGTCATATGTATGGCTTGATTTAATTTTCGTAAATTTAAATAACAATCAAATCGAATTTGAAAAATATATTAAACCATTAAGCGATAGA
This sequence comes from uncultured Pelagibacteraceae bacterium, assembly GCA_902623305.1. Lineage (GTDB taxonomy): Bacteria > Pseudomonadota > Alphaproteobacteria > Pelagibacterales > Pelagibacteraceae > Pelagibacter. The sequence goes on from CACNTB010000002.1 coordinate 19,025, forward strand.
TGGGAAAAGTTTTGGCCAATAAAAGATAGAGATTTAATTGTTTACTCTAATGATTATGGATATTTTAATTTAAATGCAAAATGTAATTGGAAGTTTGCAATAGAAAATTATTGTGAAAGTTACCATCTTCCATGGGTACATCCTGGGCTAAACTCGTACTCTAAGATAGATGATCACTATCATATTCAGGGTTTACCCAATCGTTTTGCTGGTCAAGGAACAATGGTTTATAAACCAAGATTTAAAAGTAATTTAAATTTTCCAACTTTTCCAAATTGGCCACAAGATCGTGAACATATTGCCGAGTATGTAGCGATATTCCCAAATGTGATGTTAGGCATACACAAAGACCATTTTTATGCCTACTGGTTAGAACCTATTAACAATGAATATACTAAAGAGCATATGGAAATTTATTATGTTGGAAATGAAGCGGCTAACTCAAAAAAATTTAAATCGTTAAGAAAGCAAAATTTCGAACTTTGGAAAGGAGTTCAAAGTGAAGATTTAAATATAATAGAAGGGATGCAGGATGGAAGGAAATCCCCCTCTTATAATGGGGGTAATTTTTCGCCAGTTATGGATAATCCAACCCATCATTTTCATAAATGGGTTGCAAATAATTTAATGAAATGAAAGGATAAATTATGAGTAAAGATCTAATAACAAGGTTAAATGAAGGGCCAATTATGTGTGCAGAAGGTTACCTTTTTGCAATGGAAAGAAGAGGTTATCTTTCAGCAGGACCATTCGTGCCCGAGGTTGTTTTAGAACATCCTGAGGTAGTTACTCAGCTCCATAAAGAATTTATAAGAGCAGGTTCAGACGTTGTTCAGGCATTTACTTATTATGGGCATAGAGAAAAGCTTAGAATAATAGGTAAAGAGCATTTGTTAGAGCCAATGCAAAAAAATGCACTTAAAATTGCAAAAGATGCTGCTGCTGAATTTAAGGATCTTGATTTGATGGTTTGTGGAGATGTAGCAAATACAAATGTATTTGATCCTGCTGATGCAAATACACACAAACAATGTCAACAGATGTATGAAGAACAAGTTGCTTGGGCAAAAGAAGCTGGAGTAGATTTTGTTATTGCTGAAACAATTAGCTGGACAGACGAAATGAAAATTGCATTAAAAGCAATTAAAGATGCAGGACTAATTGCAGTTTGTAATTTTGCGATTCCAAGAGGAGATAAAACTAGAGAAGGGCATAGTGCTGAAGATGCATGTAAAATGATAGAAGATTTAGGTGCTGATGTGGTTGGATTAAATTGCTACAGAGGACCCGAGATGACAATGAAACTTTTAAAAAAAGTAAGAGATAAAGTTTCGTGTCATGTATCAGGACTTCCGGTTCCTTATAGAACCACAGAAAAAGAACCTGGTTTTTTAAATATTACAGATCATGGTTGTGATTGTATCCCTGGAGGCAATGCTTTTCCTGTTGCTTTAGATAATTTATTTTGTAACAGATTTGAAATGGCAGAATTTGCAAAAGATTGTGTGAAAAATAAAATAAATTTTATAGGTATATGTTGTGGTGCAGAAGCTCATCATGTCAGAGAGATGTCAGTTGCAATTGGAAAAAAACCAATTTCAATGAAATATATGCCAGATATGAGCAAACATTTTCACCATGGCACTGACAAGTCATTAAAAAAAGTAAATAAAGAAATTAAATACTGATGGAAAAAAATGCAAAGGTAGTAATTATAGGAGGTGGCGTAGTAGGTTGCTCTATACTTTATCACTTATCTAAATTTGGATTGAAGGATTGTATTTTGCTTGAGAGAAACGAGCTTACTTCAGGTTCATCTTGGCATGCTGCAGGAAACGTTCATGTAATTTCTTCAGATCCTAATATTTCTAGAATGATGGCGTACACAATAGGTCTATATAAAGAGATTGAAAAAGAGTCAGGTCACTCAACAGGATTTAAACCAAGTGGAGGATTTTATTTAGCATCAAATGAAGTATGGGCTGATTATTTAAAAAGAGAAAGATCAAAAGCAAGATACATGGGACTTGATCAAGAATTTATTTCTTTAGAGGAAGTAAAAAAGAAACATCCTTTAATAGATCCATCTAGATATTTGTTAGCATTATGGGATCCTATTGATGGAGAAGTTGACCCGTCAGGGGTTACATATGCGTTTGCTAAAGCTGCAAAGGTTCATGGAGGAAAGTATTACACTCATACAGTTGTTAAAGATACTAAACAAAAAGAGGATGGAACTTGGGATGTTTACACTGAAAAAGGAAACGTTAATGCAGAAATTGTAATTAACGCTGGTGGTTTGTGGGCTAGAGAAGTTGGACAATTAGCTGGTTTAAATCTTCCTGTTCAGCCGATGGAGCATCATTACCTGATAACGGAACCTATTCCAGAAATAGAGGCAATGGGTGACCAAAGACTACCTATAGGAACTGATTTTGAAGGAAATATTTACTTTAGACAAGAGGGAAAAGGAATGTTGCTTGGAACATATGAACCGAAATCAACCCCTTGGAAAGTAGAGGGTACACCAATGAATTTTGGCCATGAGTTACTTGAGCCAAAGTTAGATAATATTCAGGATAGATTGGCTATTGGTTTTGAGAGAATGCCTGCATTAGAGCGCGCAGGTATTAAGAATATAGTTAATGGACCTTTTACTTTTGGTCCAGATGGAAGTCCTCTGATTGGTCCAGTACCAGGAATGAAAAATTATTGGGTTGCAGTTGGTGTTATGGCTGGTTTCTGTCAAGGTGGAGGAGTTGGAAAATGTATAGCAGAATGGATTATTGACGGCGAACCTTCTATTGATGTTTGGGCAATGGATGTTGCAAGATTTGGAGATTATGCATCACCCCAATATGGAACAATAAAATCTTCAGAAAATTATGAGAGAAGATTTATAATGACTTTTCCAAACGAAACTTTACCAAAAGGAAGAAAACAAAAAACTACTGCACTATTTGATCGTTTTGTAAATCAAGGTGCTGTTATGGGAGATAGCTTTGGATTAGAAAATGTTTTGTGGTTTGCAAATAACAAAGAAGATGCTCACGAAGAGCCTACTATTAAAAGATCGAGATCACATGACTATGTTTCAAAAGAAGTTATTAATGTAAGAGAAAATGTTGGTTTAATTGAAGTTGCTAATTTTTCAAAACATGAATTCAAAGGTCCTGATGCAAGAAAATTTTTAGATCACATAATGGCTGGAAGACTTCCAAAACCAGGAAGAATATCTTTATCACCAATGTTATCATATAGAGGAAAGTTATGTGGTGATTTAACTGTAGCTTGTTTAGATGAAAATGAATTCATGGTATTTGGTTCTGGAGCTGCTCAAGAAATGCATAGACGTTGGTTTGAAAGTCATTTAGATAAATTTAATTTAAGTTACTCTAATAGATCCGACGAATATCATGGACTGTCTATTGCAGGACCTAACTCAAGAAAAGTATTAGAAAAAATTGTAAGAGATGATGTTTCAAATGATAAGTTTAAATTTAGAGACTCAAGAAGAATGTTTGTTGGTGGAGTTCCAGCAATAATAAATAGAATTTCATTTACAGGTGAACTTGGTTATGAAATTTATGTAGCCCCCCATTACCAATTAAAGCTTTACGAAGAATTAATTGAAGCTGGTAAAGAATTTAATATTAAACCTTTTGGTGGAAGAGCATTAATGTCAATGAGGTTGGAGAAAAATTGGGGAGCTTGGACTTTGGATTACAGACCAGATTTTACCGCAAGAGAAACAGGCTTAGATACTTTTATTAATTGGGATAAAGAATTTATTGGTAAAAAAAGTGCACAAAACGAAAATTCTTCAAATAAACTAACACCGTTAATTGTTGAAACAAATGATATTGATGTAACAAATAACGAAGCTGTAATGAATGGAGATAAAACTATTGGCTATGTAACCTCAGGTGGATTTGCACATTTTGTAAATAAGAGTGTAGCTTTTACTTTTATTGATCAAAAAAACATTCAATCTGAAAATAAAATTCAAGTGGAGATAAATGGAGATTTATTTAATTGTTCAATAATTAAAGAACCACTTTACGATCCAAGTGGTCAAAAAATGAGAAGTTAATGGCACAAAAAGATGTAGGAAACAAAATTCCAATTTATAAACTTAAAACTACCGATGAAGTTATGAGGTACTACGATGAGTGGGGAGATAAAGATAAATATAATAAAGACATGGTTGATTGGAATTACACAGGACCTAAAGAAACTTCAGAAATATTTAACAAATATGAAAAAAATAAAGATACCTTAATCTTTGATGCTGGATGTGGAACAGGTTTAGTTGGGCTGGAACTTAAAAAATATAGTTTTAAAAATTTTCATGGAGCCGATTTATCTCAAACTTTAATAGACACTGTACCAAAAGATCTTTATCAAAAATTAGTAAAGGTTGATTTAAATAAACCAATAGAAGTTGAGGACAACTTTTATGGTGGAGTTATGTGTGTTGGAACATTTACTTTTGGGCATGTGAAACCAAATGCATTAGATGAATTTATAAGAATAACAAAACCAGGTGGTTTAATTTGCTTCACGATTAATGAAGGAATTCATGAAGAGTATGGTTTTGATAAAAAAATTGATATACTTAAAGATAGTAATAAGTGGGAAGAAGTAGAATTTTTTAAATCCGACTATATTGCAAGCAAAGATGTTAACGCATGGTTAGGTTTGTATAGAGTATTATGAGGTTTAGTAGAAAAATAGCTCCTGAGATAAAACCAAGACAAAATTTTATTACTAAAAAAAGATTAAGAGAGGACGAAATTAATTTTGATAAATTAAGATTTTATCGTTTAGATAGGGTTAGAAAAGAATTAGTAAAAAATAATTTAGAAGCTTGTATTCTATTTGATCCAGTGAATGTTCGTTACGCTTTAGATACTGTGAACATGAGTGTCTATAATATGCATAATTTAACAAGATATTGTTTTGTACCGGTCAATGGACCAACTATTCTTTATGAGTATTTTAATTGTGAAATATTATCGAAACATTTAAATCTAATTGATGAAATAAGACCTGCAATCACATGGGATTATTTTAGTAATGGAGACCAAGCAGACAATCAATTATTAAAATGGATAGATGAAGTTAAAGACTTATCAAAGAATTATTTTAAATCAAAAAAAATTGCAATTGATGTTTTAAATGGTCCTGCGGTTGCAGCTTTAAATAAAGAAGGTATTGAAGTTGTAGATGCAAAATTGATTTTAGAACAAGCTAGAGTAATAAAATCACCTGATGAATTAAAATGTATGAAAGCAGCAATAGAAGTTGCAGAAAAAGGTGTTTCAAAAATGAGGTCTGAGTTAAAACCTGGAATGACCGAAGATGAGCTTTGGTCAATTCTACATAAAACAAATATTGAAAATGGTGGAGAATGGATTGAATGTAGAATTTTGTCATCTGGACAAAGAACTAATCCTTGGATGCAAGAAAGTAGTAATAAAGTAATTCAACATGGAGAAATTGTTGCTTTTGATACCGATATGGTTGGTCCGTATGGATATTGCGCAGATATTTCAAGAGCATTTGTGGTTGGTAATAAGTTTAACGACTCACAAAAAAAATTGTATGGGATGGCTTTAGATCAAATAAATCATAATTCTAGACTTATTAAAGATGGCGTCTCTTTTAAGGAGTTTACAGAAAAATCTTGGGTGTTACCTGAAGACTATTATCCTAATAGATATTCAGTAATGGTTCACGGAATTGGTATGTGTGACGAATGGCCCGCAATTAGATATCCTAATGATGGTGGTGATAGAAGTGGAACATTCTTTAAAAATATGACTATAACCGTAGAGAGTTATATTGGGAAAGTTGGTGGGAGAGAAGGTGTTAAACTTGAGCAACAATATTTAGTAGCTGAAAATGGACTTGAATTAATGTCTCATCATCCATTAGAAGATATTTCATGAAAATAATTTTAGTAATGGGCCTTCCAGGTGCTGGAAAGACAACCTTGGCTGATGAAATTGCTCCACTTCTTAATGCAAAAAGACTGAATGCTGATGAAGTTAGAAAAGCAGCTAATGACTGGGATTTTTCAGCGGAGGGAAGAGTACGTCAAGCAAAACGAATGGCAGACTTTGCTGTAAAAATAAAAAATGAGGGATATTATGTAATTGCAGATTTTGTAGCACCAACACCAGAAGCTAGAAAGTTATTTCCAGCTGATTATATTATATGGGTGGATACAATTAAAAAAGGAAGGTTTGAAGACACTAACCAAATGTTCGTAAATCCTGAAAAATTTAATTTTAAAGTGACCACTCAAGATGCAAAAAATTGGGCACCAAAAATTGCAGAGGAGATAAAAAAATGAGTTACAAATGGGACAATAAAAAGCCAACGGCACAAATGTTAGGGAGATGGCAACCATTTCATGACGGTCATTATAAATTATTTAAAGAAATAATAAAAAAAACAGGTCAAGTTTGTATTCAAATTAGAGACGTGCAAGGTGTCGACGACAATCCATTTGATTTTGAGACAGTTAAAAAAAATATCGAAGAAAGATTGAACCCAGAATTCGAGGGACAATTTAAAATTATGTTAGTGCCAAATATTACTAATATTTGTTATGGTAGGGGAGTTGGCTACAAGATTGAGGAAATCGTTTTAGATGAAGAAACTCAAAAAATTTCAGCCACTAAAATAAGAGCAAAAATGAGAGAAGAAGGAAAGATAAAATAAACTCAAATGAATGATAGACTTAAAAATATTGTAGATTTGGAAAAATATCCAATACACGATTTAAGCTCACCGAAAATTAAAAACTTAATTCAAAAATGTAAAGAAGAACTAGATCAAAATAGTTGTTCAACAATACCAAATTTTATTTTACCTAAATCATTAAAGATAATGAATTCAGAGTTGGAGAAACAATTGGATGAAGTTTACATGTCTAAAGAAAGTATTAATGCTTATTTGTATGCTAAAGATGATCCATCATTACCAAAAGATCATCCCAAAAGAACTTTTATGAATAGGTATAATGGATATTTAAACTCAGATTGTTTTTCAAAAGACTCTGAAATGAAATACCTTTACGAAACGGAAGAGCTTTTAAAATTTGTATCTGCTTGTTTAGGTGTTTATCCTATTTACAGATGGGCAGATCCATTAGCATGCCACGCTTATAATGTTATGAAACCTGATGGAGTACTTCCGTGGCATTTTGATAGTTGTGAATTTACGCTTAGCTTAATGATTCAAAAACCTGAAAAGGGAGGAATATTTGAGTACTGCCCTAATATCAGAAAACCTGGAAATGAAAATTTTGAAGAAGTAAAAAAAGTTATAGCAGGTGATAGAACTAGGGTAAGACAACTCAAATTAGAGCCTGGTGATTTACAAATTTTTAAAGGAAGATTTACTTTGCACAGGGTAACTAAAGTTGAAGGTCAAAAATCAAGATATATGTGTATTCCAGCTTATGTTTTAGATCCATGGAGAGTGAATACTCCAGAACACTCAAAGGCCATATATGGCAAAGTTTTACCAATTCATATAGAAAGAAATCAGGCTAGATCCGATGGATTAACTGATTAAATGAAAAGCAATATAAAAATTAGAAAAATTAATAATAATATTTCATCAATTGTTATTGATGAACCTAAAACTTATAATTCTTTATCATTTCAAAACCTTTCTGATCTTTTGAAAGTCTTCAAAAAATTAGATGCTGATAAAAAAGTTAAAGTGATAATATTAGAGGGTGCTGGAAAAGGATTTAGTGCGGGACATAATTTGAAAGAAGTAAAAGGCCTAAAAAAAAGAAATAAATATTTAAAATTATTTAATCTTTGTTCAAAAGTAATGCTTCAAATTGTTGAAGGTAAAAAGCCAGTAATAGCTAAAGTTCATGGCGCAGCATTTGCTGCTGGTTGTCAATTAGTTGCGAGTTGTGATTTAGCTTATAGTACAAAGGATGCGTTATTTGCGACTCCTGGTGTGAATATTGGTTTATTTTGCAGTACGCCTATGGTTGCTGTTAGTAGAAAGATAAATCGAAAACCAATGATGAAAATGTTGTTAACTGGAGAACCTATCAATGCAAATTATGCAAAAGAAATAGGTTTAATAAATGATAATTTTTCAAAATCTAAATTAGATAGTGAGGTATTAAAAGTAGCAAATAAAATTGCTTCTAAATCTAATTTAACAATTAAAATTGGAAAACAAGCTTTTTATAAACAATTAGAAATGCCATTAAGCAAAGCTTATACTTATACAAGCAAAATGATGACTCTTAATATGATGGCAATGGATGCTAAAGAGGGAATATCTGCTTTTCTAGAAAAAAGAAAGCCTAATTGGAAAAATAAATGAGAATTAAAAATATTTTAATAATAATTTTTATAATTGTGGGACTTTATGTTGTACTAGATTTTAGAGATCACAATTCTCAAAGAGCTATAGATGCATGTGTTGCTGGTAGTCAAAAATTAGAAAAACCAATGACTATTGAAGAAGCCAAAGAATTTTGTAAGAAAAAAATTTTATTAAAAAATAAATAAAATTATATGAGTGAAATAAAAAACATTCTCTCTAAATATAAATCTATTGCAATGATAGGGGTAAGCAAGGATCTTAAAAAAACATCAACTATTGTGATGAGGTATATGCAAGATTATGGATTTAAAGTTTATCCAGTAAACCCAAGTGCAAAAGGAGAAAAAATATTAGGTGAAGAGGTATATTCTAGCATCACAGAAATTAATAAAAATGTAGATATAGTTGATGTATTTAGACCATCCAGGGAGGTTTATGGAATTGCAGAAGATGCGGTAAAAATAGGTGCTAAAGTCTTATGGCTTCAACTTGGAATAAGAGATCAAAATGCAAAAAAATTAGTTGAAGAAAATAAAATGGAATATATTGAAAATAAATGTACAAAAATGGAGTATCAAAAATATTTTTTAAAAGTAAGACAAACTTTTCCTGTCCTAAGTGATTAAATGAATAAAATAATTAAATTTTTAGATAATACTTTTTTAGATCTAGGGCGTCAGTTTAAATGGACTTATCTACCACCATTAATGGTTTATATGGCTGCTGGAATTTCTGGATTAACTGGAATAGTAGGAACTTTTTTTGTTAAGGATTATTTAAATTTGTCTGCTGCTTTTCTCGCAGGATTGGGATTTTGGGCAGGAATACCTTGGGCTTTAAAAATGCCATTAGGGCATCTAGTCGATCTTATTTGGGAAAGAAAAAATTACATGGTTTATTTTGGAGCCTCGTTAATAGCTCTTAGTTTATTAATTATGTATGGGTTAATTATTCATACTGAGGATATGGCTCAAATTTTTTCAGTAGAAACTTGGTTTGTTATTAGTGTGATTTTAGCTCCAGTTGGTTACGTGGTTCAGGACGTAGTTGCAGACGCAATGACGGTAGAAGCTGTTCCTTTAATTGATGAAACAGGAAATGAGTATTCTAGAGATCAGATAAAAATAATGCACACAACAATGCAAACGTTAGGGCGATTTGCAATAATTGGTGGTACAGTTCTTGTTGCATTAGTTAACGTAATTTTATTTAGAGATGTAGAAAGTTTAGAGCAAGTAGATAAGATAAATTTATATGGAACCATTTATATTTATGCTCTTGTAATACCTTTGGTTTCAATTTTAGGTGTAATTTTAGCAAATTATTTAAGACAGAAAAAAATACAAAACTTACAATCTAAGGGTTTAGAATTTAAAGAAGAAAGAGGTTATGAAAAAACAAAAGTTAATTGGTGGATTTTAGGTGGAAGTTTAGTTTTTGTAATTTTTACGTTATCAGTAGGTTCGTTCAAAGTACCTTTTGCACAAGAAATTGTATTTATAGGATCAGTCATAATCATTTTGTTTTTAATGTTTAAACTTATTAAGGAATTACCCGAGGAATTACGATTAACAATTGTAGGTACAGCAGTAATTATTTTTATATTTAGAGCCATGCCAGGCCCTGGTCCTGGTTTAACATGGTTCGAAATTGATGAACTAGGATTTAATGAGCAATTTTTTTCTATCCTATCATTGCTAGCATCAATTTTAACGTTAGCTGGTATTGTTTTACTAAGGCCATTTATGGCCAAAAATTCAATTGCTAAGATAGTAGTTGTTTTAAGTATTGCTGGTGCAATTTTATTTTTACCAAGTGTTGGAATGTATTATGGTTTTCATAATTGGACAGCTTCTTTAACAGGTGGAGTGGTTGATGCTAAGTTTATTGCATTAATTAATACCGCGCTAGAGTCTCCTCTTGGTCAAGTATCAATGATACCTTTACTAGCTTGGATAGCAAAAAATGCTCCAGCACATTTAAAAGCAACTTTTTTTGCAGTTTTCGCATCTTTTACAAATCTTGCTTTATCTGCAAGTGCATTAGGAACTAAATATTTAAATGAAATATTTAATGTGACTAGAGAGGTTAAAGATAAAGTTTCTGGCGAAATTCAAACTACAGCAGATTATTCTGAACTTGGAATTTTATTAATTGTTGTAACGATTTTAACCTTAGTTTTACCAATTCTTTTTGTATTTATTATTAATAATAGTAAGTACAAAACTTCAGAATAGTACCTATATATATTTAATAACTAAAAAAATTTATGAAAAAAATATTTGTTGTTTACGGACATTATGATGAAAATTCTTTTAATGCTGCAATTCGAGATACTTTTATAAAATGTGTTGAGAAAAATGGTCATTCTGTAGATTTAATTGATTTGTATAAAGATAAATTTGATCCAGTATTCTCAGGTGAGAAACCAGATGAAAAAGTATTAAATCATAGAAAGAGAATAGATGACTCAGATGTAATAGTTATTATTGCGCCAATTTGGAATTTTAGAATGCCCGCAATAGTAGAAGGTTGGATTGATAAAGTTTTAGCGCCTCCTTGGGCATTTAAATTTAAAAAACTTTTTGGAAATTATGGTTATCCAATAGGAAACTTAAAAGGAAAAAAAGCAGTTGTATTTTGTACATATGGATCACCTCAATTTGCAGTAAGAACCTTTTTTCTTAATATGCCAACAAAAAGATTAAGAAGAGGAGTGTTTAATATATGCGGCATCACGGATGTTATATATAGGCGATACTTTGCTGTACCATTTGTTGAAGATAAAAAAAGAATAAAATTTTTAAAAGATGTTGAAAGTACTGCAAACAAAATTTGAAATTATATTAATTTTATTAATTCTTACTTCAATTTCAAAAGCCGATTTACTAAAGCCTAATAAAGACATCTTACCTTCCGAAGTTGTTAAAATTCAACTTACAGGTCTTCAGAATAATGACTCAGATTTTAAAGATGGTGGTATCGAGCAAACTTGGAATTTTGCACACCCAAATAATAAAAGGGTTACAGGACCATTAAGCAATTTTAAAATGATGATAAAAAGCGATTCTTATGGCATGATGATTAACCACCTAAGTCATACGATAACTGAACTTGGAAGCAGTGACAAATGGGCTCAATTTGAAGTTATCATTCTTGATAAAGACAAAATTTACCATAAATTCAATTGGCAAGTTGAAAAGTATACCTTAGATGGAAGCTTAAAGGACTGCTGGCTAACTACTATGGTATCCAGCCCCATCTCACTTGGAAGCTCAATTTGATTGTCTAAAGATACATTTTTGTTTCGTTATAATTAAAAATTTAGTAGGAATTGCAGAATGAAAACAAAAACTAAAGTTGTAGTAGTTGGTGGAGGAGTTGTAGGAGTTAGCGCTCTTTATCATTTAGCAAAAAAGGGATGGTCAGACGTTGTCTTAGTTGAAAGAAAAGAATTAACTTCAGGATCTACTTGGCATGCTGCTGGTTTATTACCTTTATTTAATATGAGTTATTCAGTAGGGCAACTTCATAAGTATGCAGTTAATCTATACAAAACATTGGAAGAGGAAACTGGAAAAAATGTTGGCTTTAGTGTTGTTTCAAATATTCGTTTAGCAAGCACAAAAGATAGAATGGATGAATACCATCAATACGCAGGTGTTGCTCGAACTATTGGAGTAGATGTTAAATTTTTGAAACCAGAACAAGTAAAAGAAATTTGGCCGTTATGTCATACAGATGATTTAGTTGGCGCAATACAACACCCTGAGGACGGATATATTCAACCAGCGGATTTAACTCAAGCATTAGCAACAGGCGCAAGAAACAGAGGAGCTGAAATTTATAGAAATACAACTGTCCTATCAATGAGACAAACTGCAGAGGGATGGGTTGTAGAAACAGATAAAGGATCAATAGAGTGTGAACATGTTATTTCATGTTCAGGAAATTTTGCACGACAAACAGGTGAAATGGTAGGATTAGATATTCCAGTAATACCTGTTGAACATCAGTATATTGTTACAGAGCCCCACCCTGAAATTCAAAAAAGAAAAAAAGAAGGATTACCAGAGATGGGTGTCTTAAGAGATAGTGATAGTAGATGGTACATGAGAGAAGAAGCAGGAGGATTAATTTTAGGTCCCTATGAAGATGGTGCACCAGCTTGTTATGTAGAAGGGCCATCAAAAAATTCTGAATATGAATTATTTCAAGAAGACTTAGATAGATTGGCTCCACACATTGAAGGAGCAATTCATAGAGTTCCTGCATTTGGAGAGGTTGGGGTAAAAAAAGTTTATAACGGAGCAATCTGTTATACACCTGATGGCAATCCAATTGTTGGACCTGCTTGGGGTCTTAAAAACTTTTGGATAAATGAAGGACATAGTTTTGGAATAACAGCTGCGGGCGGTGCAGGTTGGCAATTAGCAGAATGGATTGTTGATGGTGAACCTACAATCGACATGTTAGGCGTTGAACCAAGACGTTACGGAAACTATGCAACCAAATCTTATTTGAAAGCAAAAAATGAGGAAGCATACAGTCATGTATTTATTGTGCACTATCCAGATGAGGAAAGGCCGGCAGCAAGACCACTAAGAACCGCTCCTTGTTATGAGCGAATGAAAAATTTAGGTGCTGTATTTGGTCAGAAATTTGGATGGGAAAGACCTAATTTTTTTGCAACTGATGGAATGGAACAAAAAGATGATTGGTCATTTAGAAGATCAAAATGGTTCGATGCAATTAAAAAAGAATGTCAAAATGTAAAAGAAAACGTGGGTCTTTTAGATATGACAGCGTTTGCAAAATGTAGAATTAGAGGACCAAAGGCAGAGGAATTTTTAGATTATTTAGTTGCTAATAAGCTTCCAAAAAAAATTGGAAGGATAAACCTATGTCATGCTTTAAATACTAAAGGTGGGGTTCATTCTGAATTTACAATAATGAAAGAAGCAGAGAATAGTTATTACTTAGTTTCTGCTGGAGCGAATTTAAGATTGGATCATGATTGGATACAAAAATGGATGCCAGATGATGGATCAGTAATATTTGAAGATTTAACAAATAGTACAGGAGTTCTGGTAGTAGCAGGTCCAAAAGCTAGACAACTAATGCAAAAGGTTTCAACAGATGACTTTTCCAATGAAAATTTTAAATGGCTAACTGCTAAAAATGTAAATGTTGGATATGCTCCAGTAAATGCAATGAGAGTAAACTTTGTTGGTGAACTTGGTTGGGAATTACATCATCCAATTGAATATCAAAATCATATTTTTGATAAATTAATGGAAGCAGGTAAAGATCTAGGAATAAAACCTTTTGGAATACGAGCTATGAATAGTTTAAGGGTTGAAAAATCTTATAAATTAGTAGGTACGGAATTATCAATTGAATATTCACCTTACGAATCTGGCCTAGATAGATTTGTTCACCCAAATAAAGGAAACTTTATCGGCCTAGATGCATTAAATAAGTGGAGAGAGAAAGGTTTTGACAACAAATTAGTTACTTTGGAGGTCCACAATACAAAGGACGCTGATGTGCTTGGAAATAACCCTATTTTTAAAGATGGAAAGGTAGTTGGAAGAGCAACTGGAGGAGAATTTGGGTTTAGATTAGATAAATCAATAGCACTAGCCATGGTAAAACCGGATTGTTCTAATGTGGGCGACAAATTACAAGTTGATATATTAGGAGAAATGTACGACGCTACAGTACTAAAGGAGAGTCCGTACGACTCTGAAAATAATTTATTGAGAACTTAATGAAAATTTTAGTCGCTGTAAAAAGAGTTATTGATTACAATGTTCAAATACGAGTGAAAGAAGATGGTACTGGTGTAGTTACAGACAATGTAAAAATGTCAACTAATCCTCCAGATGATAATGCAATTGAAGAGGCTGTAAAAATTAAAGAGGCAGGTAAAGCAACTGAAGTGGTTGCTGTAACAGTAGGGGAAGAAAAAGCTCAAGAAACAGTTAGAAAAGCTTTAGCTGTTGGCGCAGATAGAGGTATTCATGTTAAAGTAGATGGAATAATAGAGCCATTAGCTGTTTCGAAAATTTTACAAAAAGTAGTTGATAAAGAAAAACCAGATTTAGTTTTTATGGGTAAACAAGCAATAGATGATGACTGCAATCAAACAGGCCAAATGCTGAGTGCTTTATTAAATTGGCCTCAAGCAACGTTTGCATCAAAGATTGATGTAAAAGATAATAAATTAGAAGTCACCAGAGAAATAGATGAAGGCCTAGAGACAATTGAAATAAACGTTCCAGCAATTGTAACTTGCGATCTTAGATTGAATGAACCAAGATACGCATCATTACCAAATATTATGAAAGCTAAGAAAAAACCTATTGAGCAAATTGCTGCTTCTGATTTAGATGTTGATTTGTCGCCAAGATTAGAACAATTGAAAGTAGAGGAACCACCAAAAAGAAAAGCGGGCATAAAAGTAGCAAATGTTGCTGAATTAGTTCAAAAGTTAAAAAATGAGGCAAAGGTAATATAATGTCAGTTTTACTTATAGCAGAACATAATAATAAAGAATTAAGACCATTTACTTTAAATGCAGCTACTGCAGCATCTCAAATTGATGAAGATGTCCATGCTGTAATAATTGGTCATAATAGTGCAGAAGCAGCAAAAAAATTATCTGAACTTTCAGTAGTTAAAAAAGTACTAAGTGTAGAAGCAGCTCATTATGAAAACTTTACTGCAGAAAATTTTGCTCCAGTAATTATAAAACTTGCAGAAGATTATTCTCATATTGTTTGTTCAGCTAATACTTTTGGAAAAAATTTAATGCCAAGAATTGCTGCACATCTTGATACTTCACAAGTAAGTGACATTATTAAAGTAATATCAGCAGATACTTTTTTAAGACCAATCTATGCAGGTAACGCTTTTGCAACAATTAAAAGTAATGATACTAAAAAGTGTGTAACAATCAGACCTACTTCTTTTGATCCTTGTGGGAGCACAGGTGGATCGGCCCCAATTGAAAAAGTAGATGCTAGTGAAGAGTTTTCAAATACAAAATTTATCAAAAGAGAAGAAATTAAATCTGATCGACCAGAACTTGGAACAGCAAGAATAGTTGTATCAGGTGGCAGAGGAATGCAAAGTGGAGATAATTTTAAATTAATAACAGGCATTGCTGACAAACTCGGTGCAGCGATTGGAGCATCTAGAGCAGCAGTAGATGCTGGTTATATAAGTAATGATCATCAAGTAGGCCAAACAGGAAAAGTAGTTGTTCCAGAGTTATATATTGCTATTGGAATTTCTGGAGCAATTCAGCATTTAGCAGGTATGAAAGAAAGTAAAGTTATTGTTGCAATTAATAAAGACGGTGAAGCACCAATATTTAGTGTAGCAGATTATGGTCTTGAAGCAGATTTATTTGAGGCAATACCTCAGTTCATGGAAGAGCTGAACAAATTAAACACTATACAAAAATAATCCTTACAGTTAAAAACTAGGTAATGTCTAGAGAATCAATGGAATATGATGTTGTAATCATTGGTGGAGGTCCATCAGGATTGTCAACTGCAATAAAGTTAAAACAATTAGATCCAAATTTAAATGTTTGTTTATTAGAGAAAGCTTCTGAAATTGGAGCTCATATTTTAAGTGGCAATGTATTTGAAACACGTGCTTTAGATGAATTATTACCTAATTGGCGAGAATTAAATTCTCCAATTAAAACAAAAGTAACTAAAGAAAAATTTTTATTTTTGGGAAAAACTAAATCATTAAGTTGGCCAACCTGGCTACTTCCAGCTGTTCAACAAAATCATAAAAATTATATTATCAGTCTAGCAAATTTATGTAGATGGCTTGCAGAACAAGCTGAAGCCTTAGGTGTAGAAATCTTTCCAGGTTTCCCAGCAAGTGAAATTTTATATAATGAAGATGGATCTGTTAAAGGTGTAGCCACTCAAGATATGGGGATAGATAAAGATGGTAATAAAAAAGATAGTTTTGAACCAGGTATTGAGCTTTTAGGTAAAGTGACTGTTTTTGCAGAAGGGTGCAGAGGTCACTTAGGAAAACAACTTATTGAAAAATAT
This sequence comes from uncultured Pelagibacteraceae bacterium, assembly GCA_902623305.1. GTDB lineage: Bacteria > Pseudomonadota > Alphaproteobacteria > Pelagibacterales > Pelagibacteraceae > Pelagibacter. Next base: position 35,485 of record CACNTB010000002.1, read on the forward strand.
GAATTAAACAAAGGTAAAGATCCTCAACAATACGGAATTGGTTTTAAAGAAATTTGGGAGATAGAAGATAAAAATCACGAAGAAGGCTTAGTTATGCATACTGCTGGATGGCCGTTAGATAACAATACTTATGGTGGTAGTTTTATGTATCATGCAGAAAATAAACAAGTTTTCTTAGGCTATGTAATTGGTTTAGATTACAAAAATCCTCATTTATCGCCCTATGATGAATTTCAAAGGTTTAAAACTCATCCAGCAATTAAAAAAATTATAGAAGGTGGAAAAAGAATTTCTTACGGTGCAAGAGCTTTAATTGAAGGTGGATTTCAAAGTTTGCCAAAAATGTTTATGCCCGGAGCTTTACTAGTTGGTTGTGATGCAGGAACTTTAAATATGCCAAAAATCAAAGGCTCGCACACGGCAATGAAAAGTGGAATGATTGCAGCAGAAACTATTAATGAACATTTAAAAGCAAACAAAGATTTATCTATTTATGAAGATAAATTTAAAAATAGCTGGTTACATAAAGAACTTTATGAAGCCCGAAACGTGAAACCTAGTTTTAGTTGGGGTTTAATTTTAGGAATCATTTTTACAGGTATTGATCAAATTTTGTTTAGAGGCAAACTTCCTTTAACACTCAAACATAAACATGCTGATCACGAAACTTTAAAACTTGCAAATCAAATGCCTAAAATAGATTATCCAAAATATGATAATATAATAACTTTTGACAAAACAAGTTCAGTTTATTTAACAGGAACTAATCATGCCGACAATCAACCAGTTCATTTAAAACTTAAAGACCCCAATTTACCAATAAATTATACTCTTGAAAAATTTGATGAACCTGCTCAAAGATATTGCCCTGCAGGTGTGTATGAAGTTCAAAAAGAAAATGAAGTAAATAAATTTGTCATTAATTCTCAAAATTGTATTCATTGTAAAACTTGTGATATTAAAGAGCCTTCACAAAATATTATTTGGGTCACTCCTGAAGGTGGTGGTGGACCAAAATATGGAAATATGTAAATTAGGACAAATCTATTGCAAACTTTTTTAAAGTTTCAATAGGCACATATTTAAGAGTGTTTTCATGAGTTCTTTTCAAAAATATTGGACATCCTTTTCCTGCCTCAACTGCTCTAGCATACCAAGTTGCGCACAAACACCATCCATCTCCATCTTTTAAACCTGGAAACCCAAATTCAGGATGCGGAGTAATTAAATCGTTACCCGCTTCTTTCATCCACTCTAAACATTCTGTAGTAACTTTAGCACAAACCGTATGAAGTCCATGATCATTCTCATCAGTATTACAACAACCATCACGAAACCATCCTGTCAAAGGATCATTTGAACATTCCTCCAAGTCTTCGCCCAAGACGTTTTTTTGTTTTTCGCTCATTTAAATTTTTGTTGGGTTTGGTTGACCTTTATAAACTTCTTCTGGATCAAATTTTTTTTCCTTCTCAAGAAATTCCATTTCAATTTTTCTTCCGTTATCAATTGGTCCCATCGGGATAGATCTATAAAAACATGATCTATAACCAACATGACAACTAGCTCCATCACCGATATCAACTGTTAACCATATAGAGTCTTGATCATCATCAATTCTTATTTCATTAACTTTTTGGGTAAATCCACTTGTTTTACCCTTATGCCAAATAGCTTTTCTTGATCTGCTAAAATAATGTGCCTCTTTAGTTTCAATTGTCTTTTTCAGAGCTTCTATATTCATATATCCATGCATTAAAATATCTTTGGTTTTTGAGCACATAGTAATCACTGGTATCAATCCATCGTTATCAAACTTAGGTGAAAGAAGATTTCCCTCTTCAATATCGTAGATATTTTCTCTTTTTTTGAACATATGCGGTGATTATGTAGCACATATCTGAATATATTAAATATTTTTAAATTAAGGTATTTACTGTATAAAAAGGCGCTATGAAATTAGTAAAAGACGCAGATAACAAAAATTTAGACATTAAAAAAGTTTCGGATAAAGAAGCTGAGGAAGCTATCAGAACCATTTTATCTTGGATGGGAGAAGATCCTAAAAGAGAGGGACTTTTAGAAACCCCCAAAAGAGTTGTAAAAGCATTTAAAGAATATTTTCAAGGTTACAACGAGGATGCAAAAAAAGTATTAGATAAAACTTTTGGTGATGTAGAAGGTTACAGTGATATGGTTGTTCAAAAAAATATCTCAGTACAAAGTCACTGTGAACACCATATGGCTCCAATTTTAGGAAAAGCTCACGTTGCCTATATACCAAATGAGAGAGTCGTTGGATTAAGTAAAATTGCAAGAGTAGTTGAAATATTTTCAAAAAGATTACAGACTCAAGAAAGACTGACTGTTCAAATAGCCAACACTCTAATGGAAGCTTTAGACGCTAAAGGTGTGGCTGTAACAATAGATTCAACTCATCAGTGTATGACCATGAGAGGTATTAAAAAAGAACAAGCAACAACAGTAACTAATTTTTATTTAGGTCAATTTAAAGAAGATTTAAGTTATCAAAATAGATATTTACGATTTATCAGCACTACGTTAAAAGACTAGTGTGTCTGACCAATTCAAAGCATTAATTCTTAATCAAGAAGGTGAAAATTTCACACGTGATGTCAAATCTATTGATAAAAAATTCTTAAAACATGGTGATGTAACAGTAAAAGTTCATTACTCAGGTCTTAATTATAAAGATGCTTTAATTTTAAAAAATGGTGCAAGACTTGTAAAAGAATTTCCACATATACCTGGTATTGATTTTTCAGGTACAGTTGAGGATAGCCAAAGCGATCAATTCAAGCCAGGAGATGAAGTTATTTTGACTGGATGGCGGGTTGGTGAAATTTATTATGGTGGTTATTCTCAATACGCAAAAGTAGATGGTAAATTTTTAGTAAAAAAACCAAAAGAGATAACATTAAAACAATCTATGATAATGGGAACAGCAGGTTTCACAGCATTGCAAAGTGCGTTTGTTACAAAATTGACTAGAGAAGAATTGTTATTAGGAGAAAAAGTAAATGATGTTATTGTTAGTGGAGCCTCTGGTGGTGTTGGGAGTATTGCAATTATGATCTTAAATAAACTGGGATGTAATGTGACAGCAGTTACTGGAAAAAATAATAATGTTGAATATTTAAAATCAATTGGTGCAAAAAACGTTATAAATACTAACGAATTAACTAAAGATGCAAGACCCCTAGATAAAGGACTTTGGGATGGTGCTGTTGATACTGTTGGGGGTAAAGTCTTAGAAAATATACTTTCTCAAACTAAAGATGCAGGTATTGTTGCTTCTTGTGGAAACGCTTCTGATATAAAATTAAATACAACTGTGATGCCTTTCATTATAAGAGGAGTCAAGCTTTGGGGCATAAATTCTGTGACTGTTTCAAATGTTAGAAGAAAATTTTTGTGGAGCGAGGCATCAAAACTGGTTGATTTTGAACTGCTAAATAAATCTATTAAAGAAATTAGTTTGGAAGAAGTAAATGATGTTTATACAAAAATGCTTAAGGGAGAAACATCTGGAAGATATATAATAAATCTTAACAAATAATGGATTGGGATAAATTAAAAATTTTTCACGCTGTAGCAGAAGCTGGTAGTTTTACAAATGCTACTATTAATTTAAACCTCAGCCAATCAGCTATAAGCAGACAAATACAATCATTAGAACAAGATTTGAATGTACAATTGTTTGAAAGACATGCGAGAGGCTTAACTCTTACAGAAAACGGCGAATATGTGTTTAAAACAGCTCATGAAGTAATTAGTAAACTTAAAGAGGTTGAAACTTCACTAGGGGACCAAAAAAATAAACCAACAGGGAAATTAACAATTACGACGGTTAGAAGTTTTGGAACTCACTGGTTAACTCCAAGAATTCAAGAATTCATGAGATTAAATCCAGAGATTGAAATTGAGTTAGTTTTTGATGATAAAGAATTAGACTTAAGTACACGACAAGCTGATATTGGAATTTTCATGAGAAGGCCGAAACAGCTAAATTATATTCAAAAAAAATTAGTAGACATTAAGTACTATATTTATGGTTCAAATAAATATTTAGAAAAAAATGGAATGCCAAAAACAGTAAATGACTTAAGTAAACATAAATTTATTTCATTTGGAAAAGGTGCTCCTTCACCAGTTTATAATCCTGATTGGGCTCTCAAAATTGGAATGCACGATGGAAAAAAAAGAAAAACAATTATGAAAGTAAATAGTGTAATGGGATTATTGTTAGCTGTGGAGTCAGGGGTAGGATTGGCGGCACTCCCAGAATATTTAGTATCAAATTCAAACAATGTAATTAAAGTGCTTCCAAAAGTAGAAGGTCCAATCACAGAGGCACACTTTGTTTATCCACAATCATTAAAGAATACTGCAAGAGTTCAAGCATTCAGAAATTTCCTTTTTAGCAAAATTGGCGACTGGAAATAGACACTGCTAAATCCCCAAGAATACTGATATGTAGAAGGTATGCGACATTATTGCGATTGATAATCATTCGCATTGCGAATAATTCTCATTCTCAAAATAACGTTAATTTTAAGGATAAATATGAAAAAAATATCAATTTTAGCATTGATAATATCTCTATTTGCATCAGCTTTTGCTATTGCAAATGAGGTAAATGTATTTAATGCAAGACACTATAAGGCTGATGCTGAACTATATGGAAAATTTACTGCAGCTACAGGTATCAAAGTAAATTTAATTAATGGTAAATCAGGAGCCTTAGAAAAAAGAATAGCTGAAGAAGGAGCAGACTCTTCTGCTGATCTTTATATCACTGCTGATGCTGGAAGATGTGGCGCAATGTCAGCCAAAGGTTTGCTTGGAGGTGGATTAACATCTGCAACAATTAAAGCATCTGTTCCAAAAAACTTTAGAACTAATCAATGGGTTGGAGTAGCAAAAAGAGCAAGAATTATTTATTACTCACCCGAGAGAGTTAGTGGAGCTGAGTTGTCAGGTTTAACTTATGAAGGTTTAGCTGATCCAAAATGGAAAGGTAGATTAGTAATAAGAAAATCTAGCAATATTTATAATAAATCTCTTGTAGCATCATTAATTGCAAATAATGGAAAAAAAGCTACAGCTGAATGGGCAAAAGGTGTTGTAGCTAACATGGCTAGAGACTCTAAAGGAAACGATAGAGCTCAAATTATGGCAGTAGCAGCTGGTGAAGCTGATATCGCAGTAGCTAACACTTATTATTTAGCACTTATGCTATCAGGTAAAAAAGGTGCTGAACAACAAGAAGCTGCAAAAAAAGTTAAAGCGTTTTTCCCTAACCAACAAGGTAGAGGAACACACATGAATATTAGTTGTGCTGCTTTAGTTAAAGGTGCACCTAATAAAGCAAACGCGATTGCACTTGTTGACTTTTTATTATCACCAGAGTCTCAGGAACACTTTACAAATAATACGTTTGAGTTTCCAATGATAGGTGGTGTATCTCCAAGTCCATTAGTAGTAAACAATTTAGGATTAGATTTTAAACAAGATCTTACAACTAAAGTTTCAACTTATGGAAAAAATCAAGCAGCAGCATTAGAAGTAATGACTGCAGCTGGATGGAAGTAAATATAAGTGAAAAAGAATTTATTTAACTCTGGTTTAAATAATTCTTCTGATATGAGCGGTTCACTTGAGGGTCAGACAACATGTGAACCTTGCTCATCAGAGTGTGAAAAAATACAGAGTAAAATAAATAATAGAAAATTATCTGAAATTGAAAAAGACGAGGCTCTAGACATCCTCACTCCTTTTAAACGATGATATATTTCTTTTTAGACGTGCCCACGTCACTCTCCCTAGGATCTTTACCCTTTCCTAGAAACTGTCGTGGGCACTAAATTTAAAATCTTTCAAATATTACTTTAAATTTAGATAATTTTTTTATTTTATATATAATAAACCTATAATGTTAAAAAACTTTAATATTTGGTTTATATTATCTTTATTAGTTTCTGTTGCCGTATTAATTCCAATTATAACAGTTTTTTTTAGTTTTTTTGAGGAAACTTCTAGCTATTACCAATTATTAAAAGATACTTTTTTATTAGAGTATATTTTCAATTCGTTCACATTATTAATATGTGTTTTGCTTCTTACTTTTTTAATAGGAACCTTTTGTGCATATTTAGTATCATTTTATAAATTTCCATTTAGTGATTTCTTCAAATGGGCACTTATACTCTCGTTTGCTGTCCCTCCTTATATCTACGCATATTCTTTGACAGCTTTCTTTGAAAATTATGGAACAGCATTTACAATTTTAACTAATTTGTTTGGAGAGGGAGAATATAACAGATATATCCCAAAGTTTGACGGTCGTTTGGGAGCAGTATTATCACTTTCATTTTCTTTATATGCTTACGTTTATATACTTTCTCGTGCCTCTTTTTTATATCAATCTCAAAATTTAATTGATTTAGGTAGAAGTTTAGGTTTTTCAAAATTTAAGTCATTATATTCTTTAATATTACCAGCCGCTAGGCCAGCTATTGTTGCAGGTTTGTCTCTTGTTGCTATGGAAACGTTAGCTGAATTTGGGGCAGTAGATTTTTTCTCAATAAATACTTTGACTACTGGTATTTATAATTCTTGGATAACATTTGATGATTTAGCTTTTTCAAATCGATTGTCATTTTTTTTACTAATTTTTATATTTGCGTGTTTTATTATAGAAAATTTTTCTAGAAAAAAAGCCAGGTACCATTTTAATTCAAAAGGTGGGTTTAAACAAAAAGAAAAAATTACTTTAACAGGTAAGCAATCATTTTATGCTGTTTGTTTTTGTTTTATTATTTTCTTTTTAAGTTTTTTATTTCCTTTAAGTCAAATGTTATATTGGACTATAAAATTTCCAGAAAATTTTTATGATATTGATATAATCTCACTTACTTTTAACACAATTTATTTAGTTGCTTTATCTAGTCTCGTACTTATTATATTTTCTCTTGTTTCAAATTATGGGAATAGAGTTTCTAAAAATAAAATTTTGAATTTTTTATCAACAATATCCATTTCAGGCTATGCTATCCCAGGGGTAATTTTAGCAGTTGCATTCATTACTTTTGTTGCATGGTTTGACAACAATATAGTTAAAACACTAGGTTTTTTTTCTATTAAAAAAGTTTTTATTGGCACAGTACTTGGCCTAATAATAGTTTACTTTGTAAGATTTTACTCTTTAGCTTTTAATGGAATAAAATCAGGATATGAAAAAATTAACATTTCTGTTGATGAAAGTTCTTATCTTCTTGGTTATTCTAAAAAAAAAACTTTTTTAAATATTCATATGCCTCTTTTAAGAAATTCACTTTTGTTTGTAGTAATATTAATTTCTATTGAAATTGTAAGAGAATTACCAATAACTCTTATTTTAAGACCATTTAATTTTGAAACATTTGCAACAACAGCCTACATATCTGCCTCTGAGGATTTGCTAGAAGCTGCTGCAGTGCCGTCACTTTTTTTGATTTTAATTGCAGCGATTTTCATTATGTTTACATCTAAATATATTCTAAGAGAAAAATGAAAAAAAAATTTTTAGAAATAACAGATGTTAATTTCCAAATTGCTGGAAAAACTAAAGTTAAAAATGTGTCACTTTATATTGAAAATGAGGGAGAAACTTTGTGTATTCTAGGCCCATCAGGTATTGGAAAAACAACAATATTAAGAACGATAGCTGGTTTAGAAAAAGTAAACAAAGGAACAATCAAATTAAATGGCAAATTATTATCCTCTAAAGATAAACATATTGAGCCTGAGTATCGAAATATATCTTTAGCCTTTCAAGATAATAGCTTATTCCCTCATTACACTGTTGAGAAAAATATTTTATTAGGCGCTGAGAGAAACAAAAATATAAAAAGAAAAAAACTTAGTTTTAAAGAAATTATAAATTTACTTGACATTTCAAAGATACTTAAAAAATACCCTCATGAAATAAGTGCTGGTGAAGCTCAAAGGGCCTCACTTGCAAGAGCTTTATTAACACAACCTGATCTTTTGTTATTAGATGAACCTCTATCAAACGTTGATCAAAGTTTTAAAGAGGAAATTCAAGAAAGATTAAAAAAAATATTAAGCAAATTAAAAATTACGACTATAATTGTAACACATGACTCATATGAAGCTTTTTATTTAGGTAACAAATGTGCAATTATTTTAAATGGTCATCTAAATCAATTCGATGATCCTTATAATGTATATCACTTTCCAAATTCAATTGAGGTTGTAAATTTTTTAAATCGTGGAATTTTAATACCAGCAAAAGTAACTGGTGAAAATTCTCTTGAAAATGATGATCTAGGACTTATAGAAGGAAAATTTATCAAGCATTACCCTAAAGGTTCAAAAGTTCAATTATTATTGCAGCCAGAAGATTTAGAGCATGATGATGATAGTAATTTAAAATTAGAAGTTGTTGATAGAAAATTTAGAGGTACAAATTTTATTTATACTTTAAAAACATTAAGTGAAAGATTCATTCCTGTTCTTGTTAATACGCACCACCACAAAATTCATGAGATAAATGATAAATTTGGAATAAAAAGACCTATACGACTTGAGCACATCGTTTGCTTTTAGTAAAAGAAGAAAATGCTTTCCAAAAAACAATTATTTAAAAGAGGGATGATAGATATTTCTCCTCATATGCTCTCTGTAATCCCATTTGGAATAATTTGTGGAGCAATCGGGATTGAACTTGGATTTCACCCATATTCGGTATACGCAATGTCTTTAATAATTTTTGGAGGAGCTTCACAAATAGTATTTTTACAATTGTTATCAGGTGGCGCATCTAGTTTAGTTGCTGTTGCTTCTGTTGGTATTATAAATTCTCGACATTTATTATATGGAGCAGTTTTATCTGAGTATTTAGAAAAATTATCTTTTATTAAAAAATTGTTAATTTCATATATAGTTGTAGATCAAGGCTTTGCCGAATCAAATAAGTTTTTTAAAAAAAATAGAAATGAAGAATTTTTACATTATCATTTAATTGGTACTGGTTGCACATTATGGTTTTGTTGGCAAATTGCTACATTGTCTGGAATTATATTGGGATCATTTGTGCCAGAAGAGCTTGGGTTAAAATTTACAATTCCCTTAACTTTTATTGCTATTATTGTTCAGGATTTAAAAAAATTGGATCATGTAATTGTTATGATTACCTGTGGTTTAAGTTCTTTATTATTTTTTGATGCTCCATTTAAATCTTTCATAATTATTTCACCATTAATTGCTTTATTTGTGGCAGCACTATTATTGAGATTAAAAAAATGACAGTTACAACAATTATTTTTGCTGGAATATTAACTTACTTTACTAGAATGACTATGATCGCTTTGATAAGTAGAGATATGTTGGGCGATAAAATAAAAGCAGTGTTGGAATATGTCCCTTCTGCAGTATTCCCAGCTATAATATTTCCAGGAATATTTATAAATGATTTTGGAACCTTTATAGAAATGAATGATCCAAAAATTTTTGGAGCGTTAGTTGCAGTAATCGTAGGTTATTTGTCAAAAAACATTATTGCAACAATATCATCTGGATTAGTTTCTTATTGGTTTTTAATATTTGTTGTATTTAATTAGAACCTAACTTAATATTTCTACTTACATTGATATCAATTAATTTTGGTTTTGCTAAATTAAGATTTGTCATAAGCTCAATATACTCATCAACATTTTTAACCTGCAATCTTGGATTAAATTTTTTTTCATTACCAATTGTGCTAGATACTTTGCCGTTATAATCATGACCAGGATACAAAATGGTATCCTCAGGTAATTTTAACAATCTATTAAAGATCGAATTATAAGCATCCTTCGAACTACCATTTTGAAAATCAGTTCTACCAGTTCCATTTATTAAAAGGGTATCTCCTGAAAATAAATATTTATTCATTAAGAAACTATAACTGTCAGAAGTGTGTCCCGGAGTATACATTGCTTTAATTTCCAATTGATCTATTTTAATTATATCGTCATCTTTTAATTTTATATCTACAGTATCTGCTGGAGTGTGTTCTCCCATAATAGTAGAACAATTTGTAGATTGTTTTAATTTTGATGCACCAGTAACATGATCTGCGTGGATGTGTGTATCAATTACTTTGACTAGTTTTAAATCTAATTCTTGAAGTAACTTAATATAGCTTTCAACATTCTCAATTACTGGATCAATTATGACTGCTTCGCGACCTTTTGCCGACGCAATTAAATAAGTATAAGTTGATGATTTATTATCGAAAACTTGTCTAAAAATCATTTATCATTAATATCAAATTATAATGAATACCTCTACATTTCATTGGTCTTGTAGACATACATGGAAAAGAAGTGCAAAAAATACAGCCTGGTGTGTACTTGGTTGTGCAATTGGAGATTTTGGAACAATATTATTTTTTCAATTAACTCAAATTTCTTTTCCAGTCTTAGGAATAATGCTTTTAGCAATCATTAATGGATTAATCACAAGTATTATTTTAGAAACAATAATTTTAATGACACAAAATTTTAATTTTATTAACGCATTCAAAACAGCTTGTGGTATGAGTTTAATTTCAATGATTAGTATGGAAATCATGATGAATTTAACTGACTATGTTTTAACTGGAGGAGCAATTTTAACATGGTGGGTTGTGCCAATAATGCTGATTGTAGGTTTTTTAACTCCTTGGCCTTATAATTATTGGAGATTAAAAAAATTTGGAATTGCTTGTCATTAATATTAAAGAATTCTTTTTAATAAATTGTCCCCAAAAAATAGTTTGTGAATAATAACAGCAGTTATATGAAGCGCTATTAAACCGATAAGGGTATAATTTGAAAGAATATGGATTTCATAAAACTGATCTGCTAAATCAAAATTTTCATTTATTTGAATTTCTCTAAACAATATTATTAATGTTTCTCCGTTAAATAGTTTTTTTAATATTCCTGAAATTGTTATTGATAAAATAGCAATATATAAAAGAACATGGTTCATCTTTGCAAGAAACCTTTGTCCTTTAAAAATACTTGGATCTAATTTTGGAGTTGGATTAAGTATATTATTTATTAATCTGATTATTATTATATAAAAAACAGTTAAACCTAGCGTGACGTGGACATCTTCAATAGTTATTCGTTGTTCACCAAAATCTAAATCAACCAGATAAAACCCTAAAGGTATTTGTATCAAAAGAATGATTGCGCTGAGCCAATGTAACACCTTTGAGACAATGCCATACTCTGCTAAAGTATTTGTTAGATGCATTACTTATTTAATCACATAAAAAAATATATTAAAATAATTTTATTCTCATTTTTAAGCTTGTTTTTCGTCTCTTACTCCAATGCTGAGTTAACAGTTGAGGATATTATTAAAAGCAGGCAAGCATTGTTTAGTAAAAACTATAGTACAGCCAAAAGAGTTCAAGCTTTCTCATCAAAAGGAGATTTTGAAAAAGTAAAAAAACTTATGACAGAAATGAGTGAAAATTATAAAGTTTTAATAGATTTATTTCCCGAAAATACGCAAGAGGGTTTTGATACAGGAGCCTTATTCACTATTTGGGATGAAAAAGATGAATTTAATGCATTAATGGCAAAAGCATCTGACGATATGATAAAACTTATATCTGTAATTGAAGATGCTGAGGATATAAGAGGTACTCTTAAAAAATTTATGTGGAGTAATTGTAAAGCTTGCCACAGCAAGTATAGAGAACCACATTAGTTACTAATATTAAAGATGATACCTCAAAAAGTTAAAGATCACATTGAAGAATATATTAGCCAAGAAGTTTATGTTCAAATAGCTATCATTAAAGGTAAAGAAAAAGTTTCGACAGAAATAGCAATAGATAAGTATTTTAATACAAATCATTTTAGAGATTTTTCAGAGGGTAAACCTTATTTTCATTTTATTGACGGTTTAAGGGATAAATGTCTTGGAAAACTTAAGAATTCTCCTATGAGAGATAAAGACACTGAAGACGAGACTATAAAATCATTACAAAAAAAACTAAACGAGTTGAGTGGCGATGAGCTTGAAAATACATATTGGGAAATAGAAACAGGAGAATTTTTTTCTGGTGATCAAATAAAAGAATTAGAAAAAAATTGTGATGAATTAATTAAAAGACTTAATATTTTAAATAAAAAAGAAGCTCAAAAAACTATCATGAGTTTTTGTGAGAACTATGAAAAGTTGTGCCAAAAAAAAAACCCAGAAGCTCCACTACCACTAGAAATATTGAAATAAAACATTATAATTATTCATGCCTAAAAAAAGAAAAAAGAGCTTTAGAAGCCAAAAATGGTTTAATAATCCAAAAAATCCAGACATGACAGCGCTATATTTAGAGAGATATCTAAACTATGGTCTGACTAGAAAAGAGTTGCAATCTGGAAACCCAATTATAGGAATAGCACAGTCAGGAAGTGATCTTTCTCCATGTAATAGGCATTTTTTATCTTTAAGTAAAAGAATTAAAGATGGGATAAGAAGAGCGGGCGGAATTCCAATGGAATTTCCAACTCACCCAATTCAAGAAACAGGCAAAAGGCCAACTGCTATGCTAGACAGAAATTTGTCATACCTGTCATTAGTTGAAGTTTTGTATGGATATCCAATCGATGGAGTTATTTTAACAACAGGATGTGATAAAACAACACCAGCGGCTTTAATGGCGGCTGCTACAGTAAATATTCCTTCAATAGTTTTATCAGGTGGGCCAATGCTAGATGGAATTTATAAAGGAAAATTAGCTGGATCAGGAATGATAGTATGGGAAGCAAGAAAGATGTTAGCAAAAGGTGAAATAAATTATGATGAATTTATGGATATGGTTGCTTCTTCTGCGCCGAGTACAGGACATTGTAACACTATGGGAACAGCATCTTCTATGAATTCTGTTGCTGAAGCTTTAGGTATGTCTTTACCTGGTGGCGCCGTTATACCAGCACCTTACAGAGAAAGAGAACAAATTTCTTATGAAACCGGCAAAAGAATTGTTGGAATGGTTTATGAAGATTTAACTCCTTCAAAAATTATGACACGTAAAGCTTTTGAAAACGCCGTTGTTGTTGCAAGTGCAATAGGAGGCTCTAGTAATTGTACAACTCACTTAAGTGCAATTGCAAAACATATGGGAATCAAATTTGATTTATCTGATTGGCAAAAATTAGGTCACAATATTCCTTTGATTGTTAATTGTCAGCCAGCAGGTGAATATCTTATGGAAAGTTTCCATAGAGCAGGAGCAATACCAGCTGTGATGAAAGAGTTAATTAAAAACAAGAAAATACATACTAATATTAAAACTGTTACAGGAAAAACTGTTGGTCAAAACTTAAGAAAAAAAGTTGATGTTGATCCAAAAGTTATTAAATCATTTAAAACTTCATTAGCAGAAAAAGCGGGATTTTTAGTGATGAAAAGTAATTTTTTTTCATCTGCAATTATGAAAACATCTGTAATTAGTAAAGAATTTAGAAGTGCATATTTATCTAATCCTAAACATCCAAATGTTTTCAACGGCAGAGCGGTTGTTTTTGAAGGTCCTGAAGATTACCATAAGAGATTGAACAGTAAAAAATTAAAAATTAATGAAAAATCAATTTTAATAATTAGGGGCTGTGGACCTGTGGGATATCCCGGATCTGCTGAAGTAGTAAATATGCAACCACCTGACAGATTGTTGAAAAAGGGTATTAGACATTTGCCAACCCTTGGCGATGGAAGACAAAGCGGAACATCAGAAAGCCCTTCAATACTTCATGTATCACCTGAATCTGCAGTTGGAGGAGATTTAGGAATAGTTAAAACAGGTGATAAAATGAAAATTGACCTAAATAAAAGAAGAGTTGATTTAATGATTACTAAATTAGAATTTAAAAAAAGACGAAAAAATAAAAAGAAGTTTAAAGCAAATAACCAAACACCCTGGCAAGAAATTTTTAGAAATACTGTAAGTCAATTAGATGATGGTGCATGTATAAATTTAAGAGAAAAATATATGAATGTATCGAACACTAAAGGTATACCTAGGGACTCGCATTAAAATGATAAAAGTTGGCTTTATAGGAACTGGCCTAATGGGCTTTCCGATGGCAAAAAACTTATTAAATTCAGGAATAAAATTAAAAGCATTTAATAGAACAATTACTAAAGCCGAACCATTAAAAGAGTTTGGTGCAGAAATATCAGATACTTTAGTTGATGTTGTTAAAGATAATGATTTTACTATAACAATGTTGACAGATGATACTGCAGTTGAAGCAATAATGAGTCATTCTGATTTCTTGGAGAATTTAAAACCTGGGTCAACGGTTATTGATATGAGCTCAATAAAACCAACTACTGCAACTAAATTTGGAAATATATTAAAATCAAAAAATATTTACTATTTGGATGCTCCTGTTTCAGGAGGAACTATTGGTGCTGAAGAGGCCTCATTAGCAATAATGATTGGTGGTGAACAGAGTGTTTTTGATAATTCTAAAGGTATTTTAAAAGCTATGGGAAATCCAACTTTGGTAGGTCCTATTGGAAGTGGACAAGTCTCAAAGTTAGCAAATCAAATAGTTGTAGGAGTTACAATAGGAGCAGTTGCTGAAGCAATAACCTTATGTGAAAAAGCGGGAGCTGATCCATTTAAATTAATTAAAGCTTTATCAGGTGGATGGGCAGATAGCAAGATTTTACAAACTCACGGAAAAAGAATGATTGAAAAAGATTTTAGCCCTAAAGGAAAAACTTCTACACATTTTAAAGATATGAACAATATTTTAGATTGTGCAAAATCATATAATACGCACTTACCTATTTCAAATTTGGTGAAAGAAATGTATAAGTCTTTAGTTGATAATGGTCACGGAAATACTGATCATAGCTCACTTTATAAAGAGATTGAAAGGATAAATAAAAAATGAGCAAGAGATTAATAGAAAAAAAAATTATTGTTACTGCTGCAGGTCAAGGAATTGGAAAAGCAACGGCAATTGCTTTCTATAAAGAAGGCGCACATGTAATTGCTACTGACTTAAATGAAAAAACTTTAGCTGATTTAAACAAAGAATATCCTGAGATTAATGTACAAAAGCTAGATTCAACTGATAATAATGCAATTTTAGAATTTACTAAATCTTTAGATAGAGTTGATGTTTTGTTAAATGCTGTTGGATTTGTTCATCATGGGACAATATTAGATTGTGAAGAGAAAGATTGGGATTTTTCTTCTAATGTAAATGTAAAATCAATGTACTTTATGTGTAAAGCTATTTTACCTTTGATGATAAAACAAAATGGTGGAAGTATTATTAATATATCTTCATGCGCATCCAGTTTTAAGGGTTTTCCAAATAGATTTGTATATGGAACTACAAAAGGTGCTGTTATTGGTTTGACAAAAGCAATTGCTGCAGATTTTGTAAAAAAAAATATTAGATGTAACTCAATAGCACCAGGGACAGTTTTTTCACCTTCTTGGCAGGATAGGGTTAATCAAAGTCCAGATCCTGTTCAAGCCAAAAAAGATTTTATTGCAAGACAACCAATGGGTAGATTAGGCACTGCTGAAGAAATTGCGGCAGTAGCAGTATATTTAGCAAGTGATGACGCAACATTTACGACAGGAACGACAATTTCAGTTGATGGTGGAATTTCAATATAATCAAATAACAAAAGGGAAATTATGAAACTATTAAGATTAGGACAAAAAGGCAAAGAAAAGCCAGCTGTTTTAGATAATGAAGGTAAAATTAGAGATATAAGTTCACATGTTGAAGATTTAAATCCACATTATCTAAATTTTGAGACTATTTCTAAATTACAAGGTACTGACCTATCTACATTACCAGAATTACCGTCAACAGAGAGAATTGGTTCATGCATTACAAAACCGGGAAAATTTGTAGCTATAGGACTTAATTTTTCTGATCATGCAAAAGAATCAAATTTACCAGTCCCAACTGAACCAATTACTTTCATGAAAGCTACAAGTTCAATTAATGGACCAAACGATGATATTGAACTTGTTTCAGGTTCAAAAAAACTTGATTGGGAAGTAGAATTAGGAATTGTAATTGGCAAACAGACAAAGCATATTTCTGAAAATCAATCACAAGATCATATTTTGGGCTATTGTTTAGTAAACGATATTAGTGAAAGAGAATGGCAAATTGAAAAAATGGGTCAATGGGTTAAGGGAAAATCACATGATACATATGGACCAATTGGACCTTATTTAGTTACAAAAGATGAAATTACTGATGTCAATAATTTAAAAATGAGTTTAGATGTTAATGGCAAAAGAATGCAAACAGGTAATACAAGCACAATGATATTTAACGTTAATTTTATTGTATCTTATTTAAGCAAATATATGTCTCTCCAAGCGGGTGATGTTATTACAACTGGAACACCCCCAGGTGTTGGTATGGGAATGAAGCCCCAACAGTTCTTGAAAGCTGGTGATACAATGAAATTGTCAATTGAAAATCTTGGGGAACAAAACTCTAAAGTGGTTACTCTATAATTTAAAAATATATGATTTAAAATTTGATTATTTTATACTAATTATAATTTTCATCACTATACAATTTATAATGTTTCAAATTAAAACCCTTAAGCCTAAAATTCTCTGGAAAGTGAGATGTACTTTAGGTGAGGGCACATTGTGGGTTAGAGAACATAACTCGATATATTTTACAGATATAAAAAAAAAGAAAATTTATTCATTAAATATAAAGACCAAAAAAAAAAATATTTACAAGTTAAGCAAAGAAATAGGTTTTTTAGCACATATCAAAGGTTATATATTTATATTAGGTCTTCAAGGTGAATTAAGAATTCAGAACTTGAAATCAAAAAAAATTTTAAAAACAATAAATATTGAATCAAATATAAAGTTAAATAGAATTAATGATGGAAAAACAGATCCTACTGGAAATCTCTGGTTTGGTACAATGGATAATCTGGAGAGAAAAATTGAAAAAGGTTCTTTATACAAATTAGACAAAAATTTAAATTTAAATAAAGTAGATAAAAATTATAGAATTACTAATGGACCTGCATTCATTGATCAATTTAACTTTTACCATACAGATAGTGCTAAAAAACAAATTTATAAAATCAAAATAAATAAAAATAATAAGATTATTAAAAAAAAAATATTTAAAAAATTTTCAATTCAAGATGGAGTACCTGATGGTATGACTTTAGATAAAAACAATAATTTATGGGTAGCACATTTTCATGGAGCTTGCATTTCAGTATTTAATTCAAGGGCAAAACTAGTTCACAAAATAAACTTTCCCGCTAAAAATATCACTAATTGTACATTTGGCGGGCAGAATAATAGTGAGCTTTTTGTTACGACTGCTACAAAAGGTATGAGTAAAGATGAAATGCGAAAATTTAGTTATTCTGGTTACTTATTTAGTGTAAAAACTAATACTAAAGGAATTTTGCAAAAAAAATTTTTAATAAAAAATGAAAAAAAAAGATCTTTATTATGAAAGGATACCTACAAAACTTTTTAGAGAAGATATTAGGTATTTAGGTAACATATTAGGTAGGGTTATTAAAAAACAAGAAGGTGAAAGTTTTTTTAATTTAGTTGAAAAAATTAGAAAATTATCAAAAGCAAATAGAGCAAATAATAACTCAAAACATTCTTACAATAGAATAATAAGAGAAATTAAAAAATTAAATCCAAATACTACTTTAAAACTTACAAGAGCTTTTACTCATTTTATGAATTTTATTAATCTTGCCGAGTCAATTGATGCCTCAAGAAGTCTTAATATTTATGAAAATGATAAAAGAAATATTTCAAATAAAAATATTTTTATCGAGGAAATTTTTGAGGAGCTATTTGAAAATAAAAAGATACCAGACTCCAAAATATATAATCTTGCAAAAAATTTAAATATAGGAATTGTACTAACTGCTCATCCGACTGAAGTTAAAAGAAGAACTTTAATTCAAAAATATCACACTATTACAGAAATACTTGAACAAAGAGAACTTTTAAAAAATTTTCCTACAAAATTAAAATTACTTGATAAAAAACTTTATGATGAATTTACCATTATATGGAACACAGATGACCTAAAAAGAGTAAGACCAACTCCATTTGATGAGGCAAGATGGGGTTTGGCAATTATTGAAGATAGTTTGTGGGATACAATACCAAAAGTTTATCGAAGACTTAATTCTATATTTGTTCAAAATATGGGGAAAGGGTTGCCAAAAAATTTTAATCCAATCGAGTTTGGTTCATGGATGGGTGGAGATAGAGATGGGAATCCATTTGTAACATCCAAAGTTACTAAAGAAGTCATACTTTTATCTCGATGGGAAGCCGCAAAACTTTATGAAAAAGCTCTCACTAAAATTATTAGATCATATTCAATGCAAAATTGTTCTAAAAAAATAATTGACAAGGTTGGTATTACTTATGAACCTTATAGAGTTTTTTTGAGACCTTTAAGAGATAAAATGAGAAATACACATAGATTAATTGAACAGCATTTAATTCATAAAAAACCATTAGATCAAAATAAATTACTGAATACTAAAGAAGAAATTTTAAAACCTCTTAGAGTAGTGAGAGAGTCCCTAGAGGAAAACCAAAATGAAAATATAGCAGGCGGTGAATTGCTTGATTTAATGAGACGAGCTAAATGTTTTGGTATTAATTTAGCTAGATTGGATATTAGACAAGAGTCTTCTAGACATACTCAATTAATGAATGAATTAATAAAAAAAAAATTTAATAAAAATTATGGTCAGTTACCAGAGAACAAAAAAGTTGATTTTTTAAAATCATTAATTTTATCTAAAAAAAATATCATCAACAAATTTAATTTTAAAAATAAAGAAAACAAGGAGGTTTGGTCAACTTTTCAGGCTTTAGCTGAAGAGCCTGCTGAGTGTTTAGGCGCATATGTTATTTCTATGACAACATCTGCATCAGATATTTTATCTATTTCATTTTTACAAAAAGAGGCAAAAATAAAAGAAAAATTAAGAGTTGTCCCTTTATTTGAGACTTTAGATGATTTGATAAATGCTAATTCAATAATGGATAATTTATTTTCAAAAGCTTGGTACAGAAGACTAATAAAGAATAAGCAGGAAGTGATGATTGGTTATTCAGACTCAAGCAAAGATGCAGGAAAAATTTGTGCAAGTTGGCACCAGTATAAAGCTCAAGAGCAAATTGTTAAATTAGCAAAAAAATATGGAATACAAGTAGTTTTTTTTCATGGAAGAGGTGGATCAGCCGGTAGAGGAGGAGGACCTATTCAAGCAACTTTAAGATCACAACCTCCTAATTCTGTTAATGGAAAAATCAGAATCACCGATCAAGGAGAAGTAATTCAGCAAAAATATGGATACGAACCTCTAGCCAAGTATAATTTGTGCAGCTACATTGGTGCTGTAACAGAGGCAACTTTAAATCCACCACCAATTCCAAAAAATAATTGGAGAACATTAATTGAAAAAATGTCAGATATTTCTAAAAGTTCTTATAGGAAAAACATAAATCAAAGCTCAGAATTTATAAAGTATTTTAAAACTGTAACACCTCATGTTGCGCTTGGAAAATTGTCAATAGGTTCAAGGCCTTCTAAAAGGAAAAATGTTGATAATATAAAAAGTTTAAGAGCTATACCTTGGGTTTTTGCTTGGACACAAATAAGATTAATGCTTCCGGCTTGGCTAGGAAGTGCTGAAGCGTTGAGGTATGCTAATATAAAACAATTTAGAAAAACTCTCTATGAAATGGAAAAAAAATGGCCATTTTTTAATTCTATGCTTGATATGCTTGATATGGTTATTTCAAAAGCTGATCCTGATATTTCAAAAATTTATGAGGAATATTTAGCTGATCAAAAACTTAAAAGAGTAGGTCAAAAATTAAGGTATCAATTTGAAGCAATTAAAGAACTTAATAAAAAAATTACGCCTAAAGAAATTATAAAATTAAGAAAAGAGTTTAGAACTTCAGTAATTGTAAGAAATATATATTCAGAAGTTTTAAATATAATTCAACCAATCGTAATCAGCAAAATTAAAAAAAATAAAAACAAAAAAAATAAAAAATATTTAAACGACGCTCTTCTTACATCAATTGCAGGTATTTCTGCTGCCATGAAAAATACTGGTTAAATGCTTGAATTTTTAATTGCTTTTGGAGCTGGACTAATAAGTTTTTTGTCTCCATGTGTATTACCTTTGATACCTGGTTATATTTCTTATATCTCAGGTCAGTCTTTGCAAAACATATTAGACTCAAAAAAAATAAATTTATTTCCTTTGGTTCTATTTTGTTTGGGTTTTTCAAGTGTATTTATAATTTTAGGAGCTTCTGCTTCTTTTTTAGGTCAAGCACTTTTACAAAATTCAGAAATTCTTAGAATAATTGCTGGTATTGTTATAATTATTTTCTCACTTCAATTAATCGGATTAATAAACATTTCTTATTTAAATTTTGAAAAAAGATTTGATGCAAAAAAATCTAAAAATATTTTTTTCCCGTATATAATTGGTTTGGCTTTTGGATTTGGCTGGACGCCTTGCATAGGGCCTATTTTAGGTTCAATATTAGCTTTAGCATCAATAGAGGAAACATTATCAAGAGCAATTTTATTATTAATATTTTACTCTTTAGGTCTTGCTATACCTTTTGTATTATCAGGATATTTAATTCAAAGATTTTTATTGTTATCAAAAAATTTCAAAAAAAATATTAATTTGATATCCAAATCTGGAGGTATCATTCTTTTGGTTACAGGTGTTTTGATATTAACTAATCAACTACAAGCAGTTGGTTTTTACATAATTGAAATCTTTCCATTTATGCAAAATTTCGGATAAAAGTTATATATGAAAATTTATCAAATAGACTCCAGTGCTCGAAAAAAAGGTTCTACTTCTAGAGCTTTAGCAAAAAAACTTTTGGATAAAATTAAAAAACCAGAGGACGAAGTAATTTACCGAGATTTAGATGATGAGATGCTTTTTGTTAGTGGGCTTACTGAATCAGGAATGAAAATAGATGAAAAAGATCAAACACACGAGCACAAAAAAATGTTCGAACTTTCTGACAAGCTTGTAAAAGAATTAAAAGATAGTGATGTCATAATAATTTCAGCACCAATTTATAATTATGGTCCTCCAGCAACCCTTAAAGCTTGGTCAGATTTAGCTGCTAGAATTGGTGAGACTTTCAGATTTAAACCAAATGGTAGAAGAGAAGGGCTATTAAAAAATAAACAAGCTTATTTAGTTATAACATCTGGAGGAACAAAACTAAATAGTTCAGAAGATTTTTTAACTCCATGGCTTAAATTTATTCTTAATTTTTTTGGAATAAAAAAAGTGGACATAATCAGTGCTGACCAAATGGCGCTAGATTATGAAAAATCAATAAAAGAAGCTGAAACACAAATAGAAAATTTATTTAAAGATTAAATTTTCTTTTTAAATGCCTGAGTTTTCCCTCAGTGCTATCATAATCAATATAACAACCTTGTAGAAATCTCTCACCTTCCTTTGTCTCGTAAGCTGTTCTTCCGTGGAGAAGTCTGTGATTATCCATCATCATTAAGTCTTTTGGCTCGAGTTTAAATTCAATTCTATATTTATCTGAATTATACATTTCAGATATTTTTTTCCTTGCTTGATAGTATAAATCTAATTCATCTTTTTCTAAAATTGGAACATAGTCTAATCGAGGACTAAATCTTACTTGTTTGAAACTTTTGTCCCCATTTAGTTCAATCAAAGGAGAGACAGTTTCTAAAATCACCTCTTTGTCTATAAATCTAAATCTGACTTTTACCTCAGTTAGAATTTTATAAAATTCTGGATATTGATTTTTTAAATCTTCAGTAACTGTATATCCATCCACCAAAGTCGATAATCCACCTGAAACTTTACTTTCTATACAATGTAAAAGTTGAATACATGGAACAGGATTTCTATAAGGATTATCGGTATGAGGAGCTAAAGCTAAAGATGTATAAGCAAGATCGTTTGGATCTGGTTTAGATTTTACATCAAAATATTCACCAAAATTTGTTCTACGAACACTCCCTATAGAATTTGCAAATTTTACAATGTAATTTTTTGATGTTGGAATATTTTTTAATATAACAAATCCATATTTATAAAAAGAAACAAGCAAATCATACATTTCTTTACTCTCATAAAAATTCTCTTGGTATTCAAAATTTTTTATATTTTTTAAAGTTGAGTTCCATTTGATTTTTTCAATAGATTTTATGACAATGTCTTCTTTAGAAAACTCAGAAGTAATTTTTTCAATTTCTAGTTTTGAATTAACACCATCATTAAAATCAACTTCTAAGTACTTTTCATTAAGATTTACTCTTTTAATTGAAACATCATTACTTAAGAAAGTTGGATCAAAAAGTCTTTGCTGAGTTCCTTTGTCCAAATACTCCTCACCATTTACTCTTTCACGTAACCAAAATGGGTGAATTTCTTTTTTTTCGGACCCATTATTAAAATAAACTTTATTTTCAATTAGTTCGATTTTCATAATTTTAACCCAAGAATTATTTAAAATTTAACTTTAATCAACATAAATTAAATAGTAAGAGTTCCTTGTGAAAAAATTTGATACAAAAAAATATCCAATATATTCAAGCTTTTTAAATCAGTTGGCTAAAGACTTAACAAAGTTTTATTATAGCAAATTAGATAAACCATTCAAAATAACTAACAAGCTTAAAGGTAAGGGTTATGACCCAGTAACCACGTCTGATAAAGCGTTTGAAAAATTCATAAGATCTAGAATTTCAAAAAAATTTCCAAACCACCAAATTATAGGAGAAGAGTTTGGTCATAAAAATACAAAGAGTAAATTTTCTTGGGTAATTGATCCAATTGATGGAACAAGATCATACGTTGTTGGTAATCCTAGTTGGAGCAATCTTATTTCACTTAATTATAATGGTGAGCCTGTTTTAGGACTAGCTAATTTTCCAAAAATGAAGAAATATTATTTAAACTTAAATAAAAATTCTGCCTATGTTTTTGAGAATAATAAAAAAAGAAAATTAAAAATTAACACCAAGCTAAATTTTGCAAACGCAAAATTAGCAGCAGCATTTCATCATCATTTATCATTAAAACAGCAACTAAAAATTACTAAGTTTATAAGACGAATGCAATTTCCATGTTTTGATGCTTTGACATATTGTCAATTGGCAGAAGGTAGAGTCGAAATAGTTGCTCAATGCGCTAATAAAATTTGGGACATCCACCCATTGATACCGATTGTAAGAGCAGCAGGAGCAATAATAACTACATGGGATAATAAAAACCCTGTGTTAGGTGGAAATATACTTGTTTCTAATAATACACAAAATCATCAAAAAGTTTTAAAATTATTAAAACCAGTTTCTAAATGAAAAAAAAATTTTTAATATTTATACCAGCTTATAATGTTGAAAATGAACTTTATTCTGTATTTAAAAGAATTCCAAAAAAAATTTTTGTAAACAGAAATATTAAAATATTAATTATAAATGATAACTCGACTGATAGTACGAGTAAAATAATACTTAAAATAAAAAATAATTTTAAATTTCCAATAAATGTACACAACTTTAAAAAAAATTTAGGTTATGGAGGTGTTCAAAAATTTGCATTTAATTATGCAATTAAAAAAAAATTTGATTTTGTAATAATGCTTCATGGAGACGGACAATATAGACCTGAAAGTTTGCCTCAAATTATAAAAGCATACAATGATGAAAAAAATGATGCAGTTTTTGGATCAAGAATGATGTCCTATAAAAGTGCATTAAAAGGAGGAATGCCCTTTTATAAATTTATAGGAAATATATTCCTTACTTTTGTGCAAAATATAATATTAGGTTCAAATATGAGTGAATTTCATTCAGGTTATAGAAGCTATAAGGTTTCTAAATTAAAAAAAATTAAATTCAAAAAAAAATCAAATTATTATCATTTCGATACTGAAATGGTTATAGAATTTTTAAATAAAAAATTTAAAATTTTAGAAATTCCACAACCTACTTTTTACGGTGATGAAGTATCTCATCTTAAGTCAATTCCCTATGGATTGAACGTTTTATGGGTTACATTTAAATCTAAGTTTGATAAGAAATAATATGCATGTATTTATAACGGGTATTGCGGGTTTTCTTGGTGCTAATCTTGCCGATTATTATGTTTCAAAAGGATTTAAAGTTTCAGGCTGTGATAACTTAGTTGGAGGAACTTTAGATAATATTGACAATAAAAAAATCAAATTTTTTAAGGCAAATTGTGAAAATTTAGAGGAAATGAAACCAATCATGAAAAATATTGATGTTGTAATTCATGCTGCAGCTTATCCACATGAAGGATTATCATCCTTTTCACCATTTTTAATATGCAAAAGTAATTTTACAGGATCAGTGTCTGTTTTCACAGCTGCCATACAAAACAATGTAAAAAGAATTGTCTTTTGTTCATCTATGGCGAGGTATGGAGATGTTAAACCTCCTTTTACAGAGGAGCAAAAAGTTAACCCAGTTGATCCTTATGGAGTTTCAAAATTAGCTGCTGAAAATGTTTTAAAAATTATGTCTAAAACACATGGGTTTGAGTACAATATAGCAGTCCCACATAATATTATTGGACCCAAACAAAAATATGACGATCCATTTAGAAATGTAGTGTCAATAATGACAAATTTAATTTTACAAAATAGAAGACCAATCATTTATGGAGACGGGAAACAAACTAGAAATTTTTCTGACATTGATGATTGTATATTTTGTATTGATAAGTTGGCTACAGATAAAAAAATAGTTTCTCAGATTGTGAATATTGGACCAGATGAAGAAAGTATTACCATAAATGAGTTATATAAAATTCTTGTAAATAAATTAAAATTTAATGAACCAGCTAAATATGTTGAAGATAGACCCAATGAAGTTAAAAATGCAACTTGTTCCTCAGATAAAGCTAGAAAAATTTTAAATTATAGAACAACTGTAACTTTAGATGAGTCCATTGATAAAGTAATTGAATTTATAAAAAAAAAGGGACCAAAAGAATTTGAATATAATTATGAATTAGAAATACATAATGATTTAACTCCAAAAACATGGAAGAATAAAATTTTCTAATTAATTGATTTTTAAATGATACCTGTTAAAGCACAAGAAATTTTAGACTTTTGGTTTAAAGAAACTCCTTCCGAAATGCGTTTTAAAAAAGATGAAAAATTAGATCAAAAAATTAAAGATAAATTTTTAAATGATTACGAACTTGCTTGTAAGAATGATTATGATGATTGGCAAGATAATCCTATGAGTTGTCTAGCATTAGTAATTTTATTTGATCAATTTTCAAGAAATATGTTTAGAAATGACAGAAAAGCTTTTGCTCAAGATCAAAAAACTAGATTGATTGTAAACGATGCAGTTTACTCAGGTTATTTAGAAGCTATGAACGTTAATCAAAGATTTTTTATGTTGTTGCCATTGATACATAGTGAGGAAATTAGTGATCATGAAATGGCTTATTACTTATTAAATAAATATTTAAGAGAACATGAAGGCTATAACAAAATAAAAAAATTTTGGCAAGATCATACAAAAGTAATCAGACAATTTCACAGGTATCCTCATAGAAATGAAATTTTAGGAAGAGAATCTACTGAAGAAGAAATAGAATTTTTAAAAGGTCCAAATTCTTCATGGTAAAATGAATTTAGAATTTATTTTTAAAGTTATCGATAAACAAGAGTGGCATAAGGCTAAACAATCCGGAACTTATTGCGGGTCAAAAAAAGATCTTAAAGATGGATATATTCACTTTTCAGAAGAGGATCAGGTAGAGGAAACTTTAAATAAACATTACCCCAAAAAGGAAAATCTAGTTTTATTAAGAGTAAATGCTTTTAGGCTTGAACATTTATTGTGGGAACAGGCATCGAATGGAGATATGTATCCACATTTATATTCACCTTTAGATACTAGCATGGTTGTTAATGAATACGAGTTACCGTTAAATGAAGATGGAAGTCATGAACTTCCAGAGATTTTAAAAAAGTATCAATTTAGTCGTCCTAGATAATTAACCATTATTACACCAATAATAATTAAGATAATTCCAATAATCCCATAGAGATTAGGTACTTGATTTAATTTTAGTACAGCAAAAAGCACAACACCAGTAACTGTTAACCCACTATATGTTGCATATGCAAAACCAACAGGAAGAGCATGCATAGCTTTGGCAATTGAAAACATAGTTATACACATAAACAATATACATAAAACAGATGGGGTCAGTTTTGTAAATCCTTCAGAAATTTTAGCCAAACTATTTGATGCAATACCAAATGAAATTCCAACAGCTAAAAATATATATCCTAATAATGGTTTCATAATTATTCTTTTGATGCAATTTTATTAACCAAGGGTCTCATTAAAGGAGCTAAAGTAAATGCAGCTATTAAAGCAATGGGGTATGCAAACATTATAGAATATCCCCATCTAAAAAAGAAACCATCTGAAACTCCTGTATTTACAGCTACAACAACACCACTCATGATAACACTCATACCTAAAGACATTAAAATCATAAATAGAGGTTGTGCATATTTCTTATTAATCATGATTAATTATTTCCTAACAGATTGACCATTAAAACACCAATAATAATAAAAGCTAATCCAATCAATGAGTATAAATTAGGAACTTGATTAAATCTAATTATACCTACAACGACTGTTGCTATTATTGTTAAGCCTGCAAAGGAAGCATAAGTTATTCCCATTGGAATATTTTTCATTACCAACGAAAGGGCATACATGCATAATACAATTGTGAATGCTGTCATTATACTCGGAAATAAGAGAGTAAATCCCTCGGCACTTTTGGCAAAACTATTTGAGGTTACTCCCAAGAAAACAGCTATTCCTAAAAATAAGTACGAAGTGGCAAAACTCATTCAATAATCTTAGATGAAATCTTGACAAATATATATAATTATTTTGGCATCGGAGTTGCGCCAGTTTCTAAACTTATGATTTTTCCGTTATCATATTTGTAAACTGCCATTACCGCCTCAACATTTCCGTCATCAAAAGTCACTAATGAATGATGAACACCAACTTCATCATTTTCGTAGACAATTCTAACCTTATCTTGATTAATGTCACCACTCATTGCCCATTTGATAACATCAACTTTAGTTAGAACATTCCCTGACTTATGCATTGTGAATTTAAAATCATCATGCAAAAGATCATTCATTACTGCCTCATCTTTATTTTTTAAAGCAGTACTATATTTTTCTAATATAGACATATTACTCCTCTTTATTTATTCACCTGGTTTTTTAAAATTTTTTCCAGCGTCTGCAGCTTTGTTAAAAGTTTTATTATAATCAAATACTTCATGAATCATAATATCCTCCATTAATCCCGCATTCATAATCGCAACTTTCATTCCAAGAACACTCTCATAATCACCTTCAATTACATTGATTACATCAAATCTTCCTCTAACCCATTCGTAACTATGAAATTTAACTCCAACAGTGTCACAAATAGCTTTGATAGCTGCTCCTCTGTCTGCATCAGGATCACTCTGCATTCTTTTCGCAAGATCTCTGCTAATTTTACCTATTATGTAAAATTTAGACATTATTCACCCCACATTCCATGAAACTCATATGCAACTGCCGGCTCATCTCCAACAACCCATCCATCATGTCCTGGTTGAATTGAATATGCATCTCCAGCTTTATAAGTTTTTTCAGTTCCATCATTATGTTTTGCGCAAACTGCACCAGAAACAATTATGCCAAGATGAGTTGCCTGACAACTATCACCACCAACTGTAGGCTTTATATCTTTTGACCATTGCCAACCAGGTTGTAATGTAAGTCTCATCACTCGTTGATTTCCAACTTTAACTGCTTCAATTTTAGCGTTGTTAAAATTATTATTAACTTCGTCCGCCTTATCAAATGTTTTTACTTCTACACCAGCCATTTTTTCCTCCTAATTTTCTATTAAGAGTTATAATCCATTACATTATCTTCACATTCAACAAAATTATGTGGTTCAAAAAAATCATTCATTTGACCTAATTGATTGTTAATAGCTTCTGGGTCGGTACCTTTCCACCAGCAAAACATTTGTAAAGTATCACCTGGAGTGTTCCAAGTCATTTGACATTTAGCATTATCGCCAGTCATTGATTTTACGATATCTTTCATTTCCATTGATCCAACCATTTCCATCATTTTTGCTTTTGCTTCTTTTGACTTAAATGTATGAGTTACCATGTAATTTTTCATATATTATCCTTCTTTAACTTTTGTTAAATCATAGATTGTGTAGCTCTGCATACAATCATCCATAATTGGCTTAGATACTTCAGTGCCTTCAATAAACTTATGTAAAGCAGCCTCATCTGTGCAAAATATTTTAAACATAACCGTACTTTTGTCTGGAGTTACTGATCCAATTGTTTTCTCTACTACAGCTACTTTTTGTCTTTCAGCTAATCCTTCTGGAGATTGCATAAATCCCATAAATTTTTCGAATTTACCTTTTCCTTCTTTAAACTTAGCTACTACTAACATTTCTTTTTCCATTTTATTTTCCTTTTTTTTTGTTAATTATTTATTCGCTAAAAATGTATCTGATTTCATCTCGAATTGTGCCTTCAACTGCAACTTTCTTTAATTGTTTTTGAAGATTTTGGTATTTTTTATCTGCTGACATTTTTTGATCTGCTTCAAAATTATCATCTTCAAACATTGTACCAATAAGAGTTTCTCTTATTGTTCTTGGATCACCACCTATTTGAAATGAAAAATAAACTTGATGTTTTGGATAATATTTTTTTCTAACTTTTGCTAATCCTTGACCTATTTCCATCGCATTACCAAGCATGTCATCTTTAACTCTAAATGTTCTTGTGTATATTGCCTTCATTTTTATCTCCTTAATTTTAGTATATCCCTGATTTGACTAGTTTATCAATCTCATTTTCTGAGTTAGGGATTAATTTATAGATAAAACTATTACATTCTTTTGTAGTACTTTCCTCGTATGGTTTTCCGTAACGTTCATCAACAACCTTTATCAATTCTTTATTAAGATTTTCTTCGTTAACGCCTTCGTTAACTAAATATGAACTTAAAAATTTCTTGGCAGCAAAAGAATGTACGATCTTTTCTAATTCAAGTTCTGCTTGTGGAATCATGCTATTTGCATAATAAATTCCAGCACATTCAATTGTTTTCTTTTTATCATCGTCACTCATACCAGCATATGCAGACGTTAGAAACAGGATACTAATTAAAGTTATTATTTTTTTCATATTAATATAGAGTTTGTATCACCTTTTTAACTCTCTCCTCTCCGTTGGGTATTATTGCATTTACAAATTTATGGCAGGCATTTGTTTTACCCTCGTCATATTTAGAGCCATAGAATTTATCTACAGCTTTGTTTACGCCATCATCCCAATCTTTCTCAGGAATTCCAATTTCTAAAGCATAAGCTTTTAAAACTTTCACTGATGCCATAGATTTTTCTTTCATACTATATTCAAATGTTTCACCTGGGGGCAAGAAGTAGTTAGCCATATAGATTCCACTACATTCCCAAGCTCTATTCTTATCAGCATTATTCATATCAGCATAAGCTAATTTTAGAAAAGTAATGCTAAACAAAAAAGTTATTATTATTTTTTTCATAAACTACTTTATTAATAAGTATACTCACCACTCATTTGATTCATTGAGTGAGCCATGCCAGATTTACCTCTTATATTTTGTCTACTTGAGAAACCACTTCCAGATATATTTTCATATTTTCCAGTTCCACCAATAATAACAAATGTACCAGTTCCACCTTGGCCTCCGGTTCCTTTACCTTTGTAATTGATATAAACTTTTTCACCATCCATTAAATAAAAAGTACACATCCCAGTTTCATCATCAAATTTTCCACCTACTAATGTTAGTCCGCCAATACAATGCATTGTGGATTTATCAAAAATACTTCCAGCTTCTTTATCCATCAGCCCGGCATTACCATCATATGTAATACTCATATTTCCATTTCCAGCATCCATTGCATTTAATGACCACGAACCTGCTCCAGAGGCATTAAATTTTCCTGTTTCTGCTGATGAATAATTTGAAATTGCTAAGAAAATGATTACAAATAAAATTTTTCTCATTTCTAACTCCTTTATTAAAATTAATTTTTATTAGATTGTTACATTCTATCATTAGAGTCTCCTGCGTTTATAACGCGTGACAGATATGCACTTTTAAAAAAAATCAACAAAATAGATGTTTTGAGTTATATCAATTATATTTAATGATGATAATATCTACTTATGATTGAAAAATTTGGAAGTATTTTTTATTTAATAATTTTTGTGGTTCATTTTCTAATTTTTACTGCATACGCCTATCAATGTGTATTCGCTACTAAAAAATTTTTAGATAAATTTCAGATAGACGATACTGGTGCAGGCATGACTCGTTTTTTTGGCTCGTTATTCATTGGTGCAATTGTTATGGCTATATGGATTGGCTTCATAAGACCTGAAGGTTTACAAGGAACTTGGGGTTTTTTTAACTTAGTATTTGCTCAAAATGTTTGTGCATTTTTAGTTGGAATTTATACAATTAAAATTAATAAACTAGGTCACACAGAAAAAACTTCGAATGAAGGAATAATCGCTCCAGGTGTCTTAACAATTCTTAGTGGATTACTTTGTTACGGTTTAGCAGATAAAATTTATTAAAACCAATTAGGAATTGGCAAACCCTTTTCTTCTAAGAATTTTTTATTAAACATTTTGGTTGCGTACTTATCACTTCTATCGCAAAGGATTGTTACTATTGTTTTACCTGGTCCTATTTCTTTACCCATTCTTATTGCTCCTGCAATATTAATTCCACAACTAGTCCCAAGACTTAACCCTTCATTCTGTATTAAGTCATATAAAATAGGCAAAGCTTCATGATCATCAATTGAATAAGCATCATCTATCTTTGCATTCTTAAAATTTTCAGTAACTCTACTTGATCCTATTCCTTCAGTAATAGAACCACCTTCAGATTTTAGTTCACCGTTTTTAATATAATTATAAAGTGCTGACCCTTTAGGATCAGATAAATAAATTTTTATGTTTTTATTTTTTTCTTTTAGTGCATTACTTACACCAGAAATTGTTCCACCAGTTCCAGAGGAACAAACAAACCCATCTACCTCACCATCGGTTTGTTTCCAAATTTCTTGACCAGTACCCTCGTAATGACCTTTTGCATTTGCTGTATTATCAAATTGATTTGCCCAAATAACACCATTGTTATTTGTTGGTCTTAATTCATCAGCCAGTCTTGCAGCTACTTTTACAAAATTGTTATCGTCTCGATAAGGTTTCGGTGGCACTAGTTTTAGTTCAGCCCCAAGATTTCTTAATAAATCTTTTTTTTCTTGAGTTTGATTATCATTCATTACAATAATAGTTTTGTAACCTAAAGAGTTACCTAGAAGACCAAGCCCTATACCAGTATTACCCGCAGTTCCTTCAACAACAGTTCCACCTTTTGCTATTAATTTTTTTTCTTGAGCGTCTTTAATTAAAGCAAGTGCCGCTCTATCCTTAACTGATCCACCTGGATTTAAAAATTCTGCTTTTCCATAAATATTACATCCAGTAATTTCTGAAGCAGCTCTAAGTTTGATTAATGGAGTGTTCCCTATACCTGAAATAAAATCGTTTTGTGTCTTATTCATTATCTGATTTTTTATCACTATCAGGTGTAATACCATAAGGTTTAAATTCACTATCAGCAATTCCAACATTTCTTGCTGGAATTCCAACCATCACAGCATTTTCTGCAACGTCTTTAGTTATTACTGCATTTGCTCCTATTCTTGCACCTCTGCCTACAGTCACAGGTCCTAGTACTTGAGCACCTGAGCCAATTACTACTTCATTTTTAATTGTTGGATGTCTTTTAATATTACGCTGATCATTTGAATTAATACTCGGTGCTATACCTCCTAGTGTAACCATATGATAGATAGTAACATCATCACCAATGTCTGATGTCTCTCCAATTACAACACCCATTCCATGATCAATAAATAAATTTTTTCCAATTTTTGCATTTGGGTGAATCTCGATCCCTGTCAAGAATCTTGAAAATTGTGAGATGATTCTAGCAATCAAATGAAATTTAGCTGTACTAAAAAAGTTTGCTATTCTATGAAAGAAAACTGCTTTTACTCCGGGGTAGGTTAAGATTAAACTAAGCTTAGTTTTTGCGGCTGGATCTCTATCAATTATTGATTGTAAAAAATTGCCCATTTTTTTTTGACTTTTGTAGATGTTGATTAAAAAATAATATGCTTTATATAGTTATTAACTCATTAATTTAAAGAGGTTATTATGTATAGAAACACTAACTGTTTTCACCTAGCAATTCCATGTGGCGATCTAGAGGTAGCGAAAAAATTTTACAGTGAAACTTTGGGATGTAGACTTGATAATTCTGCTCAAGAATGGGCTGATGTCGATTTTTGGGGCAACGAATTAACTTTGCATAAGAGTGAACATAAATTAGACAGTGAAAGACATGATGTAGACATGGGAAATGTTTCAGTTCCACATTTCGGTGTACATTTATCCAGAAAAGATTTTGATGCACTTAAACAAAGATTGAAAGATAGTGGAACTAAGTATTACGATGAACCTTATTTGAGATTTAAAGGAACAAAATATGAGCAAGAAACCTTCTTTGTTAAAGACCCAAACGAAAATATTCTAGAAATTAAAACCTTAACAGCAAATCCAGAATAATCTAAAAACTTAATGGAATACCTGGTATTAGGCTTCTTTACTGGGATTAGCTTAATCTTAGCCATAGGAGCACAAAATATTTTTGTTATTGAGCAAGGTTTAAAAAAACAACACATATTTATTGTTTGCTTAATATGCTCCTTATCGGATTTGATATTAATTTTTTTTGGTATTTTCCTTTTTCATTATTTTAATCAATATTTTAACTCTTTAATTGAATTAATTTTAAATTTATTTTTAATCTTATTTTTATTTCACTTTATTTTTAAAAAAATAAAATCACATTATTCTGATATTAGCTTTAGTACTGAGCCAAATAATATTTCAAAATTAAATATCATATTTAAAACTTTAGGATTTACATATTTAAATCCACATGTTTATTCTGATACAGTTTTTTTTCTTGGAAATTTTTCAAAAAATTATTTACTTAACCAAAAAATTATATTTGGGATAGGTGCGTCTATAGCATCATTTTTATTTTTTTTTATATTGGGATATTTATCTAATTATTTATCAAAGTATGCTAATAGTAAAAAAATTTGGAAAGTAATTAATATTTTTATCATATGTTTTATGTCTATCTTAATTTTATTCATTATTAAGGAAATATTGTGAGTGATATTTACGTGGATGATATAGGCGAAGGATTTCCTTTTGTTTTGGTTCATGGTTATCTGGGTTCATCTGAAATGTGGACTTTTCAAAAAGAATTTTTTTCAAAAGATTATCGTGTAATTATCCCAGCTCTCCCAGGGTTTGGTGAAAGTCATAATGTAAAATCTTTAGATTCTATTAATAAAATGGCTAAAGAAATTATAAATGTATTAGATCAAAAAAAGATAGATAAATTCAATTTAATTGGTCACTCAATGGGAGGAATGATTGTTCAAGAAATTACAAAATTGATTGGGTATAGAGTTAATAAATTAATTTGTTTTGCCACTGGAGCTATTGGAGATATTCCAGGAAGATTTGAGACTATGGATGAAACAAGGAAAAAACTTAAGAAGGAGGGTACGCAGCTCTCTTTTTCTAGAGTACCTCTTAAGTGGTTTATAAAAGGTAATAAGGATAAAAATTATTTTCTTTGTGAAAATGCTGTTAAAAATGTTTCATTAGAAACTGCTGATAATGCATTACTAGCAATGAAAAATTGGAGAGGTAGAGAAAATTTGAGAAATATAAAAAATGATACTCTTATAATATGGGGCGATAAAGATACTTCCTATAATTTTGATCAAGTTGATACACTGAATAAAAATATTAAAAATAGCCGTCTAGAAATTTTTAAAGATTGTGCTCATAATGTTCACTTAGAACAGCCTGATAAATTTAATAATTTAGTAAAAGAATTTATCTCAAAATAATATTTTTATTAAGTCTATAAACTTTTTTATAAGCTCCGATAAATTTTTTTGAAGAATGAAATCTTCCAGGAAAAATTATACATTTTATTTTAGCTCGCTTAGCTGAATTTAAACTTTCTTGAGTATCTTCAATGGCCACACAATCATTCGCTTTAAGCTTTAGTTTCTTAAGTGCTATTAAGTATATATCTGGGTTGGGTTTGAGCTTTTTTACTAATTTTGCATTCCCTATAAAGTTGAAATCTCTTTTGTTAATTGAATTTCTCAAGCAATATAAGATTGCATTTATATTGTTTGTAGACGTAGATGAAACAAATCCAATTTTTATATTTTCTTTTTTGCATAAAGAAATTAAATTTCTAACACCTGGTCTTAATTTAAGCTGATTTCTTTTAAGATGATTATTAAAGATTTTAGTTTTTAAATTTCTTAAATATACAGAGTTAACTTTTATTTTTTTCCTTTTAGCATATCTTAATATTCTATCTTTGCCTCCAGATTTATTTAATAAACTTAAATACTCACGTTTGGTCCAATTCCAATCAAGCCCATATTGTTTAAATGCCTCATTGAATGACTTTCTCTGAATTTCAGAAGTTTCAACAATAGATCCAATAGAACCAAAAAGTAATGCTTTATAATATTTCAACCTTTTACAGCTCCAGCGGTCAAACCACTAATGACCTGTCTTTGAAAAAACATAATAAGCATAAATAAAGGTGCAGTAGCAGATACAACTGCAGAAACTGCCCACATTAGATTTCCTTCATGTTGATTAGTACCTAAATAACTTTGTATTTTTGGAACCATAGTATGATTTTCTTGATTAAGAAGTAATGCTGTTACTGTAAAATCATTATAAGCTAACATTAAACTAAATAATCCTGCTGTAATTACTCCAGGCCACATCACAGGCATAATAATATGTCTAAAAGCTTGAAAATACGAACAACCATCTATTAATGCACTTTCATCAAGCTCTTTAGGAACTGTTTTGAAAAAAGAATAGAGCAACCAAAGTGTAAAAGGTTGATTTATTGCAACCAAAACAACAATTGTGGTTGGTAGAATTCCCCAAATCTGTAATTCAAAAAAAGGAAAAAGATATCCTGATACTAAAGTTATATGTGGCATTGCTCTAAAAATTAAAGCTGCCATTAAAATCCAAAAAGCATATTTCTCAGTTGATCTTGAAAGAGCATATGCTCCTAAAGTTCCTAAAAACAAAGAAATACTTACAACAAATACTGTAACAATAATTGTATTTTTTGATGCTTTCCAAAATTCACCTTCAGTCCAAGCTTGTGTATAAGCATTAGTTGTAAATTTTCCGCCTGTTTCAATTAAAGTATTAAATGCAGATATTGCATACCACCAATCAGATCTGGAAAAGAAATCAGCTCTTACTTTAAATGATCCCCAAAAAGTCCAAATAAAAGGGAAGCAAGCAATTAACAACCAACTTATTATAAAAATAGTATTAAAAGTTTTTAAACGAGTTGATTTTGTATCTAATCCATAATCCATAATTATCTCGCCGTTTTAAATTCCTTCCAAGTTCTAATTAATACTGGTGCTAGTAGAATAGCTATACCAATAATAGTCATCATTGAAGTAGCCGCAGCAGAACCAAACAATATCACTTCTTCATTAACCAAATTATCATAGATTAACCAAGACAATGATTGAGCACTACCTTCAGCGCTAAATCCTATAATGGGTTCAAATACTCTAAAGTTATCCATTAAAGAAATCAAAGCAACAAATGTGACTACAGGATAAATATGAGGTAAAACTATATGTTTAATTCTTTGGAATCTTGAGGCTCCATCTATAATTGCAGCTTCAATTGGTTCTTGGGGGACTGTTTGAAGAGCCGCATAAAAAACCACAAAGGCAAAAGGGGAGTGATGCCAAATTCCATAAATAATAATTGTTATCCAGGTTAATGTTTTTGAGGATTTAAGTGATAAATATGGATCATCCATTAAATTTTGTATATTTGCACCAATTATTCCTTGAGAGTCTATCATCCAAAATAATACCAATGATCCAACCAACGGTGTAACAATCATCGGTAAAATTGTACCAAAGATTAAAGGTCCTCTAATTTTTCTAGCAACAGCATTTAAACTTAATGCAATAATAAATCCTAAGAGGAGTACATTTGGTGTAACAAACAAACAATAAGTTAAAGTAAATATTAGAGCTTTATAAAATGGCAGATTAGTTACCTGATCCACAAAAGCACCAAAACTTTCAGTTTCATTCCAAAATTTTTTTATTTCATCAACTGCTAAATGGTTTCGATCAGTATAAGTACCAAAACCATTAAATTTTCCAAGAGGCTTTGCTTCTCTAATTTTTGAGGTTTCTTCGTTATCAACTACAATTGAAACAGTACATCCAAAAGGATCACATTTTTTAACTTCTTTTACTACTTGATCATGTTGTGCGTAAAATGATTGAATTCCAGTAGATATAATTGGTAGCCCAATAAACAGGATCATTGCTAAACCCGTAGGTAAAAAAAACCAGAAAAAAGTTTTATTAGGCATTCAAATATTGATTAAGTGGGGAGTAAATCCCCACTTATAAGTTTTAGATTTTATAGAAAACCTTGTTCTTTGGCTTTACTAATGTAAGCAGCTTCGACATCTTTCAATGCTTGTTCAGCTGACTCTTTTCCTTGTAAAAACTCAACAATCTCACTTCCTAATGCACCATGCATTAAACCCATTTGCGGTAACATTGGATATGGTTTTGCTCCCATTTTTACAGCTTCGATAACACCAATAGATTTTGGTCCAGGTACAAATCCTTCTACTAACCAAACAGCTTGATCAGCAGCGTCAGCAACCATCTTTTTATTTGATGCTGCATGCGCTAAAGCCCTAAAAGTTGCTTCAGCATCTGCGTCAGGTCTATTTTTTGCAAGCGTAAAACCATCCCACCATAACGTAGCAGCAGGAATATTTCCTCCGCCTACAGTAGCAGGTCCAGTTAATTTAGTTGCTTTAGTTATATTTGGATCACCTTCATCATCAAGAAGAGTTCCAGATCTAGATGCCCATAATGTCATTAATGCAACATTACCAGACTCCCATTCTACTTTAATTGCTTCACTATCATGAGTTAAGTAATCAGGATTGCTCAATTCAGATAATTTTTTTAGCATATTTAAAGTAGCAACACCTTTAGCATTATTTACATTAGGCTCTGCACTCCCAGATTTAAAGAATTCACCGCCATGACCTATAAACATGTTTACAAATTCCTCTGCTAAGTTCCATCCAGCTTTGTAAGCAGCCGCATAAGGATATTGCATTTTACCTGAAGCTCTAATTTTTTCAGACGCTGCAACTACTTCCTCGTATGTTTTTGGCACAGCTATACCCATATCTTTCAATACATCTTCTCTGTAATACAAGTGTTGAGTGTTAGCCATAAATGCTACAGCCATTACTTTGCCATCAATTGTAATTAATTGAGAATCTTGAATTCCTTTTCCATATTTTTTAACAAGATCATCTAATGGTCTTATCAAATCTTGGTTCATCAAAGGAACAATTGAACTATTTGCTGCAATTCTTGCTGAAAACTCAGATGGATTTGCAGTTAAAGCTGGCACTGCGATTTTATTATGCTCAGATGAGTGAGTCACTTTAAAATCAGCACTTCCTTTACATTGTTTAGAAGTTTCAACGAAAGTTCTTAATGCAGGAAAATCATTAGCCAAAATATTTATTGAACCACTTTTAATGTTACAATCTGCAAAAGCAGACGTTCCAAAAAGAAGAAACAATAAAGTAACTAGTATTTTTCTCATATTTTTTCTCTCTATTTTTATTGTTAAATTATAATTTAAGTTTCAAAACTATATCTACTACTAGGAAGGATTCAAAGTGATAATTAAATCACATTTGACGCAAGTTTAGCTCCAGCTACTAATGACTCTAGTTTCTTATAAACTATATTTTCATCTACATTACCAAAGCCAGCAAAGGTGCTAAATCCACAGTCGGTACCAGCTAATAATTGCTCTGCATTAATTACTTTAGAAAAGGTTAAAATTCTATTCTTTACAACTTCGGGATGTTCTACAAAATTTGTAGTAGAGTCTATTACACCTGGTGCAATTATTTTATCACTTGGAATTTTTAAATTTTCGAAAATTTGCCACTCATGTGAATGTCTTGGATTAGACGACTCAATTAAATAAGTCTGAACATTAGCTTTTAATGCAATTGGCATTATTTTTTCTAAAGGAATATCGTGTAGATGAGGTCCTTCATAATTTCCCCAACAGATATGTAGTCTTATACTTGAGCTGTCGATATTATTGATGGCATTATTTAAACATTCTATTTGTTTTTCAGCTCTAATTAGAAACTCTGTTTCTGATAAATCTTTAAAAGTCATATGTCTAGCAAGAGCTAAATCTGGACAATCTAACTGAAGTTTTAATCCGTTTGCAGTAATTTCTTCATATTCATCTTTCATAAGATTGGATAAATTTTCTAAATATTCATCATCATTTTTATAATATTTATTTGGCAAGAAAGCAGAAATAACTCCAGGAGAAGCAGCGTTCATGAAACCATCTTTATGATTGTTATTTTCTAATGCTTGCTTAAAATTATTAATATCTTTTGTTAGGGAAGTTTTATCTTTAATTTTTAATTCACTAGTACAACATGGTCGTGTGTAAGTAGGTGTACCACCAGTTCTTGCAATTCTTTCTTTAAAAGAGGGAAAGTCATCCAAGTCTTTCGGTGCTTTTCTCTCACTCTCTCCAGAAAAACCATCAATTCTATCTTTAACATAAGTAGCGTAACTAATCTTAGACATTTCACCATCGCTAATATAATCAATTCCAACTTCGATTTGCTTTTTAACAATATTGTTTACATCTTTTTGAACTACTTTATCAAATTGATTAAAATCTATTTGTTCTTTTTGATCTTTTTTGAATAAGAGTTCAGATAATTCATTTGATCTAGGCAAACTTCCTACATGTGTTGTTTTAATTTTGGTCATAATTTATTTCATTAACATTTGTTTCCAAATTGCAACCTCATCAAACAAAACCCATTCTCTTATAACATTTCCATCAATTATTTCTGCATGGTTTATACCCATTATGAAAATATTTTTATTTGATTTTTCTTCAAAATCCAAAGTGTCTTTAGAATGATTACCTTCTAAAAACCATCGTATTGATGCTTTGGGATTTTTATCTGACTCTTCTAAATAGCCAATATGCTCTATAGAAAATTTTATATCGCTAAAAGTATTTTTTAAATTATTCCAAAATTTGACGATATCTTCTCTTCCATGTCCAATTTTATTTCCAGGCCAATAGATAGTTGCACCTCTTGCATAATCAGAAAAATCATAGTTATTTTTAAAGATATTTTTTAATATTTTTGAGTAATTTTCTCCAGCAGAGTAATTAGGTACAACACCTTGTCTGTAATCTGATTTCATCTCAGATCTTGAATTAAATAATTCAAGTGCTTTTTCAGCACCACCTTCTTTATTAATAATCATTTGTGCAAATTCTTTTGGTGTAAATCCTATTTGTCTTACCATTGCACCTTGATCACGGACAATCCATTCATCATAGACTTGATTATTTTTACACGCACAATCAGCAATTACTCTATAATAAATATCTTTCTTAGTTGGTTTTCCATATGAACCATCTCCAAGATGTGTTCCTTTGCTTAGAATTCTGTGAGAAGAGTGATACCCTAAATCATCATTTCCATTCCAAATTACATCTTCACCAAGTAACTGCCTGTTAGGAAATTCTTTTAAGGTTGCATAAGTTGCATCAATTACAGATTTGTTTCCAATAGTAATTCCAAATGGAGATCTGACAGGAATATTGTCAGTATAAAATTGAGCGATAGACTCAACATCCTTATTTTCCCAAATTTGTTTAGTTATTTTAAGAATATAATCAGGAAAATTTTTATATTTTGGATCAAACCCTTTCATTAGATTTGTGTTACACAATTTAAGTAACAATCCTTATTTTCATTTATCTTTATACTAACATTTGAATTAATTGGGATCGAAATTGTATCTTTAGGATTTAAAATATATTCAAAATTATCAATCATAATCTCCCACTTGCCAGTTCTTGAAAATAATATTGTTGGTTTTTCAAATTTTAAATTATTGATTTGCCCCTTATTAGATTTTAAAATTGAAAGGTTAAATCCAGTATTTTGATTTATTAATGGAATGTATTCTTTATTTTCAAATTTATTTCCAAGAATTTGAATTAAATTAACTTTATCGTTTATCTTATTAACTTGTTTTGTATTTTCGTTATATTTACATATAAATTTTTCTAGCTGATCTAGTTTGTAATTATCAAATGTTTTAATTTCATCTTTAGAAATTGGTTCGAGAATACTTTTTCCTTTTGGTATTTCGTTTATTGATAAATCAATTAATGAATTATCATTTAAAAGTGCCATGCCTGTTTTCTTTGCTTTTTCTAAGACACTTGGAACCCAAGTTATTATTCCAGGATCATCTCCACCTAAAACAACAAAAATTAATCCTTCATCATCACCCGCATTTTCAAATGCTCTAAACATATTAGTTGGCATAGAGATAATATCCCCAGCACTTAATATTGTTTCATCTTTACCTTCTGCTCCCCAATAAAATCTCCATTTACCAGAGTAAATAATAAAAACTTCTGCAGTTGTGTGGCTATGCAAACCAGAACCATTTTTAGGCATTGCTGATACAGCTCCTAGATTAAAACTGTGTGGCATTGCTATCTTTACAAATTGACTACTGTCTTCTGCGACACCAGGACCTACTATTGAATAATTCTTTCTCTCTTTATGACCCTCAAGTCTGCCTTCAACAAAAGGCAATGTACTTGGTACAAGTTCATTAAATTTTGCAAATCTATTATTCATACTTTTTTAAATTATGTTTTATGATACTAAGCTTACCTTAATTATAAAAAATGCAAATAGAAAAATTTGATACAGGTCTTAAAGGGCAAGAGAGTTTTAAAAAATTAAATATTACCCCCCAAGAAAATTTTGATAATAAGCTTTTAGTTAGAGGTTATATAAATTCAATTATTAAAGGTGGTGTTTCTAAATTAGAAGCAAACTTAGACAAATCATTTTCAAAAGAAATTAAAGTTAATTGCTTTTATCCACTTAATGAATTTTCAGGATTACAAGATTTTAAAGATAAATTCTGGACACCTTTATTTGAAGCTCTTCCAGATATTGAGAGAAGGGAACAAGTTGTTATAGGAGGAGCTTTCAGGGATAAAATCCAGGTAGGTTCAATTTCCATATTGTCGGGAACATTTAAAAAACCTCTATTTGGGATCAAACCAAATAACAAAATGGTTAATTTAAAATGTTGTGAAGTTCATGAATTGAAAAAAAATAAAATTGTTGAAAGTCATATATTAATTGATCTTTTAGACTTAATATTTCAAACAGGAATTAATCCTATACGTAAATCTAGAGGGTCTGAGGGTTTTTGGTTAAATCCAATTAATTGTGATGGTGTTAATTTTTTTGAAAAAGATATGAAGGTATCTGAAGAAAGTTTAGATCAATCTTTAACTATGCAAAGAAGTTTAAATATAAAGCCAGAATTAGAGGCTAAATCAGATAAAGAATTAAAAGAAAAGCTAATAAATCATCCGCAAAGCGAATTCTGGCATGATAAAATGATTTGGTATGGACCTAGCGGCATTGGAACTACAAGAACACTTGAGGGATTTGTTGATAATCATCAACTTCCATTTAGAAAAACTTTTAAGGAGAGAAATTATTGGAAATTAGGACATTATTGTGAGCTTGGAGATGGAAAATTTTCAATGACAGCTGGCTGGCATAGTATTCAAGCTATATACGGATCTGATGATTGGCTTGGATATAAAGCAACAAATAAAAATATAACAATGAGAGTTATGGATTTTTATCATCATGATGAAGGTAAAATAAGAGAGAATTGGGTCCCAATTGACCTAATACATATCTTAAGTCAAATCGGAATTGATATTTTTAAAATAATTAAAAAATAAACAAATTATTAGATTTCAAATAATGCACCTTTCTTTTTGATTTCTTTTAACATTTTATCAATTTCAATTTCTGTGAATTTAAGAAAAGATTTTGCTATTTGTGACATAGGTTGATGTGATGGTGTTAATATCCCAAATGAGTAAGGTATAGCTGGAGAAAATCTTCGAAAAATTAATTTTGAAGTATTTAAATTAAACTTATTTAGTAACCAAAAATCTATAGGAGAGATAACGCTATAAGTATTAGGATTGTCTACTACATTTACACAGCTTATCCCCGCATTTTGAAATTGATATTGTGGATTAAAAGAAGACTTATTTTTTTCGAAAATATTTATTAATTGTTTAGTAATAAAATGATTTGGCATATATGTAGCACATTTTTTATTTTTAAGATCTTTAGGTGTTATGATCTTTTTTTTTGAAAGAGGATCTCCTGAAAATAATACACATATACATTCTAGATGGTATTCTTTTTGATTAACAAGTGACCTTTTATTTTGAATTTCTGCAACTCCAATATCAAATGTTTGTGTTGATATTAATTGATATACAGTTTGCGAATGACGAGAACTAACTAAAACGTTTGAATTAGAGGATTTTTTTTTAAACTTACTAATTATACTTGGAATTAGAATTTCTGCTAACAGAGGCATACTTGCAATCTTGATTGGTTTTAAACTTATTTCATTTTTTTTTCCTACTGCTTGGTCTAAAAAAGCTACCTGTTGAAGTATTCTTTCACCCTCTTCTTTAAGAAAATATGCTTCTGGAACAGGATGTAATCGTCTTTTTTTTCTAACGAATAATTGATATCCAATGCTTTTTTCTAAATTTGATAATGCTGCACTAATAGAAGATTGTGTTCTTTTTAGATTTTTCGCAGCCTGGCTTATAGTTCCGGAAGCCATTATTTCATTAAATACTTTTAAATGCCAAAGTCTCATTATCTTTTTTAGATTAACATGATTATTTTTAGTAAAGAAGTAATTTAAGTTTTTTTACTTTTAAATTCTTTTACTATATTGGTAATCGCATTTTCTATTGGAATTCTTTCAATACTTGAGGCCCCAACAAAACCTTTACAAAGTGTATTTGCATATACTTTTTCTGTATCTTCAGGTTCTGCTATTTCTCCACCGTGAGCTAAAAAAATACTTTTTTTATATTTTTCACAAGATTTAATAATTGAGTTTATTTTTTTTATGCTTTCGCTAAGCTTTGATGCCCCTGAAAAACCAGATATTCCTCCTTTTGTAGCTCCAACGTGAGGAACTATACAGTCTGCACCAGCCTTTGCCATTTCAATTGCATCTTTTTCTTCAGCTACGTATGCCATAGAAAAAATATTTTTTTTATTTGCTTTTTCAATTAATTCTATTTCTTTATTAAATCCTAAACCGACTTTTTCTCTTCTATTTCTCCACTTTTCTCCCATTGTGGAAATGGTTGGATAATTAATTATTCCCGAATAGCCTGCCTCCATAAAATTATCTAACAATCTTTCAGTATCTAAATTAGTTGGATCCCAAGCTTCTACACCACCAATTATAGGAGTTTTTTTTGTAACATTTTGAATTTCTGAACATAATTTTATAGTTTCTTTATTTGAATCACCAATTCTACTAGTTGGTAATCCCATTAGCCTTGATTTACCTGTACTGTATACTACAATTAAATCAGCTCCTGCTTCACTTGAACATTTTGCTACCAACCCACAACTTGAGCCAGCAGCTAATATTGCTCTCTTATTTTTAATTTGATCGTTAAGAGATTTTAAAATTTGTTTTCTTGTAAATTTAGTCATTATATATTTTTAAACATTATTTTGAATCCAATCAACAACTGTATTTGAAAATTTAGCATCATTAATATGATTGTTGCTTGTTATTAATTGTATATTTTTAAATTTATATTTTTTGAATGTTTTTAACCAGCTTTTATTTTCTTTTGGACCATAAAAAAATTTATTTTTTTTATCATAGTCTGAAAATCCTTTTTCTGGATA
This sequence comes from uncultured Pelagibacteraceae bacterium, assembly GCA_902623305.1. Lineage (GTDB taxonomy): Bacteria > Pseudomonadota > Alphaproteobacteria > Pelagibacterales > Pelagibacteraceae > Pelagibacter. Next base: position 79,903 of record CACNTB010000002.1, read on the forward strand.
AATTACAGCACATTTAGAATTTTTATTTAACAATCTTTTTGCCATAATTTTTGCAATCTTAATATTTTCATAAACATTAGTTCTCATTAGAGTTGTGAATTTAGTATGTTGATAAAGATTTCTCTTTAAAAATTTTTTTGGAATAGAATTTAATGAGGAGAAATTTACCATATCAATTGCTCCAGTAGAAACAATCTGAGGGATTTTCATTTTAATTGCTGATGTAAGTCGATGTTTTCCAGCACTCGCAGTACCACCAACAACCTCGTCAGCTATTTCAGAAGTTGTAAGATCTATTACCCCATCAAAATATTTCTCATTAATTAGTTTTTCAAAAAATCTACCACCAGCACCATTTGCTGGTAGAACAACTGAATCATAATTCTTATTTTTCAATAATTTTACACATAAATTGACTGCGATAGTAGTAACACCAAATGAAGTTATACCTATAATTTTTTTTTTGTAACTGGATAATTTTTTTGATTTCTTAATACTTAAAATTGAACTTGTATAAATATCTAAAGTTTTTTTATTAAAAGAATTTAATCCAAAAAAATCAATTGGAGTAGGAAAAACAATTATATTTTGTTTTTCACAAATTTTAGAAATCATAGCTGGTCTTGCGCTTGTAATAATAAATTTTGGAACAGATAATGGTAAATCTTCAATAATACTTGAAAATAATGCAGTTCCTTTTCCTCCACCAATAGAACAAATAATATCAAATTTATTTTTTTTAAATAACTCATTAATTATCTTTTTTGCACCGATAGCAAATATATTTAAAATTTTTGATGGTTCTTTTAATTTTTCAATTTTATTTTTCTTTAAACCTGAGTAATCAATTAGTTTATTACGATTTATATTACTTTTTATTGAAGATGTTTTTTTTATGCCAACATCAAAAATTATAAGTTTATTTTTGTTTGAATTTAACTTTTTTATAATATATTTACTTTCATCTAATTTTGAGTCTAAAGTTGATATAAATAATATTTTTTGCATTTTATTTAATTAATAAATTTCTAAGATTTTTTAATTTTAATGTAGCTTTAATTTTTTTAGATGTATTTGGAACACCAGTTTCAACAAGTATAGATTTCATCTTAAAATTTTTTGCTGCCAAAATATCAGTTTCAAGCTGATCTCCAACAAGAACAACGTTTTCTTTTTTGAGTTTCATTACTTTTAATGCTTCTTTAATTAAATATGTATTCGGCTTTCCAACAAATATTTTTTTTATTTTAGGTCCTGTTGCATCAATAATCGATTGAATTATACTACCTGCTCCAGGTTGGAACCCTTTTTCATTTGGTAAAATTTTATCTAGATTTGTAGCGACTAACAATTTTCCACTTCTTAAAATATTGCTAGCTTCTGTTATTTTTTTATAGTTTATATTTGTGTCTAAACCTGCAACTACTGCTTTGACATTTTTTTTAGATATTTTGAATTTTTTAATTTTAATTTCATTTTTTAAAGCTTTAGATCCAACTACATAAATATTGGTGCCTTTTTTATATTTTTTTGAAACAAAATTTGCAGTTGCCACGCTAGTGGTGATTATAAACTTTGAATTTATATCTATTCCACATTTAATAATTTTTTTAGCAAACTCTTTTTGAGATTTTGTTGAATTATTTGTTAAAAAAGCAACTTTGTAATTATTTTTTAAAAGTTCATTTATTTTTTTTACAGCAGATTTAATAGGTTTACTTCCTCTATAAACTACTCCATCTAAATCAAATATAAATCCTTTAATTTTTTTCCAATTAATTTTTCTCATCTATCCAATCATTAACATTCCACCATTTATGTGGATTATTTGACCAGTTACATAAGAGGAATAATTAGACCCAAGAAATAAAGCAGTTCCAGAAATATCCTTAGGAAGTCCAATTCTGTTTAAAGGTATTTTGGCTAAATGTTTTTTTTCTGTTTCACGCATTGGCCTTGCATGCATAGGTGTTTGTATAATTCCTGGAGCTATGGCATTTACATTAATTTTGAATTTAGCACACTCGTATGCCATAATTTTAGTTATTATATGTACCATCGATTTTGTTACTGAATAATCTGATCCACCTCCTTGAGCTTTAAATACCGCTCCATGTGAAGAAAGCGAAGACCCAATATTAATAATCTTACCTTTGTTTTTCTTAAGACTAAAATTAATTAATATCCTTGATATTTCTATTACTTTAATAGAATTAAAGTTAATTAAATTGTTTAAATTATTAATATCAGTTTCAATTAAATTTTTTGCTGATTTCATGCCCGCATTATTAACTAAAATATTTATATTTTTAAAATTTTTTGGAAGTTTTTTTAAATAATTTTTTAAATCATTTAAATTTATTAGATCTAGTTTTTCAATTAAAATTTTATTTTTATACCTTTTTCTTAAATTTAATAATTTTTTTGTATTAATATCTAATGCAATTACTTTTGCTCCATGATTTAGATATTCTCTTGCAATTTCTAAACCAATTCCTCTACCAGAACCGGTTATCAAAACAGTTTTATTTTTAAAATAATTTTGAAAATTCATTTTTTTTAATTAGTTTAGATCTTATTAATTCATTTAGCGTGGGCATTGCTGGTTGACATCCTTTTTTTGTAGTGCTCAAAGAACCAACTAAAATTGACAATTTTAAAGCGTCTTTTCCAGATAAACCTTTGCTTAAACCAAAAGCTAAAGCACCATTGAAAGCATCACCAGCTCCAGTAGTATCGATTGCCTTTATCTTTGGTGCATTTATATATATTTCATTATTATCAATTAAAGCATAAGCTCCACTTTCGCCTAAAGTTATTATTACATTTTTACAACCAAAATTTTTTAATTTTTTTGCAGCTTTTTTTGCATTATTTTTATTTTTGATTTTTATATTAGTTAGCTCAAATGCTTCATGCTCATTTGGAGTGATGTAATCAACTTTTTTAAAATCTTTTTTACTTAATTTACCTGTGACTGGAGCTGGATTAAAAATTGTAATTAATTGTTTATTTTTCGACAATCTAAGAATTTCTTTAATTGAATCTATGGGTATACCCATTTCACAGACCACAATATCGTTTTTTTTTAGCAGTTTTAATGCTTTACTGATTTCTGTTTTGGGCATTTTTTCATTTAGTCCTGGAGCAATCCCTATAAGATTTCTGGCCTTTTCATCAACAAATATTAACGCAACACCTGACTTATTATTTTTGACAATCTTAATAGCCTTTGTTTTTACACCGTCAGAAACTAAAGACGAATATAAGTATCTTCCTGCCATGTCATTTGACAATCTAGTATAAAAAAAAGGTTTGTTACCAAGTTTTGAACAAGCCACTGCTTGATTTGCCCCTTTACCACCTGCGTTCTGCTCAAAGTTACCTTTAATTGTGACACCTTCTACAGGCAATAATTTACTATAGATAAAATAGTCTAAATTTGTAGTTCCACAGAATAAAACCTTTTTCATTATTTTACAGCTCCAAAAGTTAAACCTTTTACAAAATGTTTCTGTCCTAAAAATATAAGTAGGATAGGAACTATCATTGATATTACCAGACCACACGCCATTACTGGATAAAAATTTATTCCTGGATTTAATAATTTTAAAAGTGCAACTGTGACAGGAGCCTTTTTGCTTGCAAGTAATAAACCCAAAGCAAAATTATGCCAAGCTAATAAAAAAACTAATAAACTTGCTCCAACTAAACCAGGTCGTAATAAGGGTAAAATTATTTTATAGATCACATGTAAAACACTTGCACCATCAACAAAAGCAGCTTCTTCTAATTCTATAGGAATATCTTCAACATATACTCTTGTAAGCCAAATTATCATTGGTAAAGTTATGACTTGATATACCCAAACCATCCCAAAATAAGTATCCTTAATTCCTAATTTTGTAAAAAAATAAAACATTGGAATGATAACAAGTATTAAAGGAGCAAATCTAAATCCTAAAATAAAAAAACCAATATCTTCTTTAAATTTGAAGTTTGATCTAGCTAAAATATACCCCGCTGGTATACCAATTATTAACGAAACTAGTACAGCACCACCCGATATAATTACACTATTTAATATAGGTTCTAAAAAATTAATTCTTATAGTTCCATAATTAGAAGATCCAGCAACAGAAATATCAAATAATACTTTATAATTGTCTAAAGTCGGTTCAAAAATGAAAACTGGTGGCCATTCCATTACCTGAGCTGATGATTTTAAAGACATTAAGAAAATCCAAAAAATTGGAAATATAATTATTATAGCCGCAACTAATACCAATAAATTTAAAAATAAATTTTTTAAGTTAAAATTAAATTTCATTTAACTCACTCTCTTTCTTGCCATCTGATATAATTTTATTGTTATTAGTGCTCCAATTAATACAAGCCACCAATTAACAAACAAAATCGCCGTACCTCTTCCAAAATTTAAATTTTGGAATGATTGTATGTAAGCATATATAGAATAGACTGTCGTTGCTTTTGCAGGCCCACCACCTGTTGTACCTATAAAAATATCAAATTGATTAAAAGACTCAATTACTCTAAAAACAGCAGCTATCAGTACATATGGCATCATAAAAGGTAATTCTATTTTCCAGAATGTTATCCATGCACCTGCACCAGCTTCTTGGGCAGCTTCCTTCATTTCTTGATTAACTCCAAGCAAACCTGCATAGATAATTAAAGTAAAAAAAGGAGTGTATGTCCAAACATCTATAAAAATAACTGAAAGCATTGCGGTTGAATATTCTGAAATCCACATAAAAGGCTCAATGCCAATTAAACTTAAAAAATAATTTAAAACACCTCTTTCAGGATTCATCATAGTTGTCCACATAAGAGCCACACTCATAGGTGGAAGCACAAGTGGTAGTAAAATTATAGGTCTAAATATTTTTGCAAAAAAAACTTTTGTTGAGAATAATTTTGCGAGCAAAATACCTATAAATGCCTGAACAATTACTGCTACTAAAGTAAAGTAGACTGTCAATTTTGTCGATTTCCAAAATAAAGGATTTTTCCACAGATAAATATAATTCTTTAAGCCTGCAAAATTAACCGTTGGTTTTCCAAGCTTTAAATCTGTAAAAGAAAGATAAACACCATAAAAAAAAACAAACAAAAAACATAATAGTACTAATACACTAGGTAGTATTAAAAAATTTTTTAAAGAATTTTCTTCTGATTGTTTAATCATATTTTATTTAAAAATATAAGCTTGAGGGCGTATGTCAACGCCCTCATAGCTAACTAAGGAAGATATAAATTTATTAAATTCCCGCTCTGATGCTTCCAGCAAGTTCTTTCAATGTTTCCTCAACAGGTCTGCCATTGACCATTTCTTGCATAGCAACTGACCAAGCATTCATTGCTTCTCCAAATCCATATCTTGGAGTGAAAAATAGTTCTGCTCTATCCTGAACTTCCATGAATGTATCATAGTAATTATTGAATTCAGGCTGGTTAGCATATTTTTTCCAATCCGCACTATCCCATGTTGATTTTCTAATAGGATTAACCATCTTACCCATCATGGCTCCATCTAAAACCATCTTCTTAGAAGTTGCCCATTGCATAAAGTACCAAGCTGGACCTTGTTTCTTAGAAGCAGAAGGCATCGTTATACACCAAATCCAAATATTAGACTCAAAGTTTTTTGCCCCTGGTGCTGTTGGTGGAGGAGCAAATGATATTTTACCAGACGGATTTTTTCCATCAGGATCTTTAATGTTGTTCCAAAAACCAAACATGTTAGCATCTACTGCCATTGCAGCATTACCAGAAGTTAATGCATCTACTACTTGATACCAGTTATCATTAGGCCAAGATTTTGCTGCACATTCTTTGACCATAGCAACATAATCTTTATGGAATTTAATTGAAGCTTTAGAATCTAAACCTGTATCAGCAATTTTTCCGTCCTTCATTACATAGTCTACAACTCCATAACTTTTAGCAATTGATGCTGGTGCTGTATGTACACTGCTCCAGAAATTAACACCTCTTAAAGCCATTGGAGTAATTCCTGGCTCTACTTGTTTTAATTTTTTACAAGTCGCTGTTAACTCAGGTAAAGTTTTAGGGGGTTTAATATTGTGTTTCCCTAAAATATCATTTCTGTACATTAGATTCATATTTTCAAATGAATGAGGTAAGCCCCATACTCCTTTACCATTTCCTACTACTTCTTCTCCTTTAACGTCCCAAGTCATAGCTGATCTTAAAGATGGATATATATCATTGTAGTCATAGTCAGGATTTGTCATTGACGGATCATTTAAAAATTTACTTAAATCAACATTGTGATTTCCAACAGATGTATCCCATGTAGGCTGAACTCCTGTTCCAGCTACATCCCAAGCTCCCGAGTCGGTGGTTATTTCAAGATTTAATTTATTCCAATAAACGTCATCCGGAAATATTTGAGCATCAACTTTAATTCCTGTTAACGCTTCAAACTCAGGTAATTTTTCTACAAGTGCATCTACATAAGGATGAATGTCATATGCAAATACAATTTTTTCTCCAGCATATTTTTTCCAATCAAAATCTGCCAAAGCAAAAGTCGATATCATCGAAAACAATAATGCCGAAAAAAATATTTTTATTTTTTTCATTTTTCCCCCAATTGTTATATAAGCAAAACTTAAAAATTCTTTATTAGTTAGTCAAACGATTAAAGACGATATAGTAATCGATTTATTCGATATATATATAGACATTGACAAATAATAGATTTTTTAAATTTGTTATGACAAAAAAAATTGTAGATGTATTAGTAGTTGGATCTGGAATAGGTGGTCTCTCTTCAGGGTTGTTTTTATCAAAAAGAGGATTTGATACTTTAATTTGTGAAAAAAATAATTTTTATGGGGGCACTACAGCTTGGTCACAAGGAATGATTTGGATACCAAATACACATCATGCAAAAAAGGCTGGAATAGATGATAATTATGAAAATGCAAAGAAATATTTAAAAAATGAGTTGGGTAATTTTTACAAAGAGGAGTTTGTAGACATTTTTTTGAAAAAAGGTCCAATTGCTATTGAAGAGTTAGATAAAGATACTGATGTAAAATTTTCCTTATATGATACTCCAGATTATCATTCTAATGAGGCAGGGGGTGTGAAAACAGGAAGATCATTATCTCCATTACCATTTGACGCAAAATTATTAGGTAAAGAATTTTTGAACATTAGATGGCCAATACCAAGAATGTTAGTTTTAGGTGGGATGATGGTTTCTACAAGTGAAGTTGCTACTTTCTTGAATCCATTTTCTTCTTTTAAAAAGTTAGGTCATATTATTAGAAGAATTTTTAGATATTCAATTGATAGAATTAAATATCCAAGAGGAACTGAGTTAGGAAACGGCAACGCTTTAGTTGCAAGATGTGTATTTAGTTTAAAAAAAAATAATGTAGAATTATGGAAAAATTCACCAATCAAAAAGTTAATATTTAATAATAATAAAGTATCAGGAGCAATAATTAGTAAAGATGGAAAAGATATAGTAGTAGAGAGTAAATATGGTGTAATATTAGCAACGGGTGGTTTTGCTAATAACAAACAGCTCCGTGATGAAATTTGTAAAGGTTTTGAGCACTCAGAAACATTAGTTGATACTTCAAATACTGGCGATGGTATAAGTGTTGCAAAAAATATCGGTGCTCAAATTGATAATGAAGTAGCTAGTCCAGGATATTGGACGCCAATTTCTTTAATGAAAAATAAAGATGAAAAATTGGTGGTACCATATGGGTGGTTTGATAGAGGAAGGCCAGGAATTATAGCAGTTAACGATGAAGGAAAAAGATTTGTAAATGAGTCAAATTCTTATCACGATATAGTGTTTGCAATGTTTAACGACAGTTCAAAGAAAAATAATTTTCATTTTATTTGTGATAGCGCTTTTGTTAAAAAAAGAGGTTTGGGTTATTTGTTGCCTTGGCCGTGGACTATGAATGTTAAAAAATATGTTGATATGAATTATATTGTAAGAGCAAAAACTATTGAAGAATTAGCTGAAAAAATAAATGTTAACAAAGAAAATTTATTAAAAACAATAAAAAATAATAATGAATATTCAAAAACTGGTAAGGATTTAGAGTTTAACAGAGGTTATAGTTCATTTAATCATAAACTTGGAGATAAAAAAAATGCAAAAAATCCGAATTTGGGACCAATAAGTAAGGCTCCTTTTTATTCACTTAAAATTGAAGCAGCAACTTTAGGAACAGCTACTGGTTTAAAAACAGACGAAAATTGTAGAGTTTTCAATTCAAATGGCTCACCTATAGAAGGTTTGTTTGCTGCTGGAAATGATATGACTTCAATGATGAGAGGTTTTTATCCTGGAGGTGGAATTACAATTGGCCCAGCTATTGCATTTTCTTATCAGATAGCTGAATATATAAAAGGGATAAAAAATAATGGCTAATATAAAATTTAACAACATTCATAAATCTTTTGGATCTAATAAAATAATAACTGACTTTAATTTATCAGGTAAAGATAACGAATTTTTAGTTTTGGTTGGACCTTCAGGATGTGGAAAATCAACTTTGCTAAGAATGATTGCTGGACTTGAAAAAATTGATGAAGGAGAAATTCATATTAATGATCAAATAATAAATGAATTACATCCTTCAAAAAGACAAACAGCTATGGTATTTCAAACTTATGCTCTTTACCCTCATATGAATGTTTATGAAAACATGTCTTTTGGATTAAAAATTGAAAAAAAAAGTAAAGAAGAAATTGAAACAAAGGTAATGCAGGCAGCAAAAATTCTGAAGATTGAGGAATTACTTGAGAGAAAACCCAAACAATTATCTGGAGGTCAAAGACAAAGGGTTGCAATAGGAAGAGCAATTACCAGAAATCCAAAAATTTTTTTATTTGATGAACCTTTGTCCAACCTTGATGCTGCTTTAAGGTCAGAAATGAGAGTAGAAATTTCAAAACTCCATAAGCAAATTAAAACTAATATGATTTACGTTACTCATGATCAAGTTGAGGCTATGACTTTGGCCGACAGGATAGTGATTTTAAATCATGGAAATATTGAACAAGTGGGAAATCCTGATGAAATTTATAATGACCCAGCCAATGTATTTGTTGCACAGTTTATTGGTTCTCCAAAAATGAATATTCTCAAAATTAATAGTGATAATATTATTTCAGATAATCAAATAAATTTTTTAGGTAATAAAGTTACTATTGAGGGAATTAATTTTTCTAGAAATAATTATTATTTAGGTGTAAGACCTGAACATTTTAGTGTTTCCACAGATAGTGAATATAAATTTGAACCAAAAATTGATTTAATAGAAAATTTAGGTAATGAAAAAATTGCCTACATTAAAATAGATAATCATGACATAAGTGCGAAAATTTCTAGTCAAAACATGATAGGAAATACAATTGGCTTTAATTCAAAAAATATTTTTGTATTTGATGAAAATGGTAAAAGAATCAAATCTCAGTAAGTAAAATAAAGCTTTTTAACATACTACTTTAGCGCATAGTAATTTCTAAAATAAGGGTTATCTAACCTTATATGATTGATCTCAACAAACATTTTAAGCCTAAAAACTTAAGTGACAAAGTTGCTTATTTATTTACAAAATTTTTAAGGTTTTTGGCAGATACTTTTTTTAAAAAAAGATATGGTCATAGAGCAGTAGTGCTTGAAACGGTAGCGGCAGTTCCAGGAATGGTAGCAGGAATGCTTTTACACTTAAAATCTTTAAGAAAAATGGAAGATGACAAAGGTTGGATTAAAATACTTTTAGACGAGGCAGCAAACGAGAGAATGCATCTTATGACTTTTATTGAAATTGCCAAACCAACACTTTTAGAGAGATTAATTATAATGATAGCACAATTTATTTTTATAATTATGTATATGATAATTTTTATTATCTCCCAAAGAACTGCACATAGGATTGTGGGATATTTCGAAGAAGAGGCAGTCATTAGTTATACAGAATATCTTAAGGAGTTAGAAAATGGAAAAATACAAGATCAAGCAGCTCCTGAAATTGCTATCAACTACTGGAACTTACCACTTCACTCAACACTAAAAGATGTTGTAAAAGCTATAAGAGATGATGAGGCTGGTCATAGAGATGTTAATCATAGTTTCGCTTCAATTTTAGATGGAAGAAAAATCAATAATCAAAACAAAGATCATAAATTTTCAAATTATAATAAAAAAAAAATTATAAATGAGTAATGAAAATAATTTTAAAACATTCTCTTTTTTTAATTATGAAAAAATTATAGCCTTATTCACTCACTTCTTAACTGGCTTTGGGGCATTGGCTGGTTTTTTTGCTTTAATTTCAGTGATAAATAATAGTCAGTCAACCACTTTTCTTTGGTTGGGTTTAGCATTCTTGATAGATAGTATTGATGGAACACTTGCTAGAAAGTTTAATGTAAAAAAAAACTTTCCAAATATTGATGGAAAGATGCTAGATAGTATTATTGATTTTTTTAATTATGTAATAGTACCAGCATTCATTATTTATTGGTTTAGATTAGTACCAGATAACTTTCTAATACTTATTCCCTCAATTTTGATTCTTGTTTCTATTTATTCTTATGTAAATTTGAACGTTATGACTAATGATCATTATTATAATGGATTTCCAGCAATTTGGAATATAGTTGTTCTTTATTTTTATTTATTTGGAACCAACCAAATTACAAATCTAATTATATTGGTCTTATTATTAATACTTAAATTTTCACCTTTAAAATGTATTCACCCTTTAAGAGTTAAAAAATTGAAAAATTTTTCAATATTTTTTACAATTGTTTGGTTTACTACGTCAGCAATTCTCATTATTTTAATGCAAACTAAAATCAAACCGATCTATGAATTATCATTTATGTTTGTTTGGGTAATTAGTAATTTTTACTTTATAGCTATAAGTTTTTACAAAAGCTTTATAAATAAAAATTATTAATTAGTTTGAAAATCCGTATTTTCTCAATCTTACATCACCAGTTCTTGCATGTGCTTCCATTCCTTCGTATCTAGAGATTCTTGCACAAGCTGCACCAACTTCTTTAGTAGCTGCTTTACTCATTCTTTGGAAACTTAATGTTTTAATAAATTTACCAACAAACAAACCTCCCGTATATCTACCAGCACCCTTTGTTGGTAGAATATGATTTGTTCCTGAACATTTGTCTCCGTATGCAACTGTTGTTTCTTCACCAATAAATAAAGAGCCATAATTTTTTAATCTGTCGTGGTACCATTGTAAATTTTTTGTTTGAACCTCTAAATGTTCTGGAGCGTATTCATCACTAACTTTAGCGATCTCTTCATCAGTATCACAAAGAATAACTTCACCATAATCTCTCCAAGCAGCACCTGAATTTTCCCTTGGAAGATCTGGTAAATCTGCAATTAATTCTGGAACTCTTTGTATTACATACTCTGCAACTTTTTTGCTTTTAGTAAATAGCCAAGCTGGTGAATTGTAACCGTGTTCTGCTTGCCCAACCAAATCATAAGCAACCATTTCTGGATCTGCTGTCTCGTCTGCAATGACTGCAATTTCTGTTGGACCAGCAAATAAATCTATACCAACTTTTCCAAATAAAATTCTTTTTGCTTCTGCAACAAATTGGTTTCCAGGCCCAACTAAAATATCTGCAGGTGCATTTCCAAACAAACCATTAGTCATTGCTGCAATTGCTTGTACACCACCTAAATTCATTATTACATCAGCACCACATAAGTCAGCCGTATAAACAATTGATGGATGTACTCCAACACCAGGTTTAGGTGAACTACAAACTAAAATATTTTTTACACCAGCAACTTTTGCTGTTGTCACGCTCATTACAGCTGAAGCTATATGAGCATATCTCCCTGCTGGTACGTAACAACCTGCTGTATTTACTGGAATAAGTTTTTGTCCAGCAAATAAACCATCAGATAATTCAACTTCAAAGTCTTGGCCATAATTTTTTAATTGTGCTTCAGCAAATTTTCTAACTCTTTCATGTGAAAACTGAATATCATCTTTAGTTTTTTGATCTAAATTTTTTTTTATTTCTTCAATTTTTTCTTTTGAAACAATTACATCACCTTCATATTTATCAAATTTTTTTGAAAGCTCCTTACAACCTTCTTCTTTACTAGTTTCAATATCTTTTAGAATATTTTCTACTATTTCCCTTGTTTTCGTATCATCAGTTGATGACGTTTTTGGTGATTTTTTTAAGTATGTAATTGCCATTTCTCTCCTTTAAAATTTTAATTTATTTAAATGAATTTCTTTTGAAATTCAACGTATCATTTAGTCTAAAGCGACAACTGCTGCAGCAATAGAAGCTAATCGTGCCTGAGCTTCATCAGATCTACTTGTTATAACGACTGGCACTTTTCCACCGACCACAACTCCTGCGGCACATGCTCCACTAAAATAGATAAGCATTTTTACCAAAGCATTTCCAGTTTCAACACTTGGCACTAATAATACATCTGCCTCACCTGCAACTAAATTTTTAATCCCTTTAATTGCAGCCGATTTTTTTGAAATACTATTATCAAATGCTAAAGGACCAAAAACGTCAGCACTTAAATTTTCTTCTTTAGCTAATTTGGTTATTTCTGCAGCCTCAATGGAGCTAGGTACACTTTCTAACACCTCTTCTGTAGCAGATAATACAGATACTTTTGGTCTTTCTATTCCTATTCTATTTGAAAAATTAACCACATTCTTAAGAATATGCATTTTCGTTTTAATATTTGGTAATACATTTAATGCTCCATCAGTAATAATTAATGGCTTATCATCTTTACCTATAGTCATATGCCAGATATGACTTAATCTTTTTTTTCCCAACAAATTATATTCGCGTTTAAGCACTTCTTTCATCAAAACATCTGTATGAATATGGCCTTTAACTATTATTTGCACTTTACCTTCACTTGCCAATTTAGCAGCAATTTTAGCTGTATCATTTTCCACAGGTTCATGAATAAGTTCATATTTAGAAATATCCCATTTTATATCTTCAGCACATTTTTGAATTTCTACTTCATGACCTATAAATATTGGCTCAATTAAATTTTCATTAACCGCATCTTGCACTGACAACATAGGCAAAGGTTTTCCAGCGTTTACAACTGCAACTTTAACTCCTTTTTTTTTATGAGCTAAATCTAATAAGTTGTTTGGACAGACAATTTCTTTGTTTGAAAGCATTTTTTCTACAAATAAGTGAAAAAACTGAACATGTATATAAAAAAAAATTCTTTATATAAATTTAACAAGTTTATATAGTTGGGTTTGAGGGGGAGACTTTGGAAATTGTAACTAAGATAGCGCCAATTATTTTGGCTTTGATAATGTTAGGCTTAGGTCTAGGATTAAAACTAGAAGATTTTGGCAGAGTATTAAAAACACCAAAAGATTTTATTGTTGGTTTTATTTCTCAATTAATAATTCTTCCAATTGTAGCATACATATTAATTTTAATTTTTAGAGCACCACCAGAAATAGCAATAGGGGTTATGATCATAGCTGCAGCTCCAGGTGGAGTTACATCTAATATTATGACAAAATTTGCTGATGGAGATGTTGCATTATCAATATCTTTAACAGCAGTAATTAGTTTATTAAGCATAATTACAGTTCCGTTGATAATTTTCACATCTGCAGATTTCCTTGGAATAACAGAAATTTCACAAAATATTTCAATGACAGGAATAGCGCTAAAAATGTTTTTTGTTGTAACGGTACCTGTAATTTTAGGAATGATTATTAGAAAATTGGCTGAAAATTTTATCGCTTCTAAAGTTGGAATATTTAACAAACTTAACATTGTGTTATTTGTAATTTTCTTCTTCGCAGCGTTTTACGAAGAAAAAGAAAATATAATTAGCTTTATAATGCAAGCTGGTTTAATTACTTTAATATTAAATGTATCGATGATGGTTATTGCTTACTACATCGCGAAAGCTTTTACTTCAGGAATTAAACAAATGAGGTGTATTGCCTTAGAATGTGGATTACAAAACGGTACTTTAGCTATATTCGTTTCTACACAAATTTTTGGAACTGATATATTATACGCAATACCAACTGCCGCTTATGCTCTAATCATGTATATAACTGGTTTTATTTTTATTTTTATTTTAAGAAAATCTAATTAAGTATTGATTATTCTTATTTGATTAAAGATTTTATAGATAAAATTACTTAAGCTAATCATATTTTTATTAACCATTCCCTTAGTTGTTATAAAAGCACTATCTTTAGCATTAAATGTAATTAATTTTTTTTCATTTATATGAAGATATTTTTTATTAATTAAATATTTAAGTTTTCTAACAACTGTAGGTCTTGGAATACCTGTTATCTCAGAAATTGACATAGCATTTACACCTCTTGCATCAGAGCCCATAAGTGCTTTATGATATGAACGAATATTTTCTTTTGGAAAAAATTCTTTATTCTTGACTGCATTAATTATTACCACCATTCCAATAGCTAAAAATTCTAAATCTTTAAGCTCAGCTCTCCATCTATCTAAATAAATAAACCAGAATTTATTAAATTGATACCAACAGTAAGAGAAATTTTCTTTCATTGAAGAAATTATTTCATTAACTGAATAAATTTCAGTCGCTAATTTTTCTTTTTTTAAAATTTTATTAAACTCATGCAATATAGTTGCAATTTCTGTCAACGTGTTAGTTGCTTTAGTGTGGAACAGCGTATCTCTGACAATAAATATTTTCTTACCAATTCTTTTAATTGTTCCTTCATTCTCAAGTTCTAAAACCTTTCTTCTGATACTCTCTTTTGGTACCCTTAGATCTTTTGAAATGTCTGAGATATTAATTTTTTTAATCTCGATTGATTTATCCTTGTAAAATGTATCATAGTCAATTTTTACGCCATTTTGCCTGAAATATATAAGATCTTGATGTATCAAATATATAATGATTACGAACTTATCTATGTCTTTGTAATGACTGTAGGCTCTGACAAACCAGTTACTCGTTAAAGTAAAGAAAGAGGGTGCTAGTGTGGCAAAATTATCTTGGATTACCTTATTGATTATCTTCTCATCAATATGTGCGGATATACTCGGTAAAGTGTTCATAATTTTATTAAAAAACCCAATATGAACAAGAGTGAAATTAGAGTCAACCCATTATGGACAACCCTAATATGTAAAATATGAATTATTAATGATTAAAATAGACATTATAAAAATAAATATGAGTACAGAAAGCTTACATAGAACATCCGAAATTGTAGAGACCCCCTCTCAATATGTTGAAACTCCAAAAAGGGTTAACGTGGATGTTCTAAAGCAAAGACTTCTAGAAGAAAAGAAGAAGGAAAAAGTTAAACGAACAATAATTTTATCATCTGTTATCGTTTCTTTGGGTGCTCTAACAATGTTAACTTATTAAGTTTTCCAAATCTTTCTTTATTATATCCGGTATAGAAATTTCTTTTTTTGAGTTATTTTTATACCGGTTAAATTTGTTTTGTCCTGGATACATTATTTCTTTAACACCTTTTATCTTAGGAAGTTTTTTTATGGCTTTAATATTATCTTTAATTCGTTGTTTATAATTTTTTTGAAATAAATTTGCTTTAAAAGTTATAAATAAATGTCCTATATTTTGTGGACCTGAAAAATCATCAAATGGATCTTTAACTTTTCCTGCGTGATTTCCTCCTGTTAAAACTCCACTTAAAATATCCACCATCCATGCTAATCCTGAACCTCTAAAACCTGCAATTGGCAATTGAACACCCGCTAAAGCTTTTTTTGCATCTGTAGTTGGTTTACCAAACTTATCTAAAGCAACTCCCGCAGGAATTGATTGATTGTTTCTCGCAGCAACTCTAATTTTTCCTCTATTAATCATTGAGATTGATGTATCTAAAATAAATGGGATTTTAGAACCAGTAGGGGATCCAAAG
Source organism: uncultured Pelagibacteraceae bacterium (assembly GCA_902623305.1). Classification (GTDB taxonomy): domain Bacteria; phylum Pseudomonadota; class Alphaproteobacteria; order Pelagibacterales; family Pelagibacteraceae; genus Pelagibacter. Next base: position 95,895 of record CACNTB010000002.1, read on the forward strand.
CAAATTGGATTTGTTCCAAATAAAGTTTTTAATGCACCATGTGGTGCAACTGCAGGTGGAGCATTTGTGTAGATCATTGTAATTAAATTTTTCTTTACTGCTTGTTCTGCGTAATAACCTGATAAACCATAGTGACCACTTTTTTTAACTGCCACCATTCCTATTCCAGTTTTCTGTGCATGCTTTATTGCAATTTTAATTCCCAAATCAGCAGCAACAAAACCAATACTATTATTTGCATCAATATGAGAAATAGAGGAGGAAATTTTTTTAATTTTTATTTTTGGTTTTGGATTAATTACTTTTTTTGAAATTCGATCACAGTACATCTTAAGTCTTGATAGACCATGTCCATACGCACCAACTAATTCTGCATTTATTAATGCATCTGCTGATATTACCGCATGTTCTTTAGAAAGACCATGATGGGTAAATATTTTGATAATTAACTTTTTTAATTGCTGATGCTTCATTAGTTTAATTATGATATTAATACTTAAGTTATATGAAAATAATTGACACAACAACTTTTTTTGAAGAACATCTCATGATGGAATTGAGGTTTAACATACTTGATCCATTTATAGATAAATTTATTGTTTCTGAGGCAAGATTTTCACACAGCGGAAAAGAAAAAGAAATAAAGTTTAACAAAAAAGATTTTCCTAAATTTGAAAGCAAAATAGTTCATTTAATAGTAAACAAAGAACCAGTTGATATTATTAAAAGACCAAATTTGACAACTATAGAATTAAGACAAAATAGTATTTTAAGAATTAAAGAGCAAAGAAATTATATAGCAAAATCATTAAATGAATATTCTCCTGATGATTATATTATTCACAGCGATAATGATGAAATTCCAAATTTAGAGCATTTTAATTTTAAAGAAAATAAAAGAAAAATAGTAATTTTTAATCAACAGTTATTTTATTATAAGTTTAATTTATGTTTGCCAAGTGTACCTTGGTTTGGGTCTAAAGCATGTAAATTCAAAGATTTAAAAACAATAGATTTGCTTAGGGCAACAAAAAATAGAAAGTACCCATTTTACAGATTAGATACTTTTTTTTCAGATGTTAAGCATCAAAATGTGAATATAGTAGAAAATGGTGGATGGCATTTTTCAAATTTAAAAACTATAGAGGAGCTTGAAAGAAAGTTTTTAAATGACGAAAATCATTCAGAATATGAGGAAAAAGGACATTCTATTAAAAGAATTAAAGAAAATGTCCAAAATAGATCTATAGATTATGATCATAACGCTAAAAAAGATTCTGAAGAGAGGTTTAATTCTACTAGCTTACAGGTTATAGATAAAAAGTTTCTTCCTTATTATATTCAAAACAATTATAAAAAATTTGAAACTTGGTTTGATTAACCTTTTCCACGCCAAGGGATTGTTTTATCGATAATTTTTCTTAACGTAATATCAAATAAAAGACCTAATAGACCCATAATAATTATCGTTATCCAAATAACCTCCCACTGGAAGTATTTTTTCGCAACGTTTTCAACAAAACCAATACCTGTTGTACCTGCTAAAAACTCTGCAGCAACAAGTGTTCCCCAACACATACCAACTGCTACTCTAATTCCTGTAAGAATTTCAGGAAGTGAATTTGGGAAAATTACATGTCTTAAAATTTGTTTTTTTGTTGCCCCTAAAGAGTGAGCTGCATGTATTTTTGAGAGTTGTGTTCCTGATGCACCAGCTCTTGCAGAAATAATCATAATAGATAAAGAAACCATAAATAATAGAAATACTTTTCCAGAGTTATCAATTCCAAGTACAGAAATAATTAAAGGTGCCCATGCAAGAGGAGGGACTGGTCTATAAAGTTCAATTAACGGATCAAAGAAACCTTTGGCAAATCTGTTTAAACCCATAAATAATCCCAATGGAACACCAATAATAATTCCAAACACTAATCCTAAAAACACTCTCATAAAAGAGTCCCAGATATGTCCGAATGGAACCGGAACCTTCAGTAATTTAAAGTCACCTGTTGCAACTTTTAAAACATTACTTTTAAAGTTTTCTTTTACAATTCCATCTTTTGTATGAACTGGATATTCACCAGGCAATATATCAGCTATCCAATCTGGTAAAATGAAGCCTATCATTTTACTGACATCAACCATTTCAATCCATAAAAGAGGAACATTTTTGTATCCAACACTTGGTTTTGATAGTTCCACAAATTTATTAAATGTATCAGATGGTTTAGGCAGCCATCTACCTGAACCTTGTTCAGAACAAGTTGCTCCACTTGCTACAATTGTTCCTGAAGGAAACAAAAGGATATCAATTAATCTTAATCCACCTTGTTCTTTGTTTTGCAATTCATCAAACTCTAAAATAGCTTCTTGCATTTCATTTAAAGCATTAGGAGGATAAATACTTGCAAATTCTATTCTTCTTGCAATTTTAACGATATTTTTTGCATAGTCAGATGCTATCTCACCACTATCATCTAAACTTTTTCTATAAGCTTTAATATCATCTTTTAATTGTTTTATTGCACTTTTGAATAATGGATTGTGATTTCTTAATTTAAAAAACTTGTCATTTATAAAACTTAGTTCTTTTGCCGCTGCATGAAATTTTAACCCTTTTTTAGTCTGAGGAGCAGTTGGTATCTCAATAGTGTTTTCTATTGATCCACTTCCAGAATCTATCGTGACAATTCCCCAACCACCTTGTTCATCAATAAGTTTTTGTCTTTCAATTTTTTGAGCTTCTGTTTCGAAAGGATAATTTTTCTTTTGAAAATTAATACTGAGCTGTTTTATTTGCTCAGTCATTTCTTGAATTTTTATTTTGGTATCTATTTCTATTAACTCCTCGCTAGTTAAGAAAGGAATTAATGTAGAGGTTCTATCTATGTAACTTACAAGGATTGTTTTTTGTTGATCATTTAGATCTATAGATCCTTTTATTTCATTTGCAATCTTTATAAGATTTTTATTTTCAGTTTTTATAATAGATGTACTTTTGAACTCTCTCTCTTCAATAGGAAATTGATATTTTAAACCTAATAATGATTCATTTATTTTAGCAACTTGACACAGTTCGTTTGCAGATTTTGGATAAAAACCTCTTGCTATATCCCATGAATAATAAAGCCACAGCATTAATATTACACTACTGCCAACAATTACCCAGTGCGTTCCACCTTTAGATCTTTCAGGATTACCAAATACAGCATCAACTTTTTCAGTTTTAATTAATCTTCTTCCATAAAGAATGCATCCAATAATAGATACTATAATTAGTATTGTTACAAATTGGGTTAACATTAATTTTCTTTCCCCATTATTTCTTCTTCCATGTTCCAGATCATGGATAAAATTTCTTCTCTAGTAGATGAAAATTCTTTATTTTTTTTAATTTCTCTTAAATCTTGTGTAAGACCCATTTCTGCAAAAGGAAGATTATATTCTTTATGTATTCTTCCTGGTCTTGGTGCCATTACATATAATCTTTCACCAAGTAAGAGAGCTTCCTCCACCGAGTGAGTAATTAAAATAATAGTTTTTCCAGTTTCTTTCCAAATTTTTAAAACTAAAGACTGCATTTTTTCTCTAGTTAATGCATCTAAAGCCCCTAATGGCTCATCCATTAAAATTAAGTCAGGATCATTGATTAGACATCTTGCTAGAGCAACTCGTTGCTGCATACCACCTGATAACTGATAAGTAGGAGTGTTACCAAATCCTTTTAAACCAACTATATCTAACCATTCTTCAACTCTATTAGCTGTAACTTCAGGATCTTCTTTTTTCATCCTAAGCCCGAAATTTACATTTTCAGCTACTGTTAACCATTCAAACAAAGCACCTTGTTGAAATACCATTCCTCTTTCAACTCCAGGTCCATCAATTTCATTATTATTTAATGTAATTTTTCCTGAAGTAGGTCTTAAAAATCCAGCAGTAATGTTTAGTAAAGTTGTTTTTCCGCAACCAGAAGGACCAAGAACAGTAAGTAACTCTCCTTTTTTTAAAGTAAAACTTACATCTTTTAATGCATGAACTGTTTCTCCTTTTGGAGTTTTAAAAATCATATTCAGATTTTGAGAAACTAGATCACTCATAAATTCTTTATATTAGAAATTTTATAAAAAAATAGGCACTAATTATTAAATCAGTGCCTATTTAAAAAGTTTTAAACCTTTAAAATTATAAAGGTAAGAAACTTGTATCTACGTTTCCTTTTGGAGTTCCCATTCCATCCAAGAAACCACTTAGATTACCACTCGTCATAGATTTTTTAGTTTCTTCAGGAGTTAAGAATTTAAATCCATCTAAAGTACCTTTCATTTTTGATACTTCCATCGCAGATGCTTTAGACATAGAATTCAAATCGCTTTTACCTGAATTATATCTTGCGTTAGCTTCATGAGTAACTTCAACAAAAGTCCTTACCATACCTGGATTTTCATTCATAAACTTATTAGTTACAGAAGTAATATCTATACCTAGAATACCTCCAGCTCTTGCTTCCTCAACTGAAATTAATCTAGAACCAACTTCTGTAGCTGCTGCAATTGAATTACCTCCAAATAAACATGCCATTGCAACATCACCACTTACTAAAGCTGCAGCTCCATCTTCTGGAACCATATCAATAACAGTCATTTTGCTAGGATCGGCACCAACAATTTCCATACTTGCAGTAAAAACATAATCAGCCATAGTACCTAAAGGCACTGCAACTTTTTTACCCTCTAATTCACTAGCGTTTGCTTTTGTAATCCCAGAAGCATTAGATGTAACACATGTAGTTCCACCCATTCCATATTCCATTGCAATATCAATTAGTTTGATAGGTGCATTAGATTTTACAGCATTGATAAAAGGCACTAAACCTTGAGAGTAAGAAATATCAATATCTCCTGCTAGCATGGCTTCTGTCATTTCCACACCAGTATTGAAACTCGTCCACTTAACTGGAACTCCTAAAGCTTTTGAGTAATTTTTCTTCATCATGTCCTCTAGGTTTGGACTTGGCCATTCTAGAAAGTATGCAACTCTAACTTCATTTGCAGCTGAATTAGCTACTGAAATTGATAGGTTAAGTGCAAAAATAGATCCTAGAATAAAACTTAGTATTTTTTTCATTTATTCCCCTATGTTTAATTAATTAAATTCTGGATATTTAAGTTCAAATTGACCCTGATGTAAAACAAAAAAAGAAACTTATACAATTTTTGGTTGTGTCAATAATGTGGTAGTTAATCTATTTATTTTAGTCTAAAGAGGCCTTAAGGTTAATATTATAAAAACAATTTAAATTTATTTAAAGAGAAATTTATGAGCTCAGAGAACAGAACTTCAGTTCCAAATTCATTGAACGAACATTGGATGCCGTTTACATCTAATAAAGATTTTAAAGCTAATCCAAGATTAATAACTGAAGCAAAAGGAGTTTATTTAAAAACTCATCATGGAAAAACTCAAATTGATGCAAGCTCAGGATTATTTTGTAATCCATTAGGTCATGGTAGAAAAGAAATTACAGAGGCTGTTACGAAACAGTTAGAAACTTTAGATTATGCTCAACCTTTTCAACAAGGTTTTGGTGGATCATTTGAATTGGCAACTAAGATTTCAAAACATACTCCAGGTGATCTTAATAAAATGTTTTTTACAATTTGCGGATCTACTGCAGTTGAAACAGCAATTAAAATTGCAGTTGCATATCACAGAGCAAAAGGGAATGCACATAGATTTAGATTTGTAGGCCGTGAGAGAGGATATCATGGAATGAACATTGGTTGTGTTTCAGTTGGTGGAATGATTAATAATGTTAAAACATTTGCGAGCATATTAATGCCAGGTGTTCAACACATGAGACATACTCATTTACCAGAACATAAATTTGTAAGCGGACAACCTGAAACAGGTGGAGATCTTGCTGATGATTTAGAGAGAATAGCTAGCAACTTTGGTCCAGAAAATATTGCAGCATGTATTGTTGAGCCAATAGCAGGATCTACAGGAACTTTAGTTCCACCAAAAGGATATTTACAAAGATTAAGAGAAATTTGTGATAAGCATGGAATACTTTTAATTTTTGACGAAGTTATTACAGGATGGGGTAGAACAGGTTCAGCGTTTGCAAGTCATGAGTTTGGCGTAACACCAGATATAATGACAATGGCAAAGGCAACTACAAACGGAGTTGTTCCAATGGGTGTTGTGGCATGTAAAGATGAAATTTATGATGCTGTTATGGATGCTTCACCAATGGGTTCAGTTGAATTATTTCATGGTTATACTTATTCAGGAATACCAGTTGCAGTAGCTGCTGGTTTAGCTGTACAGGATATATTTGAAAAAGATGATATATTTAATAGAGCTAAAAATTTAGCACCTTACTTCCAAAAAGGTTTATTTTCACTTCAAGATTTAGAATCGGTGGATAATATTAGGGGTTACGGAATGATGGGTGGTATCGATATGAAAATGAATACCAAACCCGGAAAAGCTGGTTATGAATGTTTTAAAGCTTGTTACGAAGCAGGTGTTAACTTTAAAGCAACAGGCGATTGTTTAATCATAGCTCCTCAATTTATATGTGAAGAAAAACATATAGATGAGATTATTGATAAACTAAGAACAGGTATTACTAATTATCAAAGAAATCAAAAAAACTAGTTTTTTTAGTCTAAAATACAGATAAGTTTATGAAAATAGGAGTACCCAAAGAAATTAAGCCCCAAGAAAATAGAATTGGATTAACTCCAGAAAGCGTGAAAACTTTAGTTTCAGAAGGTCATGAAGTATTAGTTGAAAATAATGGTGGATTTGAAGCTGGCTTCGAGAATGATCAATATTTAAAAGCCGGAGCTAAAATTGCTGATACAGCTTCTGATATTTTTAATGATGCAGAAATAGTTGTTAAAGTAAAAGAACCTCAAAAAGTAGAAGTTGACATGATAAGAGAAAATCAAATCGTATATACATACTTACATTTAGCAGCTGCTAAAGAATTAACTGAGGGGTTAATAAAATCTAAAAGTATTAATATTGCTTACGAAACAGTAACGGATGACAATGGAAGACTGCCTTTACTTGCTCCAATGAGTGCTGTTGCGGGGAGAATGTCGGTACAAGCTGGTGCTCATTGTTTAGAAAAAAATCAAAAAGGTAGAGGAGTATTATTAGGAGGAGCGCCAGGGGGTGAACCAGCTACTGTATTAATTCTTGGAGGTGGAGTAGTTGGTGAAAACGCAGCAACTATTGCAACAGGAATGCAAGCAAAAGTTCATATAGTTGATAAATCTGATGCAAGGTTAAAACAACTTGTAGAAATGTTTGGCGATAAAATTATACCTGAACAAAGCAATAAAGTTGATTTAAATAAATTAGTTTCAGAAGCAGATCTTTTAGTTGGAGGTGTATTAATTCCAGGCGCAGAAGCTCCAAAACTAATTACTAAAGATATGTTGAAAATAATGAAGAGAGGTTCAGTTATTGTTGATGTTGCAATTGATCAAGGTGGATGTGTTGAAACAAGCAAACCCACGACACATGGAGATCCAACTTATATTGTTGATGATGTGGTTCATTATTGCGTAGCGAATATGCCAGGTGGAGTTCCTAGAACTTCTACATTCGCACTAAATCAGGCAACTCTTCCTTATTTAGTAAAACTAGCAAATAAAGGTTACCAAAAAGCATTAAGTGAAGATAAAAACTTTTTAGCAGGTCTGAATGTTCATAAAGGTCATGTCACCTATAAGGCTGTTGCAGATGCTTTTGGACATGAATTTGTAGAACCTTCTTCAATTATTTAATTATAAAAATTTAGGTACCAATCTATAAATTTTTTAATACCAGTTTTATAATTAGTTTTTGGATTGTATCCTGTAATTCTTTTTAAAAGTGAGCTGTCAGATAAAGTTGAATGCACATCTCCTTGTTGCATCGGTAAATAGTTGCGTCTTATTTTTTTATTTAGAATTTTTTCAAGGAAATTAATGAAATCTAAAAGATAGATTTTTTTTGTATTTCCAATATTTAAAATTCTGAAAGGAGCAACAGGAGACAAACTATCATTTTTTACTTTATTTTTTAAACTTAATGTGGGAAATCTATTTGTTAATTTATAAATTCCATCTACAATATCGTCGATGTAAGTATAATCTCTGTACATTCTACCTTTATTATAAATGTCAATTTTTTGACCTGCTAAAATTTTTTTTGTAAATTTAAAATAAGCCATATCTGGTCTGCCATAGGGACCATAAACAGTAAAAAATCTCAACATTGTCACTGGTAATTTCCATAAGGCTGAATATGAGTGAGCCAAACTTTCAGTAGATTTTTTAGTAGCAGCATAAAAACTCACTTGGTGGTCAGTTTTATCAATTTCTTTAAAGGGAAATTTTTTATTAGCACCGTAAACAGAGGAACTGGAGCCAATTATTAAATGTTTTACTTTAAATTTACTAGCTACTTTTAAAATATTAAATGTTCCTAATATATTGGAGCTTAAGTAAGTATTGGGATTTTTAATACTATATCTAACCCCAGCCTGAGCAGCTAAATGAATTATTATTTGTGGTTTAAATTTAAATACACAATCAAATAATTTTTTTTCGTTTTCTAAAGATCCTTTTGTAAAAATAAATTTTTTATATTTTTTTAATATCTTAAGTCGACTCTTTTTTAAATTTATATCATAATAATTATTCATTGAGTCAAATCCGTATACTTTACAACCTTTATCTAGAAATTTTTTAGCCGTATGAAAGCCGATAAAGCCTGATGATCCTGATATAAATATTTTAGATTTCATTTTAATTATTTCTTTATTATAACATCCGAGTGAATAAAGAAATTCCTAAAAACACAAAAGTTGTTATTGTCGGTGGTGGTGTAATAGGGTGCTCAGTTGCTTATCATTTAACTAAATACGGCTGGAAAGATGTTGTACTACTTGAAAGAGATCAATTAACTTCTGGAACTACCTGGCATGCTGCTGGGTTGGTAAGTCAATTAGGACCTACCGCAGCAGTCACAAAAATAAGAAAATATACATTAGATCTTTATAAAAGATTGGAAAAAGAAATAGATCACTCTGCTGGTTTGAGAATAAATGGAGCTCTTTCTATTGCTCAAACAGATGCAAGATGGCAAGAGCTTAAAAGACAAGCTACAACTGCACAATTATATGATGTTGATCTTGAAGTTTTAAATAAAGATGACATTAAAAAAAAATATCCAATGATGCATGCTGATGACTTAAAAGGAGGTGTTTTAATGCCAGGAGATGGGGCTGCTGACCCAAGTGGAGTTACTCATATGCTAGCTAAAGCAGCAAGAAAAGGAGGTGCAAAAATATTTGAAAACTCTCCAGTTGAAAATATTTTAACTAAAAAAGGAAGAATTAACGGAGTAAAAGTAAATGGAATTGAAATAGAATGTGAATATGTAGTTTTGGCTACAGGAATGTGGTCTCGACAAATAGGAGAAAAAATAGGAGTAAGTATTCCACTTTATCCAGCCGAACACTTTTATGTTATTACAGAGCCCATAGAAAACTTATCAACAAAACTTCCAGTTATTAGAGATTTTGATAGCAGTGTTTATTTCAAAGAGGATGCAGGTAAATTATTAATTGGAATTTTCGAAGGAAAATCAATACCAGCATTTAATAAAACAAATATAGTTCCTGAAGATTTTTCTTTTGGTGAATTTCCTGAAAACTTTGAACATTTCGAACCTTATTTAGAAAAGTCAATGAGAAGATTTCCTATACTTGAAAAAGTAGGAATAAGAAAGTTTTTTGCAGGACCCGAATCATTTACACCGGATACAAATTCTTTATTAGGTGAAGTCCCAGAAATAAAAAATTTATTTGTAAGCTGTGGATTGAATAGTATTGGAATTGGAAGTGGCGGAGGAGTCGGAAAGGTAACAGCTGAGTGGTTAATCACAGGTCATATTAATGAGGATATTTTTAATTATGATATTAAAAGATTTCAAAAATTTCATTCAGGTTTAAAATTTATTAAAAAGAGAATTACTGAATCTTTAGGTGATTTATATGGAATGCATTGGCCTTACAAACAATACAAAACTTCAAGGAATGTTAAAACCTTGCCCTACCATTATTTATTAAAAGATTTTGGTGCATGTTTTGGAGTTTCAGCAGGATATGAAAGGCCAATGTGGTTTGCTTTAGACGGTGAAAAACCTGAATATAAATACAGTTACAATTTTCAAAATTGGTATCCTTCTGTTGAGTATGAAACAAATAACACAATTAAAAATGTTGGGTTGTTTGATTTAACACCTTTTTCTAAATTTGAAATAAAGTCTGAAAAAGCACACGAAGAGTTACAAAAAATTTGTACTGCAAATATAAAACATCAAGCAGGTAAATGTACTTATACACAAATGCTAAACGAAGATGGTGGAATAGAAACAGATTTAACAGTGGTTTGTATCGATCAAAATTATTTTAGGATAATTAGTTCTGCAGCAACTAGGGAGAGGGATAAGTTTCATATAAATAAACATTTAAGTAAAGAGGTAAATCTTAGAGATGTTACAGATGATTATTGTGTATTTGGTTTATTTGGACCAAATAGTAGATTGTTGATGGAAAAATTAAGTAATGATGATTTCAGTAATGAAAATTTTAAATTTTCATATTCAAAAACAATTAAAATTGATGAAACAAAAATTTGGGCTCAAAGATTATCTTACGTTGGAGAATTAGGGTATGAACTTTATGTAAAAACTTCAGAAGCAAAAAATATATATAATAGAATTATTGAAGAGGGAAAAAAATTTAATCTTTCAAATTGTGGAATGCATGCGTTAGACACAATGAGAATGGAAAGTGGCTTTTTACATTGGGGGCACGACATATCACCAGAGGAAAATCAATACCAGGCAGGGTTAGAATTCGCTATAAGTTATAAAAAAGATGTAAATTTTATTGGAAGAGAAGCCTTAGAAAAAATAAAAAATTTAAA
>CACNTB010000003.1 GCA_902623305.1 uncultured Pelagibacteraceae bacterium
CCTCTTTTTGGAAGTCTTCTGTATAATGGCATTTGACCACCTTCAAAACTTTTAATAGCTACTCCAGATCTTGATTTTTGACCTTTGACACCTCTTCCAGATGTTTTACCTTTACCAGAACCAATTCCTCTTCCAACCCTCATTTTAGATTTATTGATTTTTTCTCTATTATTTAAAGTAATCATTATCCTCTTTTTTCAATTATTTCTGAAATTTTTTTATTTCTGATTGCTGATATTTGTTTTGGTGAACTTTGTTTCATTAATGCTTTCATTGTAGCTCTAATAACATTGTGTGCATTAGAAGTTCCCATAGATTTTGCAACAATATCTTTTACTCCTAAAACTTCACATACTGCCCTAACAGGACCACCTGCAATAATACCTGTTCCCTTAGAAGCTGCTCTTAGCACTATTCTACCCGAGCCATCTTTCGCCTTAACGTCATGATGTATTGTTCTGCCTTCTCTTAATGGTATATGAGTAAGTTTTCTTCTAGCCATCTCATTTGCTTTTTTTATAGCATCTGGTACTTGTTTTGCTTTTGCGTGAGCTATACCGATTTTACCTGCTTGATTTCCAACAACTACAAGTGCTGAAAATCCAAATCTTCTTCCACCCTTAACAACTTTAGTAATACGATTTATGTGAACTAATTTCTCTAATATATCGTCAGTTTTTTTATCTTTTATATTTTCCATAATTAAAATTCCATCCCGTTTTCTCTTAGAGTTTCTGCAAAAACTTTAATTCTACCGTGATATTTATAAGAACCTCTATCAAAGTAGATTTTAGTAATTTTTTTCTCTTGAGCTTTTTTGGCCAATTTTTGAGCAACCAATTTAGATAGTTCAGTTTTATTAACTTTGTCTGCTGATCTAAGATCTTTTTCTACAGATGAAGCTGATAACAAGGTTACGTTTTTTGTATCATCAATTATCTGAGCTGAAATATTTTTTGATGATCTAGAAATGCTTAATCTAAATCTATCTTTTGAAGCAACTTTTTTAACTTTATTACTAACTCTAAATCTCTTTCTGATACTAGTGTTTAATTTCATTATTTTTTCTTACCCTCTTTTTTAAGAACATATTGTCCTTTTTCTCGAACACCTTTCCCTTTGTAAGGTTCGATTTTTCTTAATGTTTTAATTTTAGATGCTACTTCACCAACTAGCTGCTTATCAGATCCTGTGATTTTTAATGTTGTTTGTTTTTCAACGGCAATTTTAATTCCTTCTGGTATATCAAAATTGATATCATGGCTATAACCCAACTGTAAATTTAACTGATTTCCTTTTAACGTAGCTCTATAACCAACACCAACTAATTCTAAAGTTTTTTCATATCCTGTACTAGATCCAATAACAGCATTATTGATCAAACTTCTATTCATGCCCCAAAGTCTTTTTGAGTTTTGATCTACTTTTTTTGGTTTAATAGAGATTTCTTTTCCTTCAATAATATCTAAATTAAACATCTCTAAATCGACATTGATTGATTTTTTTCCAAGAGGCCCCTCTATATTTATAATATTTCCAGCTAAAGCAACTTTTACTTTTTCTGGGATCGATATGTTTATTTTACCTATTTTAGACATTAAAATACCTTACAAATTATTTCTCCACCAACTTTTTGTTTTCTTGCATCTATATCAGTCATTACACCTTTTGGAGTTGAAACAATAGCAATTCCTAAACCATTATTTATTTTAGGTAAGCTATCAGCAGATGAAAAAATTCTTCTCCCGGGTTTTGATACTCTTTCAAAGGCACTAATTACTGGATTACCTGAATGATACTTTAGTTCTAATGATAGCATTGGCTTCTTTTTTTCAGAACTTACTTTAAAATCTTTAATAAAACCCTCATTTTTAAGTATATCTGCAATTTTTGTTTTAAAATTAGATGAAGGTAATTCTACCTTTTTATGATTTCTAGCTTGAGCGTTCTTCACTCTTGCTATCATATCTCCTATTGGGTCACTTAAACTCATAATTTTCCTTTCTACCAGCTAGATTTAACTAAGCCAGGTATCTTTCCTTGTAATCCTAATTGTCTTAATGCAATTCTTGAAATCTTTAATTTTCTGTAAACACCATGAGGTCTTCCAGTAATCTCGCATCTATTCATAACTCTTGTTTTAGCCGAATTTCTTGGCAGTTTAGACAATTTTTGTTGCGCTTTAAATCTTTCTTCTAATGGAATCTTTTTATCCATTACAATCTTCTTTAATGCCTGTCTTTTTTTAAAAAGCCTATCTGAAAGCTTAATTCTTTTTTTATTTTTATTAACAGCGCTTAACTTTGCCATATTTAATTATCTCCTTTTTTAATAAATGGAAAATTCATCTTCTCTAGTAACGCAAAGCTATGTTCTTTATTAATAGCTTTAATAACTATTACTATGTCTAAACCTCTAACTTTATCAGCTCTATCAAAGCTTACTTCTGGAAAAATTATATGTTCTTTAATACCAAATGTATAATTACCAAATTTATCAAAACCTTTTGGCGATAAACCTCTAAAGTCTTTAATTCTAGGTAATGCAATATTCACTAATCTATCTAGGAATTCATACATTCTATTTTTTCTTAATGTAACTTTCAAACCTGCATTTGACCCTTTTCTTGTTTTAAAGTTTGCAACTGATTTTTTAAATTTTGTTGTTACTGGTTTTTGTCCAGTAATTTTAGCCATATCTTCTTCACATGATTTTAAAATTTTAGAATCTGTGGCATCTAAACCAAGACCCATATTTAAAATAACTTTCTCGATTTTTGGTGCCATATAAATATTTTTAAAACCGAACTGATCTTTTAATGCAGGCTGAATTTCTTTATTAAATATTTCTTTTAATCTTGGTGTCATTATTTTTTAGCCTCTTTTTTCTTAGCTGTTTTTTCATCGATAAGTTTTAGGTTAGAGATATGTATAAAGCTCTCTTTAGGAAAAATACCACCTTTTTTTTCTTTTGTTGTTTTAACGTGTTTTTTAACCATATTTATTTCTTTAACCTTTGCTCTGTTATTAGCTCTATCAATTTCAATAACTTCGCCCTCTTTTTTTTTATCTTTTCCAGCTAAAACTCTTACTTTCAAACCTTTTTTAATCATTATAAAACCTCCGGTGCCAAAGAAATAATTTTCATTTGACCTCTGCTTCTTAATTCTCTTGTAACTGGACCAAAAATCCTTGTTCCTACTGGTTCTCCTTTATCATCAACTAATACTGCTGCATTGTTATCAAATCTTACTTTAGAACCATCATTTCTGTGAATTCCTTTTTTAACTCTAACAACAACAGCCTTGTGAACAGATCCTTTTTTAACTTTTCCTTTAGGCATCGCTTCTTTAACTGCAATTACAATTGTGTCACCAATGCTAGCGTATCTTCTTTTTGACCCGCCTAAAACTTTGATGCATTCTATTCTTTTTGCACCTGTATTGTCAGCAACTAGTAATTCAGTTTGAACACCAATCATTATTTATTACTCTCCATAACTTGAAATTTTTTATTTTTAGAAAACGGTTTGCTCTCTATAATTGAAACTTTATCACCAGTTTTATATTTATTATTTTCATCATGAGCATTATAGTTTTTTCTAACTCTAATTACCTTTTTTAAAACTGGGTGAGAGTATTTACGTTCTACCATAACAGTAACAGTTTTATTTGGTTTATCGCTTATGACTACTCCTGTAAGAATTTTTTTAGGCATTTGCTTTTCCTTTTAGAATTGTTTTTAATCTCGCTATTGTTTTTTTGGTTTCCCCAATTTTAGATGGATTTGTTACTTGTGAATTCATTTTTTGGAATCTGAAATTAAAAAGATCTTTTTTAAGTTTATCTATGTTCTTCACAATTTCGTCCTTTGATAATTTTTTAATTTCTTGTTTTTTCATTATCCAAATCTCTTAATTGTTTTTGTTTTTATAGGTAATTTGGCCGATGCTTTATATAAAGCTTCTTTAGCAATTTGCTCGGAAACACCATCAACTTCAAATAATATTCTTCCTGGTTTTACTCTGCACGCAAAAAATTCGGGTGATCCTTTTCCTTTACCCATTCTGACTTCGATCGGTTTTTTGGAAACTGGTATATTTGGAAATATTCTCGTCCAAACTCTTCCTTGTCTTTTCATATGTCTTGTTAAAGCTACCCTAGCTGCCTCAATTTGCTTACCAGTCACTCTTTCAGGCTGTAAAGCTTTTAAAGCGTAAGCACCATAATTAATTGTGCTTGCTCTTGTAGCATTGCCATGAATTCTACCTTTATGAGCTTTTCTCCATTTTGTTCTTACTGGTTGAAGCATTATTCTTTACCTTCCTTAGGTGTTACTTTGTTTGTTTCTTGACTGAATTCTCTTGCAAAAACTTCACCTTTATAAATCCAAACTTTAATTCCAATTATTCCATAAGTTGTAAGAGCTTCTGCTTCTGCATAATCTATATCTGCTCTTAAAGTATGTGAAGGTATACTTCCATCTCTTAACCACTCAGTTCTTGCTATTTCATTACCACCAAGTCTACCACTAACTGAAACTTTAATTCCTTTAGCTCCTAGTCTTATGCATGATTGCATAGCTCTTTTCATAGCTCGTCTGTATGAAATTCTTTTTACAAGTTGCTGAGCTATATTTTCAGCAACTAAATAAGCATTAGTCTCAGGTTTTTTAACTTCTTTGATATTTAGATTGACCTCATTTGTTGTGAATTTTGAAAGATTATTTTTAATCTTATCTATATCACTTCCTTTTTTTCCAATAACAAATCCAGGTCTAGAAGTGTAGATTGTAACATAGCATTTATTAGAAGTTCTTTCGATCATAACCTTCGATACACCAGAGTTGATTACATTTTTTTTGATGTATTCTCTGATTTTAAAATCTTCTATTAGATAATTTCCAAAATCTTTTTTCTTAGCATACCATACAGAGTCCCATCCTCTGTTGACTCCTAATCTAAAACCTACAGGATTAACTTTTTGTCCCATGCTTCTCCATTTGTTTTGCTTCTGATAAAATTATTGTAACAGTTGACCAAGGTTTTAGTATTGGTGCCGCTCTACCTTTGGCTCTCGGTCTAAATCTTTTCATAACTATTTTTTTTCCACAATATGCCTCTTTAACTATTAATTTATCAATATCGTATTGAAAATTATTCTCAGCATTAGCTACAGCTGAACTAATAGTTTTTCTAACATCTTTTGTAACTCTCTTTTCTGAAAATTGTAAATCTCTAATTGCAACATCAACTTTTTTGCCAACAATACTTTTTAGTATTGGACTCAGCTTTCTAACGCTTGATCTAATACCGTTATTAACAGACTTAACTGTTTTGTCGTTAGTTTTATCAATTTTCTTTTTTTTACCCATTATTATTTCTTCTCTGCTGTTGCTGGTTTAGCTTTCTTATCAGCTGGTGTATGACCAAAAAATGTTCTTGTTGGTGCAAATTCACCTAATTTATGTCCAACCATATCTTCTGAAACTGTTATTGGTATAAATTTTTTTCCATTATAAATTTGGAAGCTTACCCCTACAAAATCAGGTAAAATTGTGGATTTTCTTGACCAAGTTTTAATAGGAATTTTCTTTGGATCGTCTTTATACTTATCTACTTTCTTCATCAAGCTTTCCTCTACAAACGGTCCTTTCCACACTGCTCTAGCCATTACTTAGTATCCTTCCTCTTATTTCTTCTCTTAACTATAAATTTATCTGTTCTCTTATTATCTCGAGTTTTTAAACCTTTTGCAGATTGTCCAGTGGGTGAAACCGGATGTCTTCCTCCTGCAGATTTTCCTTCACCACCTCCATGTGGGTGATCAACTGGGTTTTTAACAACGCCTCTTGTATGAGGTCTTCTACCCAACCATCTTGATCTACCTGCTTTTCCAATTTTAATATTTTTTTGATCTGGATTACTTAAAATTCCTATTGTGGCCAAAGCTCTAGAGTCAATTTTTCGAACTTCACCTGAAGCTAATTTTATTAAACTATAATTTCCATCTAAACCACTAATGGTAACTGATGATCCTGCTGCTCTAGCAATTTTACCACCACCACCTGGTTGGATTTCAACATTATGTATATTGATACCCACTGGTATATCTTGTAACGGCATGCAATTGCCTATCTTAATTTCTTTTTTAGAACCACTTTCAACTTTATCTCCTACCTTAATTTTTTGTGGTGCCAAGAAGTATGCATGCGTACCATCCTCAAATTTAACTAACATGATGTAACATGATCTATTTGGATCATACTCTATTCTTTCAACTGTAGATTCCATATCAAATTTTTTTCTGTAAAAATCAACATGTCTGTACATTTTTTTATGGCCACCAGCTCTATTAATAGAAGTAATATGACCATTGTTATTTCTACCTTTCATAGAATTTTTAGGAGAAACTAATGACTTAAAAGGTTTACCTTTCCATAAACCAGTTCTATCAACTAAAATTGTACCTCTGGTAGATTTTGTATATGGTTTAAAAGTTTTTAATGCCATTTTTTAAATTCCTGTTGTTAGATCAATACTTTGACCTTTTTTTAGAGTGATTATTGCTTTTTTATATCCAGGTATTTTTACTTTCTTACCCCTTGTAAGCTTTGTTCTATTTTGTTTTTTTATAATATTTATTTTAGTCACGTTAACTTTAAATATTTTTTCAATATTTTTTTTTAGGTTTTTCTTATTTGCTCCATCTGGAACTTTAAATACAATTTTATTAAGTTCAGATAAATTTGTTGATTTTTCTGTAACAACGGGTGAAATAATTTTATCGTATATGTGAATTTTTTCCATTTTATGAATATCTCTTTTCTAATTCTTTTACAGAACTTTCTGTGAAAACTACTTTTTTAAATTTAATAATGTCGTAAGCACTGAAATGATTTACATCTGTAACTTTAACATTTGGAATATTTCTTAATGATTTTTCAATTTTTTCTTTTGAACTTTTATCTAAAATTATTAGTGAGTTTGTAATCTCAAGTTTATTTATAATTAAATTCATCTCTTTCGTTTTTTTAATTTCGGAACCAAAGTCATTTAAGATAAGCAAATTTTTATTATTATTTTTTTCTGTAATTAGTGAAGCCACACTTTGTTTTTTTTCAGCTTTGTTTAATTTTCTTTTTTTATATGCCAATTCACCTTTTGGTCCATGAGCAATACCACCACCTACAAATATAGGAGCTTTTCTACTAGCGTGTCTTGCTCCACCTGTTCCTTTTTGTGCATATATTTTTGACGTTGGTCCTCTTACTTCATTTTGTTGTTTAGTTTTAGCATGTCTTCCTTTGTAATTAGCATTTGATTTATAAAGAACCGCACTAACTAACTTGTGATTAATTTTTGCAGAAAAAATCTTATCTAAGACTTCAATACTATCTTTTTTTCCATCTATGCTAATTTTATTTAATTTCATTATTTTTTCTTTTTCTCAGGAGTTTTTTTTGCTTCTTCAGCAGCTTCTTGTTTTTCACCAATTGTCATTTTGCTAATGTTTTTGACTGATTTTTTAACCATCACTTCAGAATTTTTTGCACCAGGAATTGATCCTTTCAAATAAAGAAGTTCGTTTTCTAAATCAGTTTTTATTATTTCAATATTTTGCATTGTTCTTAATTTATCACCCATGTGGCCAGCCATTTTTTTACCCTTAAAAACTTTTCCTGGATCTTGACTATGTCCTGTTGATCCATGAGCTCTGTGAGATATAGAAACACCATGACTTGCTCTTAAACCACCAAAATTATGTCTTTTCATAGCTCCAGCAAATCCTTTACCAATAGTTTTTGACCTTGTGTCTACAAATTTAGTATCTTCAAATATTTCTAAACCAAACTCATTTCCTTCCTTATAAGCAGATGTATCGTTTACCCTAAACTCTTTTAATTTTTTCTTAGCTTCAGTATTTTTTTTAGCAAAAACACCTTTCATAGCTTTTGTTAATTTTGAATTTTTAATTTTTCCATATCCAAGCTGAACAGCTTTGTATCCTCTTTTTTCTTCATCAATGACTTGAATAACTCTAGCTTTTTCAACCTTAAGCACTGTTACAGGAACTAATTGACCTGATTTATAGAACTCTCTAGTCATACCAATTTTTTTTCCCAATAAAGCAATTTCACTCATGATTAAATTTTTATCTCCACATCTACACCTGAAGCTAAATCAAGTTTCATCAATGCTTCTACAGTTTGTGGTGTTGGTTCAATAATATCTATTAATCTTTTATGTGTTCTGGACTCAAATTGTTCTCTACTTTTCTTATCTATGTGGGGCGATCTTAGAACTGTGTATCTTTCAATTCTTGTAGGTAATGGAATTGGTCCTTTAATTGTAGCTCCAGTTCTTTTTACAGTATTAACAATCTCTTCTGTAGAAGCATCTAGAACTTTATTGTCATATGCTCTTAATTTAATTCTAATATTCTGTTTTTCCATGATTAACCTGCAATCTTCTTAGTTACTTCGTCCTGAACATTTTGTGGGACTTTTGAATAATGATCAAAAAACATTGAATATTGTGCTCTACCTTGAGACATTGATCTTAAATTATTTATATAACCAAACATATTAGCTAAAGGAACCATTGCTGTAATTACAGTTGCATTACCTCTTTGCTCTTGTGTGCTGATTTGACCCCTTCTACTGTTTAAATCACCTATAACATCACCCATGTAATCCTCAGGAGTAACAACTTCAAC
Organism: uncultured Pelagibacteraceae bacterium; assembly: GCA_902623305.1. GTDB lineage: Bacteria > Pseudomonadota > Alphaproteobacteria > Pelagibacterales > Pelagibacteraceae > Pelagibacter. Next base: position 8,717 of record CACNTB010000003.1, read on the forward strand.
TCTCATTACTGGCTCTAATAATTTTAAACCGCCTTTAGTGCAAGCCTCTTTAAAACAAGCTCTACTTGCTAATTCAAAAGCTAAAACACTTGAGTCAACATCGTGATGTAATCCATCTAAAATAGTTACTTTGTAATCAATCATTGGAAAACCGGCTAAAATTCCATTATCTGAAACTGTTTCAATTCCTTTTTCAACACCAGGGATAAATTCCTTGGGTATCGCACCTCCTTTAATTTTGCTTTCAACATCTCTGCCTTTGCCAGCCTCTTGAGGCTCTACTAAAAGCTTAACTTTTGCAAATTGTCCTGCCCCACCGCTTTGTTTTTTGTGAGTATATTCAACCTCTGAAGCAGTTTCTATAGTTTCTCTATATGCAACTTGTGGAGCTCCAACATTTGCTTCTACTTTAAATTCTCTTTTCATTCTATCAACAATAATATCCAAGTGTAATTCACCCATTCCTTTAATAATTGTTTGTCCCGACTCCTCATCAGAAGTAACTCTAAATGATGGATCCTCCTTAGCTAACCTACCTAAGGCTTCACCCATTTTTTCTTGATCCGCTTTTGTTTTTGGTTCTACTGCAATTTCAATTACTGGATCAGGGAATTCCATTGGTTCAAGAAGAACGGAATTTTCTTTGTCACATAAAGTATGCCCTGTAATAGTATTTTTCAATCCAGCTAAAGCGACTATGTCACCTGCATTAGCTTCTTTAATGTCTTCTCGAGAGTTTGCATGCATTAGCAGCATTCTTCCAACTCTTTCTTCTTTCTCTTTAGAGGAATTGAATACTGCCGTACCAGTTTTAATAGTACCTGAATAGACTCTAATAAAAGTTAATGATCCAACAAATGGATCGTTAGCAACTTTAAAAGCTAAAGCAGAGAATGGAACGCCGTCTTCAAATTTCATTTCCATTTCATCTTCACTACCTAATTTAGTTCCTTTTATAGAACCAATATCTACTGGACTTGGTAAATAATTTACTACAGCATCAAGTAAAGGCTGAACACCTTTATTTTTGAATGCTGAACCTGTCAACACTGGAACAAAACTAAAATTAAGTGTTCCTTTTCTTATACATTTAACTAAATCTTCTTCTTTAATTTCATCGCCATTGAGATAAGCCTCCATTAGCTTTTCGTCTTGTTCAACTGCTGTTTCTATTAATTCTGTTCTATATTTTTCTGAAATTTCTTTTAGGTCTTCTGGAATTTCTTTATATTCCCATTCAGCTCCTAATGCCTCATTTTTCCAAACTTGAGCTTTCATTTTAACAAGATCAACCACACCAGATAAAGATGCCTCAGCACCTATGGGGACTTGCACTACCAAAGGTTTGGCGCCTAATCTATCTCTGATCATATCCACGCATCTAAAGAAATCAGCACCTGTTCTATCTAATTTGTTAACAAAACAAATTCTTGGCACTTTATACTTGTCGGCTTGTCTCCATACAGTTTCAGATTGAGGCTCTACACCTGCAACGCCATCAAAAACAGCTACAGCTCCATCTAAAACTTTTAAAGACCTTTCTACCTCAATAGTAAAATCAACGTGACCAGGGGTGTCTATAATATTAATTCTATGATCATTCCAAAAGCAAGTAGTAGCTGCAGATGTAATTGTAATTCCTCTTTCTTGTTCTTGTTCCATCCAATCCATTGTTGCAGCACCATCATGAACCTCGCCAATTTTATGGCTCTTGCCTGTATAGTATAAAACTCTTTCTGTAGTAGTTGTTTTACCAGCATCTATGTGGGCCATGATCCCAATGTTTCTATATTTATCTAATGAATGAGTTCTAGCCATATTTTATTACCACCTAAAATGAGCAAATGCCTTATTAGACTCTGCCATTTTATGTACATCCTCTTTTTTTTTAACAGCAGCACCCTTTTTTTCATAAGCATCATAAAGCTCATTAAAAATTTTATCTGCCATGTGTTTATCTTTTCTTTTTCTTGCTGACTCAACTAACCATCTGATAGCTAAAGCTTGTGCTCTTTTACTTTTTACCTCAACAGGAACTTGATAAGTCGCACCACCAACTCTTCTAGATCTAACTTCTACAGTTGGTTTGATATTGTTAATTGCTTCATTGAAAATATTAATTGGTTCATCTTTTGTTTTTTTCTTAATTTTATCTATTGCGTCATAAACTATTTTAGCAGCAATGCCTCTTTTACCATCATACATGATGTTGTTGATTAATTTTGGAATAATAGTTGATTTAAATTTTGGATCTGGAACAACATTTTTTTTAGGTTGAGTTTTTTTTCTAGACATTATTTACCTTTTTTTGTTCCGTATAAAGATCTTCTTTTTTTTCTGTTTGCAACACCTTGAGTATCTAGATTACCTCTTAGAATATGATAACGAACACCTGGTAAATCTTTTACCCTACCACCTCTAATTAGTACTACAGAGTGTTCTTGAAGATTGTGACCTTCACCAGGAATATAAGCTGTAACTTCAAATCCATTTGATAACCTCACTCTAGCAACTTTTCTTAATGCAGAGTTTGGTTTTTTAGGAGTTGTTGTATAAACTTTAACACAAACACCTCTCTTTAAAGGTTGTTTTTGTAAAGCAGGAACTTTGTTCCTCGTAACTTGTTTAACTCTTTTTTTTCTTAACAACTGATTAATAGTTGGCATAAAATTATTTAAAAAATTAATTAATTTATTTTTAGATGAAAATAACTGACAGGTTACTTTGTGGCAGCGTTTAGTACTGTTAGAAGTACTACATTCCAACCAAAAACATCGCCAAATTACTTATTAATGGCTCTTTGTCAAACTAAAACTTCAATTTTTAAGGGATTTTTTTACTGATTTGCCTGTGTTTCTTCAGCTTCTGAAACCTCTATTTTTTCCTGCTCAGCTAAGAAATTATTATCATCCTCTAGAGCTTTATTGTTCCATCTATTTTTAATATTCCCAGTACCCGCAGGAACTAATCTTCCAACAATTACGTTCTCTTTTAAGCCGTTTAATGGATCAATTTTTCCTTTAATTGCAGCATCTGTTAGTACCCTTGTTGTTTCTTGAAAAGAGGCTGCAGATATAAAAGACTCAGTTTGAAGTGAAGCTTTAGTGATACCCATTAAAACCCTTTCACCAACAGCTGGAGTTTTTCCCTCTGCAACTAATTTTTCATTAGTATTATCAAACTTAATCCTATCGACCACTTCGCCAGGTAAATAACTTGAGTCGCCAGATACTTTAACTTCAACTTTTTTAAGCATTTGTCTTAAAATAGTTTCGATATGCTTATCGTTTATTATTACACCTTGTAATCTATAAACCTCTTGAACTTGGTTAACAAAATATTCTGTTAATTCTTTGATTCCTAAAATTCGTAAAATATCATGCGGTAATGGTTGGCCATCTAAAAGATATTCTCCTTTTTGAATTTTTTCACCAGGATTAAAATTAATGTGTTTACCTTTTGGAATTAAATAATTTGAAGGTTCAGATCCATCATCAGGAACAATTGATACTCTTTGTTTACCTCTTACCTCTTTACCAAAAACAACGCTACCATCATTTTCAGCAATAATTGCACTATCTTTAGCTTTTCTAGCTTCAAATAACTCGGCAACTCTTGGAAGTCCTCCGGTAATATCTTTTGTTTTTGTTGTTTCCTTAGGTAATCTTGCAATTACGTCACCTGCATAAACTTTTTGACCATCTTTAATTGATAAAATTGAATCTGGTACTAAATAATATCTAGCTTCATTATCATCAGCTTTTTTAATGACGTTTCCTTTTTCATCTCTAAGGGTAATTCTAGGTTTTAAATCAGTACTTTTTGATTGACCTCTCCAATCAATTACTGACTTAGAGGAAATTCCTGTTGCATCGTCGGTAGTTTCTTGTATTGACACACCATCTATTAAATCTACATAACTAGCGGTACCACTTTTCTCTGCTATGACTGGAGTTGTGTAAGGATCCCATTCACAAATTTTAGTATTTGCTTTTACCTTGTCTCCATTATTAAAAAATAGTCTCGATCCATAAGCAACTTTATAAACTGCTATCTGAACTCCTTTATCATCTTCTATAGAAAGTTGAGTGTTTCTTCCCATAACAATCAAATTCTTTTTAGAGTCCTCTAAAATATTTGAGTTTATTATTTTTAATGTCCCTTCACTTTTAGTAACTATTTGAGAATCTTGTTTTACAGAAGCTGTTCCTCCTACGTGGAACGTTCTCATTGTTAGCTGTGTTCCTGGTTCTCCAATTGATTGAGCAGATATCATTCCTATAGCTTCTCCAACATGAACCATCTTGCCTCTTGATAAATCTCGTCCATAACAAGTAGCACAAACACCTTCCTTTGAACTACATGTCATTACTGAATAAACTTTTATTGATTTAACACCTGCAGCATCAATTTTATCACATCCTGCCTCATCAATCATTTCAGATTTTTTGATAATTATTTCTCCTGATAAAGGGTTTTTAACTTCTGCTGCCGTAACTCTTCCTAATGCTCTTTCAGATAAACTAACAACAACATTACCACCCTCTAAAATTTCAGACAGTTCAATAAATCCAGGATTATCACATTTAACTTTGGTTATTGTTAAGTCTTGAGCAACATCACATAGTCTTCTTGTTAAATATCCTGAACTAGCTGTTTTAAGAGCTGTATCTGCTAATCCTTTTCTAGCTCCGTGAGTTGAATTAAAGTACTCTAAAGCAGTTAATCCCTCTTTAAAGTTTGAAATAATCGGACTTTCAATGATTTCTCCTGAAGGCTTAGCAATCAGACCTCTCATACCAGCTAATTGTTTCATTTGAGCAGCAGATCCTCTAGCACCGCTGTCAGCCATCATAAACACTGAATTTATTTTTAATCCTTCATCAGTTTTTTCTGTAGCTGAGATTCCCTTCATCATTTCTCCAGCAACTTTATCTGTACACTTAGACCAAGCATCAACAACTTTATTGTATTTTTCACCTCTTGTAATTAAACCCTCAGCATATTGAGTTTCATAATCAGCAATTAGTTTCTTTGTATCGTCAATTAATTGAGTTTTATTTGCAGGAATTACAAGATCATCTTTTCCAAATGAAATTCCTGCTTTAAACGCATGTTTAAATCCTAAATCTTTAAGTTTATCACAGAAAATCACAGTTGTTTTTTGACCACAAAATCTAAATACAACATCAATTATTTCTGAAACTACTTTTTTAGGTAACAACCTATCTACTAATGAAAACTTGATGCTACTATTCTTAGGTAATAAATTTGCCAATAAAAATCTTCCAGCTGTAGAAGTGTATTTTTCTATTTTCCTGTTCCCTTGCTCATCTACAGTCTCATATCTTGAAATAATAGTGCTATGTACATTAATTTGGCCAGATGATAATGCAAATTCAATTTGATCTGAATTTGTAAAGTAACCTGCTGGTTTATCAGATATAGGTTCTTGCGACAGATAATAAATTCCTAAAATCATATCCTGACTTGGAACGATAATTGGTTTACCATTTGATGGGGAAAGAATATTATTTGTAGATAGCATTAAAATTCTTGCCTCTAATTGTGCCTCTAAACTTAATGGCACGTGAACTGCCATTTGGTCACCATCAAAGTCAGCATTAAATGCTGCACAAGTTAAAGGATGTAATTCAATTGCATCTCCTTCAATTAATTTTGGCTCAAATGCTTGAACTCCAAGTCTATGAAGTGTTGGAGCTCTATTTAAAAGAACAGGATGCTCTCTAACAATTAATTCTAAAGCATCCCAAACTGCATTTGTCTCTTTTTCAACTAATTTTTTAGCTTGTTTGATAGTTGATGCTAAACCTAATTTATTTAATCTTGCATATAAAAATGGTTTAAATAATTCTAAAGCCATTTTTTTGGGTAAACCACACTCATGTAGTTTTAAATCTGGACCTACAACGATTACTGATCTTCCCGAATAATCAACTCTTTTACCTAGTAGATTTTGTCTAAATCTTCCTTGCTTACCTTTTAACATTTCAGCAAGTGATTTAAGTGGTCTCTTACCTGTACCTGTAATTACTCTACCTCTTCTTCCGTTATCAAAAAGAGCATCAACAGACTCTTGAAGCATTCTTTTTTCATTTCTTACTATAATATCAGGAGCTTTCAGATCCATTAACCTTTTTAATCTATTGTTTCTGTTAATTACTCGTCTGTATAAATCGTTAAGATCTGAAGTGGCAAATCTTCCACCGTCTAAAGGAACTAATGGTCTTAATTCAGGTGGTATAACTGGTACAACAGTCATAATCATCCACTCAGGTTTTTGACCTGTTTCAATAAATGACTCAATTAATTTTAATCTTTTAATTGCTCTTTCTTCGTTTACTTTAGATTTAGTTTCTTTAATAAAGCTAATAAGATTTTTTCTCTCCAATTCTAAATCTAAATTTTTTAGCATCTCAAGAACAGCTTCTGCTCCGATTCCCGCTGTGAAGCTCTCTTCACCAAATTCGTCTTGATATTTTGCTAGTTCTTCCTCATTTAGAAGTTGATTTTTTTGTAAACCAGTTAAACCTGGCTCTATTACTATAAAGTTTTCAAAATAAAGAACTCTCTCAATTTCCTTCAACTTCATGTCTACTGCTAATGCAATTCTGCTTGGAAGAGATTTTAAAAACCAAATATGTGCTACCGGTGTAGCAAGATTAATATGGCCCATTCTCTCTCTTCTTACATTTGATTTTGTTACTTCAACACCACATTTCTCACAAATAATTCCTCTAAATTTCATTCGTTTATACTTACCGCATAAACATTCATAATCTTTTATTGGTCCAAAAATTCTTGCACAAAATAAACCATCTTTTTCAGGTCTAAATGTTCTATAATTTATTGTTTCGGGCTTTTTAATTTCACCGAATGTCCAAGATTTAATTTTCTCTGGGCTAGCAAGTGAAATTTTAATACTATTAAAATTTTGAGCTTCTGAAATTTCACTGCCCTTAAATAAATCTGTTAATTCTTTTTTCATTAATTAAGCTCCACATTTAATGCTAATGATTTAATCTCTTTAACTAAAACGTTAAATGATTCTGGTATTCCAGACTCAAAGTTTTCTTCACCTTTAACTATAGTTTCGTAAACTTTAACTCTTCCTGCAACGTCATCAGATTTAACAGTTAAAATTTCCTGCAATGTATATGATGCACCATATGCTTCAAGTGCCCACACTTCCATTTCACCAAATCTTTGACCACCTAGTTGGGCTTTACCACCAAGTGGTTGTTGTGTAACTAAACTGTAAGGTCCAGTAGATCTTGCATGAATTTTATCTTCAACTAAATGATGAAGTTTTAACATGTAGATTATTCCAACAGTAACTGGTCTATCAAATTTTTCTCCTGTTCTTCCATCCCATAAGTAAGTTTGTCCAGATCCTGGTAAGTTTGCTAGTTGAAGCATCTCTGTAACATTTTTTTCTTTAGCACCATCAAAAACAGGCGTTGAGATAGCTATACCATTTTGTAAATTTTCACAAAGATCTTTGAATTCACTCTTGCTTAACTTGTCGACCTTTTCATTAAAAATTTCTTCTCCATAAACTGATTTTAAGAATTTTTCGATCTTTTCTGTTTTCTCAATTTTTTTATTATTTTCGTTTACTAAATTTTTAACCTGTTCACCAAATTCTTTACACGCCCAACCCAAATGTGTCTCTAAAATTTGTCCTACGTTCATCCTGCTTGGGACACCAAGAGGGTTTAACACAATATCCACTGGTCTACCGTCTTCTCTATATGGCATGTCTTCAACAGGTACAATTTTACTTACAACTCCTTTGTTTCCGTGTCTTCCAGACATTTTATCACCAGGTCTTAATCTTCTTTTTATAGCAACGAAAACCTTTACCATCTTCATAACACTAGGTAATAAATCGTCACCACTTCTAATTTTTAAAACTTTATCTTCAAATCTTTCTGTTATGTCTTGTTTCGCTTTATTATATTGATCTTTTAATTGAGCCAATGTTGCTTCGTCATTTACATTTCCTACTGTGATTTTAAATACATCATTAATTGATAATTTATTTATTGTATCAAAATCTAAATTGGTTCCTTCGGATAAATCTTTAACTTTTTTAGTTAAAGATGATCCTGACAGGAATTGTGAAGCTCTTTGTTTTATGCTTCTTTCTAATATTTCTTCCTCAACAATTTTATCTTGTTGAACTTGTTCAATTTCAGCTCTTTCTATAGTTATTGATCTTTCGTCTTTATCAATTCCATGTCTGTTGAATACTCTTACATCAACCACAGTACCACTTGATCCTCTAGACATTCTTAAAGATGTATCGGTTACATCAATAGCTTTTTCTCCAAATATTGATCTTAATAATTTTTCTTCAGGGCCAGAAGCTGAGTCTCCTTTTGGAGTAACTTTACCAACTAAAATATCTCCAGCATTAACCTCCGCACCGATATAAACTATTCCTGACTCATCAAGGTTTTTTAAAGCTTCTTCGTTTACATTTGGTATATCTCTTGTGATTTCTTCTTCACCAAGCTTTGTATCTCTCGCCATTATTTCGTATTCAACAATATGAACAGATGTGAATACATCATCTGTAACACACCTTTCTGAAATTAAGATTGAGTCTTCAAAATTATAACCTTGCCACGGCATAAATGCGACAGTAACATTTTTCCCTAAAGCAAGTTCACCTAATTTTGTTGAAGGACCATCGGCAATAATATCTCCAGATTTAACTTTATCACCAACTCTAACTAGTGGTTTTTGATTTATACAAGTGTTTTGGTTTGATCTTTTAAATTTTTGAAGGTTATATATATCTACACCAGACTTACTAAAATCTGTTTCCTCAGTAACTTTTATAACAATTCTTTTACCGTCTATTTTATCAACAATTCCATCACGTTTAGCAACAATTGTTACACCAGAATCTAAAGCAACATCACTTTCAATTCCTGTACCAACTAGTGGTGACTCAGGTTTTAATAATGGAACGGCTTGCCTCATCATGTTTGATCCCATTAAAGCTCTGTTTGCATCATCATTTTCTAAGAATGGAATTAATGAAGCTGCAACTGAAACTAATTGTTTTGGTGATACGTCGATGTAATCAATTGAGTCAGGTTTTGCTAAAAGAAAGTTTAGATTCTGTCTGCAAGAAACTAGCTCTTCAGTAATTTTTCCGTTTTTATCAAGTTTTGTGTTTGCTTGAGCAATAGTGAATTTTGTCTCTTCCATTGCTGATAAATATTCAACTTTATCTTGAACTACACCGTCTTTTACTTTTTTGTATGGGCTTTCAATAAAACCATACTTATTAATTTTTGCGTATGTAGATAAACTATTGATTAAACCTATATTTGGACCCTCTGGTGTCTCAATTGGACAAATTCTTCCATAGTGAGTTGGATGTACGTCTCTAACTTCAAAGCCTGCTCTTTCTCTTGTTAAACCACCCGGACCTAACGCTGAAACTCTTCTTTTGTGAGTAATTTCTGACAATGGATTTGTTTGATCCATAAATTGAGATAGTTGTGAACTTGCAAAAAAATCTTTCAATGAAACTGTTAATGGTTTTGCATTAATTAGATCCTGTGGCATTGCTGACTCAACATCTAAGGTTGTCATTTTTTCTTTAATAGCTCGTTCCATTCTGTAAACACCAATTCTAGCCTGGTTCTCAACCAACTCACCTACAGAACGTACTCTTCTATTTCCTAAGTGATCTATGTCATCAACATCGTCTTTACCATCACGTAAATCCAACATTTTTTGAATAATAGCAATGATATCGTCATTTCTTAATATTGTTATTTTATCAGAACATTCTTGGTTTAATCTTGAGTTCATTTTGACTCTTCCAACATCAGACAAATCATATCTGTCTGAGCTAAAGAAAAGATTATTAAATATTTGAGTTGCTATCTCTATAGTTGGTGGCTCACCAGGTCTTAACATTTTATAGATTTCCGTGATTGCATCATCTTTAGTATTATTTTTATCAGCTAAAATAGTTGTAAGTAGGTAAGGTCCTTTATTTATTGAGTTTGTGACAGAAATTTGTAGTGTGTGGATATTTGCATCTAAAATTTGTTGAATAATTGTATCATTTAATTCAGTCCCAATTTTAAATACACCATCCTCATCTTCATTTACTTTGACATCTCTGTGTAAAAATTTACCAAACAAAGACTCTCTAGAAACTAATATGTCCTTCAAACCATCATTAGCTAATTTTTTTGCATTTAAAAAATTAATTTTGTCACCTAATTTAATAACTACTTCACCAGTCTTTGCATCAATTACTTCTTCTGAAAAATTTTTAGCCTTGTAGTTTTCAGGATTAAATTTAGTTTTCCATTTTTCTGTTTTTGGATCAAAATAATATTGTTCACTTTCATAAAACTCATCTACTATTTCTGATTTTGTATAACCTAAAGCTAATAACAAAGTAGATGAAAAAATTTTCTTCTTTCTGTCAATTTTAAAATATAGAAAATCTTTAACATCATACTCAAAATCTAACCAAGAACCTCTATTAGGTATTACTCTGCAATTAAATAAAAGTTTGCCGCTTGCATGAGTTTTTCCTTTATCATGATCAAAAAATACTCCTGGACTTCTATGCATTTGGTTTACTACAACTCTTTGAACACCGTTAGTTATAAAAGTTCCACTATTAGTCATCATAGGAACTTCACCCATATAAACTTCTTGCTCTTTAGCTGATAAAATATCTTTTGTATTATTTTCTTGATCAATTTCGTAAACTACTAATCTTAAAGTACACTTAAGGGCTGATGAATATGTAAGGCCTCTTGTTATGCACTCTTCTACATCAAATTTCGGTTTTTCTAATCTGTATGAAACATACTCTAAAGTTGCTTTATCATTTAAATCTTCAATTGGAAAAATACTCTTGAATACTCTATCGAAACCTTTAGTAAGTTCAGCTGCTGCAACATTAAATTCTGTTAATTCTTTGTAAGAATTTTTTTGGACTTCTATTAGATTAGGTATAGATAAACTTTCTTTTAGTTTACCAAAACTTTTTCTAATATTTTTCTTTTCAGTAAAAGATAATTGCATCTATGTTTATAAATACTGATCAAAAAAATAATCAGTATTTGAATTCTTTCTATTTAATTTATTTAAGTTCTACTTTAGCACCAGCAGCTTCTAATTTAGCTTTGATCTCTTCAGCATCTTTTTTATTCACACCAGATTTAACTTCTTTTGGTGCTCCTTCTACAAGATCTTTAGCTTCTTTTAAACCTAACGAAGTAGCTGCTCTTACTTCTTTGATAACATTAATTTTTTTATCACCTGCAGAAACTAACATGATTGTAAAATCATCTTTATCTTCTGCTGGAGCCGCACCACCTGCTGCTGCTGGAGCTGCTGCTGCCATTGGAGTTACACCCCATTTTTCTTCTAGTTGTTTTGAAAGTTCAGCTGCCTCTGCAACAGTCAAACTTGATAAGTCTTCAATAATTTTGTTTAGGTCAGGCATATTTATTACTCTTTGGGTTGTGTTTCAGAATTTTCTGCCGTCAAACTACTCATTTTTTCTGAATGTGCAAGCAAAATACTGATTAATTTAGATGCAGAAGCGTTCAAAATACCAACAATATTGGCTCTTGCTTCATCTAAAGTTGGTAAACTAGCTACATTATGGACACCGGCCTGATCTAAGACCTCGTTATCCATAATCCCGCCAATTAATTTTAAGTTTTCGTTATCTTTTGCAAATTTTGAAAGAATCCTTGCAGACATTATAGCATCTTCACCAAATGCAACTGCTGTAGGGCCAGTAAATAAATTTGATAAATCTTTGCATTTTGTTTTTTCTAAAGCTAGTTTTGTAATTCTATTTTTTGTGATTTTAAAAATAATACCATGTTCTCTCATTTTCGATCTCAATTCATCTAATTGAGTCATGGTTAAACCTTGGTAATGTGTAACCATAACAGCTTTGCTGTTTTCAAACTTACTAGTCATTTCTTCAATATAATTTTTCTTTTGTTCTTTGTTCATCATAACTATATTGCTTTCCCTAATTTAACTTTATATGAAACACCCATTGTTGATGTGGCATATACACTTCTTATTAAGTCACCTTTTAAAGTGTTATTTGATTTTTCTTTTTCTAAAGCATCTAAAATAGCATTATAGTTTTTTAGTAATTGATCATCACTAAAAGACTTCTTACCAATACTAACTCCTATGTTTCCATCTTTATCATTTCTAATTTCTACTTGACCAGATTTAGCGTTACTTACAGCTTCTTTAATATTTTCAGAAACAGAACCAAGCTTAGGATTAGGCATTAAACCTTTTGGTCCTAAAACTTTTCCTAATTTAGAAAGTTTAATCATCATCCCTGGTGTACAAATTAATTTTTCAAAATTTAATTCTCCACCTTTTATTCTTTCTACAAATTCATCACCACCTACGATATCTGCACCAGCATCTTTTGCATCTTTTGCTTTATTTTCCTCACAAACTACTGCAACTTTGACTTTCTTACCTGTTCCACCTGGTAAATTAATTACCGTTCTGATATTTACTTCATTTTTCTTTTGTTTATTATTTATTTGAAAACTTAAATCTAAAGACTCATCAAATTTGGTTGTGCAATTTTTCTTAAGTTCAGATAATAACTTTTCAATAGACTCTGAACTTAAATCTTTAGTCTTTTCAGGTAATTTTTTATATCTTTTAGATGCCATTATTCTTTTACCTCAATACCCATTGATCTAGCTGATCCTGCAATGATTTTTATAGCTTCTTCAATATCATGAGCATTTAAATCATTCATTTTTTCTTTTGCTATACTCTCTAATTGTTTTTTTGAAATTGAAGCAACAATATTTCTTCCAGGTTCTTTAGATCCACCTTTAAGTTTTACCGCTTCTTTAATATAAAAAGATGCTGGAGGAGATTTAATTTTAAAATCAAATTTTTTATCTTTATATACTGTAATTTCAACTGGAACAGGTTTACCTGCCATTGATTTAGTTTTATCGTTAAAAGCTTTACAAAACTCCATAATATTTACGCCACGTTGACCTAATGCAGGACCGACAGGTGGAGCTGGATTAGCTTGACCGCCTTTGATTTGTAATTTTATAAATCCACTTATTTCTTTTGCCATTAACTTACCTTCTCAACTTGATTATATTCTAAATCAACTGGTGTAGGACGACCAAATATAGAAACTGACACCTTAAGTCTAGCTTTTTCTTCATCAATTTCTTCGATCATTCCAGTAAATGATGCAAAAGGACCATCTACAACCTGAACTTTTTCACCAATACTGTAATCTATACCTGATTTTGGTTGAGCAACACCATCTTTAATTTGACCTAAAATTTTCTCTACTTCTTTATCTGAAACTGGGACTGGAATACCTTTGGTACCTAAAAAACCACTAACCCTTTTTATGTTCTTGATCATGTGATAAATATTATTATCCATCTCACTCTTAATTAAAACATATCCTGGAAAATATTTTTTTTTTCTTTGAATTCTTTTTCCTCTTTTAACTTCTGTAACATCGTGAGTTGGTACAATAATTTCCTCAAATTTATCAGCAATTTTAGCTTTATCTGCTTCCTCTTTGATTAAGGCCGCAACTTTATTTTCAAAACTGGAATGAGATTGAACTATGTACCAATTTTTCATTAAATACTCACTTTAAGTAAAAGTTCTAAGAATAATTTCAAAACCTGATCTAAAAGAAGGAAAAATAAAGACATAACGACAGCCATTACAAATACCATTAAAGCACCTTGCAAAGTCTCTTTCCAGGTTGGCCAAGTAACTTTAAAAGCTTCTTGCTTAACTTCTTGTATAAATTTAATCGGGTTTCTCATAATATCTTAGCTCATATTGGCAGGAGCGGAGGGACTCGAACCCTCAGCCTCCGGTTTTGGAGACCGGCGCTCTACCAATTGAGCTACACTCCTATTTATAGAGTTACTCTATAATTTTAGTTACTACTCCTGCTCCAACAGTTCTTCCACCTTCTCTAATTGCAAAGTTTAATTTCTCTGCCATAGCAATTGGTGTAATTAGTTTAACAGTAAATTTGGCATCATCACCTGGCATAACCATTTCTGTGCCAGCTGGTAATTCTACTTCACCTGTAACGTCTGTTGTTCTAAAATAAAACTGTGGTCTGTACTTAGTAAAGAATGGAGTATGTCTTCCACCTTCATCTTTTTTAAGCACATAAGCTTGAGCTTCAAATTTAGTGTGTGGAGTAATTGAACCAGGCTTACAAAGAACTTGACCTCTTTCGATATCAGTTCTTTCAATACCTCTCAATAAGATTCCAACGTTATCACCTGCCTCACCAGAATCTAATAGCTTTCTAAACATTTCAACTCCAGTACAAACAGATTTCTTAGTTTCTTTAATTCCAACTATTTCAACTTCTTCCCCGGTTTTAATTACACCTGACTCAACTCTACCAGTTGCAACTGTTCCTCTTCCAGAAATTGAGAATACATCTTCAATTGGCATCAAGAATGGTTTATCAACCTCTCTAGTAGGTTGTGGAATATGTTCGTCAACAGCTTTCATTAATTCTAAAATTGAATTTTTTCCAATTTCATCATCTCTTCCTTCAACTGCTGCTAAAGCTGATCCTTTAACAATTGGTGTTTTGTCACCAGGATATTTATATGAAGTTAATAACTCTCTAATTTCTTCTTCAACAAGTTCAATCATTTCCTTATCATCAACTTGGTCTACTTTATTTAAATAAACCACAATTGCTGGAATACCAACTTGTCTTCCTAAAAGGATATGTTCTCTTGTTTGCGGCATTGGACCATCAGCTGCGTTAACAACCAAAATTGCTCCATCCATTTGAGCAGCACCAGTTATCATATTTTTAACATAGTCAGCATGTCCTGGACAGTCGACGTGAGCATAGTGTCTTTTTTCAGTTTCATACTCTACGTGTGCTGTTGAGATTGTTATTCCTCTCTCTTTTTCTTCAGGAGCTTTATCAATTTGATCATAAGCAACTGCCGTTCCGCCTCCTGCTTGAGCTAATACATTTGTGATAGCGGCAGTAAGAGTTGTTTTACCATGGTCGACATGACCGATAGTCCCAATGTTACAGTGGGGTTTATTTCTTACAAATTTTTCTTTTGACATTACGTTTTTACCTCAGTTTTTTTTTGTTTCTTCTAATTTTAATTTCTTGGAGCGGGTAAAGGGAATCGAACCCTTACATCCAGCTTGGAAGGCTAGCGTTCTACCATTGAACTACACCCGCACAACCCCAAGAGTAACACTCCATGTTATCTAAAAAATCATTAAATGGTGGAGGGGGAAAGATTCGAACTTTCGAAGACCGAAGTCAACGGGTTTACAGCCCGCCCCATTTGACCGCTCTGGAACCCCTCCTCTGGGGAAGTGTCCCCTTGTTCAATAAAGCTTCAAATAACATGCGTTTTATATATTTTATTTATGCAAATGCAACACGTGATTTAATAGGAAAATGTTAAAAAAACCGTATAAAACAGTTAATAATATGAATAAATCATCATTTTTCATTGTTGGTCAACACGCAGTTATTGAAGCTCTTAGAAATCCTAAAAGAAAGGTCTTAAGAGTCTTTTTAACTGAAGAGTCTAAGAAAAATATTCATAGAAAAAATCCTAATAAAAATATTTTAGAGGATGTAAAAGTTTACTTTAAATCTAAAAAAGAACTAGACAAATATACTTCAAAAGAAAACTTAATGCATAATGGCTATATTGCAGAAATAGAACATTTAGATCAGCCAGATCTCAAACAATTTATTAAAGAAAAAAAAAATTTAACATTTATCTGCCTTGATGAGGTTACAGATCCTCGAAATATTGGTTCATTGATAAGAAGTGCAGCATCATTTGATATTGATGGATTGATAATTAAGGAAAGACATTTTCCACGAGATAGTAAATTAATGTATAAATCAGCAAGCGGTTGTATGGAACATGTAAATATTTTCCAGGTATCAAACATAAATTCTACACTAAAAAATTTAAGAGAAAAAAATTTCTGGGTCTATGGTTTTGATGCAAAAGGTGAAAAAGATTTCACTGACATAAAATGGGAAGGAAACAATATTCTATTATTTGGTTCAGAAGGTTTTGGAATGAGACAACACACGGGTAAATATGCAGATTTTTTTGTTAAAATTAATATCAATAAGAATATTGAAAGTTTAAATATTTCTAATAGTGCAGCTATTGTATTTCATCATCTTAATTTTCTAAAAAGAAATAATTAATTTTTTTTATTATTTATTATTTTTTTTATTATTGAATGGGGTCTTTGTTTAGTTTCGTCCAATATCTTAGCTATATACTCTGATAAAATACTTATTGATAATAATTGCATTGCTCCTAAAAATAGAATTAGTACGATTAATGTTGTAATTCCTTTTGGAGCTTCGTCATTTATAAAATATAATAATGTATAAATTATTAATGCAATACTTGATAATAAAAATATCGAGTAACTTACTAATGACATTATTTCTAAAGGTAAATGAGAAAAAGAAAATATTCCTTTTTTAGCCCATTGAATATTTTTAAATAAATTATTTGTAGATCTTCCAAATTGTCTTTCAGGTCTGTTATAAGGAATTCCAATTTGCTTAAAGCCTGCCCATGCTCTTAAACCTCTTATAAAACGATCGCTTTCCTTCAATGAATTTATCGCATTAACCACTTTTCTATCCATTAAAGAAAAGTCTCCTGCATCTAAAGGAATGTTTATGTATGAGAGTTTATTAAAAATTCTGTAAAAAAACTTGTATGAAATATTCATTAATAGAGATGTTTCTCTTTTAACTCTTGATCCATAAACAACCTCATACCCTTCTAACCATTTAGTTGCGAATTTTTCAATTAATTCTGGTGGATCTTGTAAATCTCCATCTAATAAAACTACAGCATCTCCAGTTGCATGTTGCATTCCAGATGAAAAAGAATTTTGAGAATTAAAGTTTCTTGAATGAATAATTGCTGTTGTTTTTTCATCAACTGAACAAATTTTGGAAAGTATTTCCTCGCTATTATCAGGACTTCCATCATTTACAAAAATGATTTCATAGTCACAGCCAATTTTTTTAAAAATGCCTGTTAATCTTTGATGCATAATTGGTATTGATTGCTCATCTTTATAACAAGCAATTACTGCAGATATCTTTAATTCATTAATATTTTTCATTTAAAAAATTTTTGATCTTTCTAATTATATTGCTTTCGTCAAGTCCATTTATTTTTCTTAAATAAGATTGAGATCCTATTTTATTATGAATTTTATCCTCTAAGCATATTGATTTAAAATTTATTTTTTTATTAAATTTATGTTTAAAATAAATATTTGTTAAAATTGAACCCAAGCCACCAATTTCAATATTTTCCTCAATAGACATAATTTTTTTAGATGAAGATTGTTTAAGAATAAAATAATCATTTATAGGTTTTAATATAGGTAAACTGATTAGTTTTATATTAATACCAGATAATTTTAATTTTTTTACAGCATTAAAAACGATTTCTAAAATATTGCCTGTAGAAAAAATTGTTAAGTCTTTTCCGGAAGTTAAAATGAAGGCATTATCATTTATTTTTATATTTTTTTTATTTAAGTTTAATTCTGGAGCTTTTCCAAGTTTCGCAAAGCAAGGCTTTTTACTTTTAAACATTAAATTAAAAATTAGCTTGGCCTCAATTTTGCTTCCTGGATTATAAATTGTTAAGTTTGGGAGTGATCTTGAAATAGACATATCTTCACTAGTATTATGTGAAATTCCTTGAATATTATAACTAAAACCACCTCCGGCTCCAATGATTTTAACATCTAAATTATTGTGAATTATATTATTTCTTATCTGCTCTAGAGATCTGAACAACACAAAAGGAAGAATAGAATAAACAAATACCTTTTTTCCATTCATGGCCATACCTGCAGCAACGCCAATCATATTATTTTCTGATACACCAACATTTAAAAATCTTTCGGGGTATTTTTCTGCAAATTTTTCAAAAGCTCGATAACCTAGGTCAGATGTGACTAAATAAACATTCTTATTTTTTTTGGCAAATTTCATCAGCTCCTCGACAAAAACAAATCTCATTTTTAATTCTCCAGACCTTTAAGAGAAATCTTATATTCATTTTCATTAAGAACGTGGTAATGGGACTCGAATCTATTTTCCATAAATTTTACATTTTTACCTTTGACTGTATTGGCAATAATCAGGTTTGGTTTTTTCTTTAATTTTTTTAACTTTTTAAGTCCACTAATTATATTTTGTATGTTGTGGCCATCTACCACCTCTACATTCCAATTAAAACTTTGAAACTTTAATTTGATTGGCTCTAAGTTAATAATATTTTTTGTAGATCCAAATCCTTGTAGTTTATTATAATCTAATACTACATATAAATTATTTAATTTATGATGAGCAGAAAATAATGCTGCCTCCCAAATTATTCCCTCATTACACTCTCCATCACCTATTAAAACAAAAACTCTATTGTTTTTTTTATCTTTTTTGTAAGTATATGCCATTCCTGAAGCAACTGATAAACCATTTCCAAGAGAACCAGAACAGAAATCAATTCCAAGAGAAATATTAGTATCGGGATGGCCACCAAATTTACCATTATTCTTCAAATATTCTTTAAATAAAAATTTTTCTGAAAAAAATTTTTTTTTCATCAACATCAAATAATATGTTAAAGCTGCATGACCCTTACTCATAATAAATCTGTCATTTTTATTTATTTTTTTTTTGTTAATTTTCATAAATCCAAAATAAAGCGCTGTTAATATGTCTACGCATGAAAGACACGATCCAATATGATGGATTTTTTTTTTATAAGATATATCTAAAATTTTTTTTTTAAGCTCTTTTGAAATATTATTTAAATTAGACAAATTATTTTTACTATTCATAATAAAATTTTTTATACCAATTGAATGTTTTTTCTAGTCCTTTTTTTAAGGTAACTTTTGGTTTCCAATTCAATTTATTTATCACATGAGATGTATTTCCGTACCAAATTGTTTGATCCCAATATCGATTCTTCATAGACCCCCATTGATTTTTTAGACTATAGTTTGAAGTTTTTTTTAATAAATTGTAAATTTCTTTGATAGAAGTTTTTTTTCCACTTGCTAAATTAAATATTTGACCCCGTAAATTATATTTTTTAGCAATTAATAAATAAAAGTTAATTGCATCATCGATATAAACTAAATCTCTTGAAATATTAGGTGAAACTAATTTAATTTTTTTTTTTTTAATCATATTTCTAATTAAAGTAGGTATTAATCTGTTATTTCTTTCATAAGGACCGTAGACGTGAAATGGTCTTATCGTTGTAATGTTTAAATTTGATTTTATACTTTCATATTGACAATATAAAGTTGATGAACTTTTGAAAACTGAGTAATAACTATTAGGCACCAATAGATCTTTTTCACTCATGGCCTTATCTTTAAAACCGTATTCTGAGCTTGAACCACTATTAATAAAAACTTTGAATTTATATTTTTTACATTCATTTATTAAATTAAAAGTAGCATCTATAATTGAATTTTTTATTTTATTTAAATCATTTTGGTCAGAATAGGCCCCATGTGTTGCGAAATGAAAAATAGTTTTTGGCTTAATTTTTTTAATTATATTTTTTAATTTTTTTTGATCACCAATATCACCATAATAAATATTCAATTTATTAACGATGTCTTTTAAACGATATAAATTTGAGGTTTTTTTAATTATGATATTAACTTTGATACCTTTTTTTACAAAATACCTGGCTAAATTAGAGCCGATAAATCCAGCTGCACCTGTTATTAATATTGGATGTTTCAAAATAAATTCTGTTAATTTTCAATTTAATATCATAGTAAATATAATTTTAAAATATAAAATAATATTTAACAAAATTATTGAAAAATTATCAAAAAAAATATGAATATTTTAATTACAGGAAGTACATCTGGTATTGGATTTCAAGTTTTAAATGAATTAAAAAAAAATAAAAAAAATAATTTTTTTTTAATATCACGAAAAAATAAAAAATATAAAAAAAAAAATAATATTAATTACTATAATGTAAATCTCAATAATTTAAGTTCACTAAATAATAAACTAAATCAAATTAAAAAAGATTCAAAAAATAAAATTGATTTAATTATATGCTGTGCTGCAGAAAGTACATTTGGGAATTTAGAAAAAATTAGATTTAACGATTATAAAAAAAATATGAATGTAATTTTTTTTTCACACTTAATGATTATAAAAAAAATATTGCCTTTGATGCAAAAATATAAATATGGTCATATCGTTAATATTTCTTCAGGTGCAGGGATTGTTGGCTTGGAAAAATCATCTAATTATTCAGTTGGAAAATCATCAATGCAAATTTTAATTGAGTCAATAAGCAAAGAGCTAAAAAAACAAAATATATTTGCAAAAAATATTTTTCCCGGTCCAACAAGAACAAGTTTTTTTAAAAAAAACATTTATATTGGCTTTAAACCAAAAATTATAGGCAAAAGTACAGAGTCTATATCTAAAATAATTGTAAAAAAATTATTTGAAAAAAAAATTAATATTTTTTGTCAAAAGAAAACAATGGCGGCTTATATAATTAAAATGTTTCCAGATATATTCTAGGGATTTAATGTTATTCTTTTAAAAAAGTCAGAATTAAGTAAATGTTCTTTATCATATTTTTTTTTTACTTTTAAAAATTTTTCAAAATTTTGATAGTTTTTTTTAATTTTTTTACTATTAAGTAAAAAATCTTTACAAAGATAAATTTTGTGTCCTTTTTTCAAAACGTATTGATGAAGTTTATTTAAGTTTTTTAATTCTTTAGAAAAATCTTTTTTTTGATCAAATATTTGATTTATATTAATACTTATTCCATTTCCAGAAAACGAAAGGTAATTATTGTTTTTTTTGTGCATTTTAATACCAATAACAAAACCTGATAATTTTAATTTCTGACATTTCAAAATAAAATTTTTTAAGTCGCTTCTAATATTTTTTTTTTCAATAATTACTTGAATCTCAAAAAATGAGTATGGATAAATTGTTCTTTTAATATCTACCCCGTATGATGAAAGAGGAAAAGTTATATCATTATAAGTATTAATATTTTTTTTTTTAAATTTAAATAGTTTGAAAATAAAATAATTTATAAAGCTAACTAAATTATTTCTTACACAAAAACCAAAAATTAAATTTTGAAGAAAACTCAAAAATTTTGATGTATTTATATTATCTTTATTTGTTATTTCTTTATCTGTAATTTTTTGAGATTTAAATATTACAGATTTTCCAATATTTTCATCTTTAGCATAAATATCAACCCAGCCATTTATATATTCAAATTTGTTATTATTCTTGTAAAGATTTGTAATAAGTTCATTATAGTTATTGCAAGCTATTGTTGAGGAAGAATAGAAACTTGAAATTTTTTTTAGTTTTAATTTTACTTCTGTAATAATTCCAATTAAACCAAGACCTCCGCATATTGATCTATAGATTTTCTGGTTTTTTCTTTTGCTGCATTTTATTATTTTTTTATTTGGTAAAACCACTTCCATCTCGATTATGTTTTCAGAAAAATTTCCAAATTTAAAACTATCTTTTCCATGTACATCATTACCAATGCAGCCACCTATACTTACATCATCTCCTCCAGGTATTGAATATAAAGACAAATTATGAGGGCTTATTTTTTTAACAATCTCATAAATCTTAAATCCCGCAGAAACAGTAAGCTCACATTTTGTTTTATTGAATATGAATTTCTTATTAAATTTTTTTAAATTGATTAAAATATTATTTGTATTGAATATTGTATCAAACCAGCTCAATCCTGACCCTATAGGTAAAAGTTTTTTTTTATTCTTTTTTGCATATTCAATAATTTTGATTATATCTTTTTTATTTTTTGGATAAAAAATTAAACACTTACTTAGGTTATAATTTGTATAATTAGAGTTTAAATACTTATGAATTTTCACTAATTTTTTTTTGCTATTAAATATAAGTTACCAGCTTTAAATCCTAGTATAAAATTTTTAAAAATCTTTGAAAAAATAAAATTATAAATCTTTTTAAAAATTGATGGCATTGGCATCATTTTAAACCAATAATTAAGTGAGTAAAAATTTTTCAAATTACTTATGGTTATATTAATATAATTATTTTTCTTAAAGATAATTTCTAATGCTTTTTTATTAAATACAGCAGCATGTTCATCGTTAATAATTGGGTGTTTGTCTTTCAATATTTTTGATAAAATATGCCTCTCATTATGACATACACATAACACAATACCACCTGGTTTTAATATTTTATAAATATCCCTCAAAAATTTATTTGCGTCAACAACATGCTCTATAATCATTGCGACAAAGACAACATCATAATGATTCTCTTTCAGTTTAGATGAGTCAAAAATTCCATGTAAAATATTTTTTTTAATATCATCTCTTGCAAATTTGATTGCTTCTTTTGATGGTTCAATGCCTTGAGCGTTTTTAAAACCTAGTCTTAATGCTTCCTCAAGCATGAATCCATTTCCACACCCAATTTCTAAAAAATTTTCTCTTTGATTTAAGCTAAGTTTAAGTCCTTCTTTTAAAGCAAAGGAATAAGATTTTGTTAATCCCTTTAGCTCATCTGAATAATCAAATGTGCTTTCATCGTATAGTTTATTCGAATACTCCTCATCATAAATTTCTGACGCATAAAGAAGACTGCATTTTGAACATCTCATCATTTCATAGTGGTATCCATCAGGGTCTTTTCTTCCAGCAAAATTTGCATCGTTTAAATCTAAAGGTAATTTTTTGTCATATACTTTTTTTGAATATTCTCTTGTATTACAAATTGGACAATTTTTCTGGATCATGAATTTAAAATAAACCTATTTTTAGCTTATATATATTAAACATAAATTTTCTATAACAAAGTATAAAGTATCTTGTTTAATTACCACATTCGAAGATTACATTTTTTTCTACATATAACCTGTAAATATTTCCTGTAAACATTTCACAAAAAATACTCTTATCAATTTCAATTTTGTTTATAAATGATAATTCATTATTCAGTATAATTATATTAGGATTAATAAAATTCTCCTCTTTTGTATTGTTGAATTTATTTTCTAGTCTGGCAAATTCTTCAATAGGTATAGCTAGTTGTTGATGATATAAAGGAGAAGTATTTAAAATATAATCTTTAATTTCTGGATCAAAATTTTGACTATTTTTAAAAGTAAACAAAGAATTAGCTGTGTATCTATGTCTAAAAAAAATTCCAACATTTTTGTTTAAATATCTATATCCCATTAGTCTGTTTTCTAAGAATTTTATAAAATCATTAGAATTTAGTTTTAAAAAAATAAAAGAATTAATTAAATCATTTTCAATTAAATTATAACTTTTTCCAGTAGAACCAACATAAGTCAAATTTAAATAATCAATTTTTTCGTTCATCATTCCCCAAATCATAAAACGAGAATCAAAAGTTAAAAGTGTTAAATTTGATTTATTTAAATTTTTATTATTAATAATTTTTGAAATTTTATCAAACTCGAGCCTCTCAAAATTCTCAACTTTCTTTGCTTTAAATTCATGAAATAAATTGGTGAATATTAAAAAAACAAGAAGATAAGTAAAATTTAATTTTATATTTTTTTTTGAATTAATAAGGACTACTAACGAAATAAATAACAATAATATACCATAAACAACAATGTTATTATTAAAATGGTACATATGACCAATTTTGTTTGAGAAAATAATTATTAAAAAAGGCGATATAAGAGTTCCTAAATAAATTATTAAAAAAATATTCACCACTTCATAAAAATTTAACTTTTTAATATTCAGATAGAAAACTAAGAGGATTACAATTAAATTGAAGAATATAAATTGAACATTTAATAACTTATCATAGTAATGTGATAATAAAATAAATCTTTTTTCATCATCAAGATTAAATACTCCAGCAGACGTAATTACATCTTTTTCAACATAAATCATATTTAGTAAAAAAGGCATTGAAATTATTAAAAATATAAAAATCATTAAAATAAATGAGATATAATTTTTAGTAATAAAATTTAGAACGTTTTTTTTATTTTTATAAATTATGTATATAAAAAGTGTAATTGCCTCTGTTATAAAAAAATAATAGAAACTTGATAAGGACAATGCCATTAAAATACCCAAGAAAATAAAATATTTTTTATGAAAAACATTTTTTTGATGCATGTGTAAAATTAAAAAAATAAATGCAAAGAAATATATGCTGGATGGAAAAGGTCTATGAACTCTTAAAGTAAAAAAATCCTTAAATTGAATAAAAGGTAATTGATTAAAATTGTAAAAATAAAAATTAAGAATTATAGGAATTCCAAATAATAGAAGAGAGTAAAATAATGAATTTTTTTCAGAATTAAAAAATAAAAATATTCTGTAAAAAATTAATAGAAATAAAAAAATACCAAATAAATCTACTAGAATTAATCCAAATAACCCAAAAAATTTGTAAAACAATGTGTGTAAAATTAAAGAGCCGAATGGAAATGCTGTATTTTTAGTATCTTGAATTAAGGGGTTTAACGTATTTAAAAAATCAAATTGAGAAAAGAATTTTATAAGTGGATAATAAAATGACCCATCCGATACACTTTCAAAAAGAATTTTTACAAGCAATTCTTCGTTTAAATAATAAAACGAAGTGACCCATTTAATTAAAAAAAAAATAACAGATATAAAAAAGATAGTTATAAGATATCTTTTGTTTAAAGATTGAAATTGATTAAATTCTTTCATTATTAAGGATTAATTCTAACTCATTTCCATTTTAAATATAAATTATAAAAATATTAATTATAATTAATCACAAAAAAACTAGCAAATTTTTAAAAACAATTGCAAAATTGAACTAGATTTACTTTTGATAATTAAATATTTTACATTGATTAATGAAAGTAATTGCTTTAAAGAGGCAATTATTTACTTATTGCCCTTGTAGCTCAGCTGGTAGAGCAATTGATTTGTAATCAATAGGTCCGCGGTTCGAATCCGTGCGGGGGCACCATCAATCAATAAAATCAACACTAATTATTTTTGCAAAATCTAAATTTATTAATTTGGTAGCAATAACTGCTACCACAGTGTTACCACTTTTGTAGACAAATCAAGTAGTCATTAACACTAATATCTTGGATCATCAAAATCTGCAGTTAATGTTTCACTGCTACTGATCTTCGTAGTGACTCTAAAAGTATTACCCTTCGGAGCATTACTTCCAGTAATAGATATTATTACTTGCCCTTCAACAGCACCTTTGTATTCACAAGAATTATAGTTAGGGTTCAGATTACAAGCGGTACCATTTTCATTTGAGTTAAATGGATTTTTAAATCCTATATTCTTAAAGTGCTCATTAAATGAAAGAGCCATATCTCTAGTTGTTTGACCAACACTGTCACAAGTAACTTGATAAACTTTGGATGGATTTCCTGAATTATAATTCAACTCAACATATCCTTGTATTTCACATTTTTGCATTTCTGTAGAAATAAATTTTAAAACATTTTTATGATTAGATTTAGCAGCAGACTTTTTAGCTGCACTAGTATACCCATTATAAGCAACCACTCCTACTGCAGCTAGGATACCGATGATGGCTACTACCACTAATAGTTCTATAAGTGTGAATCCTTTTTGCTTCATTGAATTTGAATAGTATTTTTTAGTACCTCACCATCATTTACATTATAAGTACCAGAAACCTTTGTAACAATCACAATATTGCTTCCTAAAGTATGTATTTGAGTTTCTCCTAAAGATCCATTTTGAATATTACCTCCAGCAGCGACTGCTTGTTTACAGTTTCCACTTCCATCTAGTAGACCGTGAGGGTTACATGTGTATGGTGCATTAAAGTGGTTATGAAAGGCGCTAGCAACATTAGATATGTTGTTTGCAACGATATCAGGACATACATCATTAGAATATTTAAGCTTACCGGTAGCTTTGCTAAAACTATATTTTAAAATTAATTCTTGTCCTAGGTCACACTTTTTTACTTCAGTCATTATAAATTTTACAACATTGTTATGATTAGTTTTTGAAGCATTAACTTTAGCACTGCTAGTATACCCATTATAAGCAACAACTCCTACTGCAGCAAGAATACCGATGATAGCTACTACGACTAATAACTCTATTAATGTAAAACCATTACGCTTCATAAAAAAACTCTATCACTGCTACCATATTGTTGCCAAGCCTGAATCTTTTTTCAAAAATTATTGATAAATAATAATTATTTGGAGTTTTAGAATTGATTTGTAATCAATAGGTCCGCGGTTAGTCTACGTTATTTTTTATTGTTTCAAAAAGGAATACATTGGTTGTTTAATTCATTCCTTCCATTTTTTAACCAATAACTTTGTGCTCGAACTGTACAATCTGATCCTAATACACCTATATAAAAAAAAGTTATACCCTGATTATTTAAAACTGACGTATTGCTACCGTTATGAACAGCATTGTCAGATCCATTTACCAATCCATAAGGATTTTTAAACCCTTTATTTATAAAATGATTTGTCAACATTTCACGGAAAGGAATATTGTCACCATCTAAAGTAGAGTTACAATTTGCGGTTACATTTTGACTTGGGTTATTTAAATTAGAATTTAACTCTAAATAACCTAATGTATCACATTTCATTAAAATAAGATTTATTTCTTTAACTATTAAATTATGCTGTAATTGTTTTGATTTAATTTTAGAAGCGTTTGTATACCCATTGTAAGCAACTACTCCTACTGCAGCTAGTATACCGATAATCGCTACTACTACTAATAACTCAATTAATGTAAATGCTTTTTGTTTCATTAAAAACCACTTTTAGGCCAATCAACCTCATCAATAATATATTTATTTTTACCATTGCTATCTCCAATATTGGTTTTTATTGAGATCTTTGAATCTGGCCAATTATTCCATATGTGAGTCCTTCCAAGTGTTCTTGGATCCCAACTTTGCATAAGACAACATTGATCTTTCATTTTGCCTCCAATATTTGCTCCGATAGGTCCATCCAAACCATATGGATTTTTCATTTGGCTATAATTAAAATGAAATACAAAATGATAAGATGAATTTGATGCACTACCAGGTCCACTCTTGCATGGCCTGTTGATTTCACCAGGTGTACTATTATTTCCTACTTTCAAACCATTGCATGGAAATCCACCATAATCACATGTTTTCAATACTATATAATTTTCTCCTAGAGCACATTGAGCATAGCTTGCTTTTATAAAATCAACAATTTGCTTATGCTGTTGTTTGGCTGCGGTTATTTTTGCAGAAGTTGTGTATTTTCCATAAGCAACCACCCCTACCGCAGCAAGAATACCGATGATTGCCACTACGACCAAGAGTTCTATTAGGGTAAAGGCTTTTGTTTTTATCACGTTTAAAATTCACAGAGATTAAACTCTGCATACAAATAATCATCAGAACCATCTTTTTTTCCTACATTGGCATAAATACAAGATGTATTTCCACCACCCATACTGCAAAAATTATTTTTACTATTCGCATAACTAAATTTAATTTGACCTTTCGCAGGTTTTTTAGGTGGGCAATTTGCAAAGCCGTCACTAATTTGGCTCCACTCAATAGCTTTAGTATTTGAGTCATATGGATTGACTTTAATGCTTTTTGAAAAATCACCATATACTCCCCAAGCTAAGGTATCTCCATTGATAGGTATATTTTGACAACTTCGTCCATCAGACCAGAAAAAATCTAAACCAGATTTACACATTGTGACTGCTTCAGTTAACTTTTTTTCTGCCATCTTAAAATTTGTTTTTACAGCATTGATTTTAGCTGCGCCTGTATACCCATTGTAAGCAACTACTCCTACCGCAGCAAGAATACCGATGATTGCCACTACTACTAAAAGTTCTATTAAAGTAAAACCGTTACGCTTCATCTATTCCTGAAAATATACAAATTCTTCAATTATATTACTACCTGAACAAGGTTCTTTCAAACAAGTCATAAAATTTAATCTCGCCATATTATTTACATTTCCAGTTGAACTTATATTTACTTGGCCAACTGTATACCCAAAACCAGATCTAACTCCTGGTGCAATTGTATTATATGGATTTTTAAAACCTTTTAATACTCCCCAATCATAACCTCCAGATCTATATGCCTTTACATTTACAAGTGCCTCAGCAACTTTTTGAGCGCCTAAGCCATTAGGATGAAAAACATTAACACCATATGTATTATTACAAATTACGTGACCTTCCATAATAGAGTTTTCTCCCATACTACATTTCATAAGTTCTGATTTTGTATATTTAATTGATTGAACGTGATTAGTTTTTACACTGTTGACTTTAGCTGCACTCGTATACCCATTATAAGCAACAACACCTACTGCAGCAAGAATACCGATGATAGCTACTACTACTAGGAGTTCTATTAGGGTGAAGGCTTTAATTAAATGTTGTTTCATAATTAATACCTCTGCATCTAGTTCTGACATATGGTCCATACGTTGAGAGCATTCCATCTTTATAAGGTATTCCATTCCAAGTAACAAACTCTACATTGCCGTGAAAATCTGGGTTGTATGGATCTTTAATAAAATTAGTTATATGTTTTCCTATAACATTTGTCATCATACCTGGTGAAGTAGCATTAGCACAATTGTAATTAAATTTAGCCCCTGGAGTATTTTTCCAATACTGTGCTTGGAGTTCTATTGATGAATTAACCTGGCATAACATATATTTTTCATTAACCAACTTTCCATAAAGTTGAAAATTATTTTTACATACTGCTTCCTTTGCACTAGCTGTATACCCATTATAAGCAACTACTCCTACTGCAGCTAGAATACCGATGATGGCTACTACGACTAGTAATTCTATTAGAGTAAATGCTTTAGATTCAATCATTTTTTATTTTCATTTTTTCACCAGTGCCATTCCAGTAGCCTTTCTTATATACTTCGGCATCTTTAGAATAGCTTATAAATTGTAAAGCTTCCTCTCCCCAAATATTATCAGTAATATTTATGTTTTTTCTTTGATCTATAATACCAATTGAAAAATGTTGCTCATTCATACTTGGTACTTTAATTCCTATTAAGGTACCACAGGTTGAACAAAAAAGATTTATCATTGATCGACCATGATCAGTTTGCTTATCCTCATATGAAGTTGGTTTATCGCCTAAATATTTAATATCATTTTCATTAAAAAGAACAAAAGATCTAAAAGCACTTCCACTAGTATTTTGGCACCAATTGCAATTACAATTTACTTTCCAAGTTGGTTCACCATCAATTTCAAAAGATACTTTCTCACATTTACATCGACCACTATATTTTTTCATTACATTTAACTAGTTTCTCTTCTTATTTGCTCAATTTTAATCTTTTTTTGTAGACCTCTATTTTTGTCATAAAGCAGATTAAATCTAATTTTATTATTTGTTTTCACAGTTATTGATTTAGCGTTTCTAACTTCTAAATTATCTGCAACAGCACTTATTGGCCTTTTTGAAGGATTTAAATTTGTTATAACAATTTTTGTTTTATCATTAACAATTTTACCCTTCCATCTTCTGGGCCTAAAAGCACTTATTGGAGAAATAGATAGTTTTTTTGAATGAAGACTTAAAATAGGGCCATGAACAGAAAGATTATAAGCAGTACTACCAGCTGGTGTTGATACTAACACCCCATCTGAAACTAATTTTTTAATTATTTGTTTTGAACCTTGATTAATAGATAATGAGGCAGCTTGCCTGCTTTGTCTAAGTACAGAAACTTCATTAATTGCAATATGTCTTTTTGTTTGATTATTTTTATTTTTAACAATCATTTCTAAAGGTGAAATTGAGATCATATTTGCTTTATTAAGATTTTTTATAATATCTTTTGATGAAAATTTATTCATAAGAAAACCATAATTTCCAGAATTAATCCCATAAAAATTTTTGTTAGAATTTTTATTTTTTTTGAGTGTTTGAAGCATAAATCCATCACCACCAATAATAATAATAAGATTTTCTTTTTTGAACTGATTTGACTTAATTTTTTTTAATAATAAATTTTTAATTTTCGAAGATTTCTTATTTTTATCTGAGATTATTTGTAGTTTATTCATTTAATGGTGCCCTCGGCCAGACTCGAACTGGCACTCCGCAAGCGGCAAGGATTTTAAGTCCTTTGTGTCTACCAATTTCACCACGAGGGCATTAATGAATATCATGAGTGTTTATGCCAATATTTATAATTGAACAAGAGGAATAAGTAAATTTTTTTTATTTTATCTTCCTATCGTCTAGTCTACGTCTAGTTGTCCTATAAAATCCTACATCTAAAAAGTTCTATTAGGGTGAAAGCTCTGTTCTTTAACAATAGCCTCCGTACTCAGATATATCTATCTGATCAGTAAGTTTATCTTTATTATCATTATAGACAGTTTCTATATGAATTATTGGTTTTGAGTTCGTGCATCTACTATAAAATTCAACAGACCCTTTTATCCCTCTTGGGCCAAAGTTTATTGCGGGATATGTTGGATCATTAAAAGGATGATCTTTTATAACACATCTTAAATGATAAACCATATTATTCATAACTGTGCTTACAGATGCAGGAAAAGTTTTAATATTTTGCGATCTACCACAGTTAAAATCTTTTGTTGAGAGTCTATTATTAAAATAACCGCCATTTATATTTGCTTGCAAAAATGTTGTGTGCAAAAATTTTACTGCAGTTTTGTGATTAGCTTTAGCAGCATTAATTTTAGCACTACTCGTATACCCATTATAAGCAACTACCCCTACAGCAGCCAAGATTCCTATGATTGCTACTACGACTAAGAGTTCTATTAGAGTGAAGGCTTTTTGTTTCATTGATTTGGTGTGATTATTTCAGAATCTTGCATTTTTTTTCCATCCAGCCACCACATTACTTTAAATTTTCCATTAGTATCTGCATTACTTGAACAGTAAGGAGACCTCGGACAAATAACAATTGAAACTAATCCATCTACCTCACCATCACCAGATCCAACACCTGCATGAGCATCTCCAACAACTTTGGTAGGGCAATGATTGCTTGCTGTCCAATTAGTTGCTGCTCCAGATAATTTATAAGGATTTCTCAAATTATATCTCCATGATAAAAAAACAGCTGCACATTCTTGAAATTTAACTCCATTAGTATGCACAGGACAAGGTAATCCAAACGCAGTTGCAGAACTATCCATTTCACACTTTGCAATTTCTTGTCTCATAACTTTAACAGTTGTTTTAAAATTATTTTTTACTACAGCTTTTTTTGCACTATTCGTATACCCATTATAAGCAACCACACCTACAGCAGCGAGAATACCTATGATAGCTACCACGACTAGGAGTTCTATTAATGTGAAGGCTTTATGGTTAGCCATATAAATTTAAAGTTTTCACAAGCTCAGGGTTTTCAAACTAGTTTTCAATCCATTTTTTAATTAGCTGAGTTTTAATTCCCCTCAACTAAAACTAGATGAGCTTTGGCCGCTAATTCTCTAACCGCTTTAGCCGCTTGATATTTTTCTGACTCATAGAATTTACGAGCAGCATCAATGCTTTCAAATTCAATTAATACAACAGTTCCTAAATTTTCACCTTCTCTTACGTCAGGACTAGGTTCACGAACAAGAACTTTGCCGCCGTGCTCTCCAATAGTTGGTCCAGACATTTGTTTAAACTTTTCCATACCTTCTTTATCGTGTTCTTTAAGATGTGCTATCAAATATCCTTTGCTCATGTTTTTCTCCTTTATGTTTTAATGTAACAAATCCTGAACCATGAGTCTAAATTTTTCTGTATTTGAAATTAATTATTTTTTATGTTTCTAATTAATAACTCTTTTTCAGTTCTAAGTCTTTGATTGTCCTTAATTAATTGAATAATTAATTCTTTCATTACTTGGTTTTCTTTATTTAGCTTGTTTGCAACTAATGCAAGTCTTTCTTTTTCTCTAATAATTTGTAACTGATCAAATAATTTCTCAAGTTCAGGGTCTAATTTTTCATCTTCTTCTCTTTCTTTTGCTCTTTTTTTAGCAATTCTTTGAAGTTTTTTACTGATTGATAAATTTATATTATTATTAATTAGGTTGTCCTGATCACTATGTTCAAGATTTAAACTTACACTAATATCTTCTGAATTTTTAGTTAAAGAAAACCCAATTTTTTTTGCAACAGCTCCATTCATGGTATGGTCTTGGGATATATCTTCTTTAAATCCTGCACCGTTAATATCATCCATTTTAACTTTACCGCTTATAGTTTTGTTGAAAGCTAAACCAAAATAAGGTTTTAAAATAAAACCATTTTCATTATTTATTGAATAATCAACCTCAAAACCAGCTCCTAGAACTTGATCGATTGCATCATCAACTGATAAATCTCCATGAGTAAAGTTTGATAAATATTTTGGTATTCTATGAGCGCCATACTCTCCAATTATTGTTAAAGACAAATCATTATTGTCTTGAATTTTTTTATTTAATTTATAATTAGAATTTAATGCAATAAACTGACCTAGGAAGTTATTTCTTATTATTTGCCCAGACTCGGTTTCAATATCAGTAATTTTATTACTAGAAATACCAAATAATGCCTTAATTGAAAGATTATTTGAATTTGTTTTCATATCATAACCAAAGGCTAAGTTTTCACTTTTACTTTTTTCCTTACTGTTGAAATTAGCATTTTGTTCAAAATAAGTTAAAAAAGCCCTT
The DNA here is from genome assembly GCA_902623305.1 of uncultured Pelagibacteraceae bacterium. GTDB lineage: Bacteria > Pseudomonadota > Alphaproteobacteria > Pelagibacterales > Pelagibacteraceae > Pelagibacter. The sequence continues at coordinate 41,638 of CACNTB010000003.1, forward strand.
GTTTTTTCTTCATCAAAATCATTTTTTAAAAAATAGCCTGAAGCACCCTTGATGGAATTTTCATAAATATTATTTCTTTTAGCTTGGGTATAAAATGTTGATCTTTCTTTTACGTCATTCAATGACTTAAAAATATTATTCAAAGTATTACTAAAAATTTCTGTTCTATATCTTTTATTATTACTAACAACATCTAATTCTTCTCCATAAATCCTTAGATAACCATTAGTTTCTGAATTATCTGAGTCTAAATTTTTATTAGCATCTAATATTTGATATGTATCATTTCCACATAAATTATTCGTTATTGAAATATTTGTTTTTCCATGTAACTCAATATCTTGGTCTTTTGAAATACTACAATCTAATGTCATTGTAGTAGTTGTACTATTTAATTCAATTTCACCAACATAAGTACCCTCACTTTTAGTAACTATTTCTAATCCTGTGTTATTCGAATTTGCCATGACAATGGAATTGTCACCTCCCGTAATAGTTCCCGAATTATTAATTGTTAAGCCATTAAAATTTTTATTGTCGTGATAATCTCCAACTTTAATACCATCTGCATCACCATTGGATGCACTAATAGTTCCAAAATTATTTAGAACTACATTTTCACCAGCCTCTGCAGATGTAGAACTATTTCCAAATCCTATACCAAAGTGATTCTGATTATGTTCACCTGTTACTGTAATGTTGCCATGGTTATTTATAGTAAGGTTCTTTGTTCTCCCGGCTCCTATACCACCTGTTGTTGATGTTATTGTTCCTGTATTATTGATAGTTGTTCCACCTGTATTTCTAGCTACTTGTATTGCTGCTCCAAATGCAGATTCTATAGTTCCACTATTAGTAATTGTATGAGAGGCATCACTATCCCCCTGTCTATCAATAAGAACTGTACCGGTGTTAGTACCTGTATTTGTCGAGCTTATCGTTCCTGAATTTGTAAAAGTAACACCAGAGCACTCTCTACAATAAATACTATTTCTATCTGAAGTTATTGTTCCACGATTATCTATTGTAAGATTTGATCCAAATTCTGTGTCTATACCATACCTGTTTGCACTTTCAATTGTTGCTCCTTGATAATTTATAATTTCACTATCAGTGAGAAATTTTCCTATGATTGGATCTGTACCTGAGGTGGTTTCGATTATTCCACCATCATAGTTATAAATTTTAACTCCTCTACTTTTTTTACCTTCCCCTCCGCTACCTAACCAGATTGTATTATTTAGTGAACTGATTGTTCCATAATTATTTAATATAAGTCCAACTGCTGTTGATCCTGATACTGATAATGTAGATTGACAATTGCTATTGTCTCCAGGCTGATTACACCAACCAATATTTCTTCCCTCAATTGCGTTAGCTCCCTCAGCACTTATTGTGGCTCCAGAATTATTTGTGATTGTAACATTTTCTGCATAATCCAAATATATAGCTTCATTGTTATCTGAGTTGATGGTTCCACTATTAGTTATCGTAGTGTCAAGTGAAGACTCAGCATATATTGTTTTTTGCTTATTAGAATTATTGGCTGTTTCAATTGTTCCGTTATTTGTTATCTCTACTCCTTTTTCATCTTCAAGATCTACACTCTTATGATCATTAACTGATATTGATCCCGAAGATGTTACTGTAAGACTATCATTATCTTGGCATGTTTGCTGAATTGTTAATGCTATTGATACCGTATCATCGCAATTTAAAGAAATAAAACCGTATGAGGGATTTATAAATAGAACTAAAAATTTAAATAAGAAATAAAATATAAATAATTTTTTCATTAGTCTAAAATTATATCAGTACTACAAAGATGATTATCTCCTTCACATCTCTTTCCAGAACATGGAGTTTTAACACAAGTCATTACTTTAATTTTTAATCCGGGTGATAACATTCTATTATATCCAACGTGTTCATCGATAACTATTCCTCCACCATGGGTTACAGCTTGTTCTGATGGAAAATATGGATTTTTAAATCCTGATAAAGATCTTTCTACAGCTTTCGCCACAAAATCTTTCCAATCATTTAAACCTTGTTTTGAACAATCTAATTCATTATTCATTGCTGTTGATGCACCTGTTGAACATTTCATAACTTCAGTTGTTATATATTTAACTACATTTTTATGGTTCGCTGTTGCTGCCGATTTTTTTGCACTTGAAGTATAACCGTTATATGCAACAACACCTACAGCAGCAAGAATACCAATGATTGCTACAACGACAAGAAGTTCTATTAGGGTAAAACCTTTTTTATTCATAAGATACTGTTGTCTCCATATATTGTGTTGATCCTGAACTATTTCCTAAATTTGAACATATCTTAATTCTGTATGCATCTAATTTAAATACTGATAAATATCCTCCTTGTTGAGAATGAGAAGGACAAGCAGTCATAAAACCAGGTGGTGAACAGTTTGTAACATTTAATTTACACCATGAACCATAGGGTGGACTTGATCCATAAAATGGACTTTCCCAATTCATTCCATAAATAGTTTGATTCATGTAATTTATGAAATTATCTATAGTCACTGGACAACTAATATTTTTTTTTGTCCCATTGATATCTAAGTATTCTATAGTTTCACCCATATTACATTGTATCGCTTTTGCGCCTATCATTTTTGTGATCGAGGCGTGATTAGCTTTGGTGGCAGCAACCCTAGCACTATTAGTATACCCATTATAAGCAATTACTCCAACAGCAGCTAGGATACCGATGATTGCTACTACGACTAATAGTTCTATTAGGGTGAAGCCTTGAAGTTTCATATTAGGCATTTTTATAAGATTTTCTTTACTTTCATTTGTTAGACAATAATCCTTCCTTTAAATACCTTTGGTCTAAATTACAATCTTTGTAACCCCTCTTAACTACGTTTAGATATCTTTCAGTAGGAAATTTGAATGGCGTTTTTTTTACCATTGTATAAGTCATCACTTTTTTTCCATAATAATAAAAGTAGTATTTTTTATAAAGAATTGGAAAATCTTCATATACATCTAATTTTTTTTCATCGCTTTTAGAAATTTCAAATAATGCACCTGGAACAATAGAATTTTTTTTAGGCTCTATGTCTGCGGCTCTATACTTGCTTCTGAAAGTTAACCTGAAATCTTTTAAATTTATTTTTTTTAAGAAAATACTATTTTTACATCTTCGTTTCATTTGAAAATGATGAAGATTACTACCATAAGCAAAATACAACATTATCTATCAACTACCTCAATTTTTTTATCATTTATAAATTCTAAAATTTGAGAATTACAATTATCAATTTTATTTTGATCTTCAGACCTTATTACTATTGAGACACCTAATTTACCTGCATGAAAAAAAGGGTAGCTTCCTATTTCAACATCTTGATTATCATTTTGAACTTTAGTTAATGATTTAGCTATTTCACTTTCAACAGTTTTTAAACTTATAGTAAGACTTTTAATTGGCTTTCCTCCTACTATGCGATTAGTTAAACCTCCCAGCATTGATTTTAAAATAGATGGAACTCCTGGTAATGAAAATACATTTTCAACATTAAAACCTGGGGCGCCACTTGTTGGATTTAAAATTAATTTTGCATTCTCTGGCATCCAGGCCATCTTTTGTCTACCATCATTAAATTCTCCTGGTTGGTAATAAGCCTCTAAAATTTCAAAGGCCTCTTTATGAACTTCATATTTTATTCCAAATGCTTTTGAAACTGATTGAGCAGTAATATCGTCATGAGTTGGTCCAATACCACCAGTTGTAAATACATAGTCGTAGCTTGATCTAAGAAAATTGAGAGTTTCAACAATTGTTTTTTCAATATCGGGTATTACTCTAACTTCAGCTACATTAACTCCTATAGAGTTAAGCCAAATTGCTAATGTTGATGTATTGGTATCCTGGGTTCTCCCAGATAATATTTCATTACCAATTATTAAAATCGATGCATTAACTTTTACTTTTTTATTCATATGAAATATATAATTTATTAATGGAATTTACCAAGTCTTTAGTAAAAGGCAAACTAATCAAACGTTATAAAAGGTTTTTTACTGACGTTAAACTCGATAAAGGAATTGTCACAGCTCATTGCCCTAACACGGGATCGATGAAAGGTTTGTTAAATGAAGGTAATGAAGTTTATTTGCTTCCTAATAATGATCCAAAACGAAAGCTTAAATATGGATTAGAAATTATTAAATCTAGAAAAAATTTAGTTGGGGTGAATACTCACATGGCAAATAGAATTGTTGAGCATGGTCTTCAAAATAATCTTATTAACGAACTTAAAAATAATGACAATATAAAGCCGGAGGTTTTTTTTAATAAAGAAACAAGATTTGACTTTCTATTAGAAAAAAAGGGTCAAAAAAGCTTTGTTGAGGTTAAAAATGTTACTTTATTTCGAAATGAAGATACTGCTGAATTTCCTGATGCGCCAACAGCTAGAGGAATTAAGCATTTATTAACCCTTATTGATGCCATAAAAAAAAGTTATAAAACATACTTAATATTTTTAGTTCAAATTCAAAATATGAAATATTTTAAAATTGCTAAAGATATAGATGAGGAATATTACAACGCCTACCTAAAAGCTAAAAAAGCAGGTGTTAATTTTTTGGCTTATAGATGTGATATAAGTTCTAAGAAAATTTTTATAGATAAAAAATTAAAAATTATAGATGACTGATTATAAAGAAAAATTTGAAAAAATGAGAGTTGCAGGAAAACTTGCTGCAAGAACTTTAGATATGTTAACTGAAAATATCAAAGAAGGTGTTTCTACAGATTATATCGACAAGTTAGGATATGAGTTTATTAGAGATAATGGTGGTTATTCAGCTCCATTATATTATAGAGGATTTACAAAATCTTTATGCACATCATTAAATCATGTTATATGTCACGGAATACCGTCTGACAGAATTTTACAAGAGGGTGATGCTGTAAATGTTGATATAACTGCAATTGTTGATGAGCACTATGGTGATACAAGTAGAATGTTTTGTATCGGGAAAACTCAAGTAAAATTAAACAATCTCATTGATGCTACTTACGATTCTATGATGAGAGCTATTAAAATTTTAAAACCTGGAATTAAGCTAGGTGATATAGGACATGCAATTCAGTCTTTTGTAGAAGAGAAAGGTTTTTCAGTTGTGAGAGATTTTTGTGGTCACGGAATTAGCACGACATTTCATGAACCGCCGAATATTTTACATTATGGTAATAAGAACTCAGGTATGGAATTAAGACCTGGTATGACATTTACCATAGAGCCAATGATTAATGCAGGTAAATACGATGTTAAAATCTTAAATGATGGTTGGACAGCTGTAACTAAAGATAAATCTTTATCTGCACAATTTGAGCATACAATAGGAATTACTGAAAATGGTTATGAAATCTTTACAGAATCTGTTAAAGGTTATTCAAAGCCTCCATACTTATAATTAATGATTAAAAGATACTCGCGAAAAGAATTAACTGATATTTGGTCAGAAGAAAATAAATACAAGATCTGGTTAGATGTTGAAGTCGCAGCTGCTGAGGCGATGGAGAAACTTGGTCAAATTCCAAAAGGTGTTGCTTCTGTTGTAAGAAAAAAAGCTAGAATTAATGTAAGCAGAATTCATAAAATAGAGTCTGAAGTAAAACATGATGTTATTGCTTTTCTTACGACTGTTACTGAAAAAGCTGGAATTAAGGCACGATACCTGCATCAAGGAATGACATCATCAGATGTTGTAGATACAAGTTTTAACATTCAACTGATTCAATCAGGTAAAATTATTTTAAAAAATATTGATCAAATTTTAAAAGTTTTAAAAAAACAGGCAAAAAAATATAAATTTACTCCGTGCATGGGAAGAAGCCACGGTATCCATGCTGAACCAATTACATTTGGTTTAAAACTGGCTTCGTTTTACGAAGAATTTAAAAGAAATAGAAAAAGACTAAAAGATGCTATTGATGAAGTTTCTACTTGTGCAATTTCCGGCGCTGTAGGTACATTTGCTAACATTAATCCTAATGTCGAAAAACATGTGGCAAAAAAATTAGGTTTAAAAGTTGAACCTATTTCCACACAAGTAATTCCAAGAGATAGACATGCATTTTATTTCTCTGTTTTAGGAATTGTTGCAGGATCCATTGAAAGAGTAGCTGTTGAAATAAGACACTTACAAAGAACTGAAGTTTATGAACTTCAAGAATATTTTTCTAAAAATCAAAAAGGATCCTCTGCGATGCCTCATAAAAAAAATCCTATTTTATGTGAAAATCTTACCGGTTTAGCTAGAATGGTTAGGAGTGCTGTTATACCAGCTCTTGAAAATATAGCTCTTTGGCATGAAAGAGATATATCTCACTCAAGTGTGGAAAGAAACATTGGGCCTGATGCTAACATAACAACCGATTTTGCATTGGTAAGGCTAACAAATATTTTAGATAACATGATTGTTTATCCTAAAAAAATGCTTGAAAATTTAAATTTAACAAAAGGTTTAATTTTTTCTCAAGAAGTTATGCTGGAATTAACTAAAACAGGGTTAAGCAGAGAAAAATCATATAAGATGGTACAATCTTATGCAAAAAAATGTTTTGCTGAGAATTTAAATTTAATTGATGTTATTTCATCTGATAAATTTATAATGAGTAAAATTTCACCTAAAAAATTAAAGTCTATATTTAATTATTCTAAACACTTTAAAAATGTCAATTTTATCTTTAGAAGAGTTTTTAAATAATGAAAAAAGGGAAAAAATTATACGAAGGAAAAGCTAAAATTATTTATGCAACAAATGATAAAAATTTAGTTATCCAGTATTTTAAAGATGATGCAACTGCTTTCAATAATCAAAAAAAAACTACCATTGAAGGTAAAGGTGTTCTAAACAACAGAATATCGGAACACATACTCTCTAACCTCTCTCAAATAGGTATTAAAAATCATTTAGTTAAAAGATTAAATATGCGTGAACAAATTATAAAACTTGTCGAAATAATTCCGATCGAATTCATTGTGAGAAATGTTGCAACAGGTTCTATTACTAAAAGATTGGGTATCGAGGATGGTACTGTTTTAAAAGAACCTTTAATTGAATACTGCTTAAAAGATGACAAACTTGGAGATCCATTAATATCTGAAGAACATATATTTGCATTTGATTGGGCGTCAAAGGTAGAAATAGATAAAATTAAAAAAATGGTTTTAAGAATTAATGATTTTATGATTGGGATGTTTAGAGGTGTAGGAATAAAACTTATCGATTTTAAATTAGAATTTGGAAGAACTAAAATTGATGGAAAAAATGATGTTATTTTAGCTGATGAAATTAGTCCTGATACATGCAGATTATGGGACAGCATCACAGAAAAAAAATTAGATAAAGATCGATTTAGAAAAGATCTGGGCGATTTAATTCCAGCCTATACTGAAGTTGCTAAAAGATTAGGTATTCTCCATGAACAATCTAATGTTTCAGCAGTAAATGTTACTAAATTATCTTCAGTTAAAAGAAAGAAAAAATGAAAATTTCTGTAATTATTACTTTAAAAAAAGATGTTCTTGATCCACAAGGAAAAGTTATTCATCAAACTTTAGATGGAATGGGTTTTGATGATGTTAATGAAGTTAGACAAGGTAAATATTTTGAAATAGATACTAAAGAAATTGATAACGACAAAGCAAAAGCAAAAGTTGAAGAAATGTGTAAAAAACTTTTGGCAAATCTTGTAATAGAAAATTATAAAATTATTGATCCAAAGTAATTAATGAAATCATCAGTTATTACTTTTCCTGGTTCAAATTGTGACAGAGACATGGATGTTGCTTTGAAGAAATTTGGATTTAAAAATAAGATGGTTTGGCATGATGATGCTGACTTACCAAAAAGTGATTTGGTTGTATTACCAGGAGGATTTTCATATGGTGATTACTTGAGGTGTGGAAGTATGGCTTCTAAATCAAAAATAATGCAATCGGTAATTAATTTTGCAAATTCAGGTGGAATGGTTATGGGTATCTGTAACGGATTTCAAATATTGGTAGAAACTGGTTTAGTACCCGGTGTTTTACTTAGAAACAAATATCTAGAATTTATTTGCAAAAATGTTTTTGTGAAAATTAAAGATAAAAAAAATAAATATTTTAAAAATATTGATAACGAGGTTTTAGAATTTCATATAGCTCATAATGAGGGTAATTATTTTTGCACAACCGATCAATTGAAAGAAATTGAAGATAATAATCAAATAGCTATTAATTATTGTGATGAATATGGAAAAGTAGAAGATCATTTTAATCCTAATGGATCCATAAAAAATATTGCAGGTATATTTAATAAAGATAAAAATGTCCTAGGGATGATGCCCCACCCTGAAAGAATGATCGATAAATCTCTATCTGGTGAGGATGGATCATTATTTTTTAATAATCTAATAAATAACTTAAAATGATTGTAAACGAAAAATTAGCAATTGATCATGGTTTAAAGAAAGATGAATATTCTAAAATTTGTAAACTATTAAGCAGAACTCCCAATATTACTGAACTAGGAATTTTTTCTGCAATGTGGAATGAACATTGTTCTTATAAATCATCAAGATTACATCTGAAAAAACTCCCTACTAAAGGAAAAAAAGTTATTCAGGGACCTGGTGAAAATGCTGGGGTTATTGATATTGAAGATAATGATGCAATAGTTTTTAAAATAGAAAGTCATAATCACCCATCTTTTATTGAACCTTATCAGGGTGCAGCAACAGGTGTTGGGGGGATAATGAGAGATGTATTTACTATGGGTGCAAGACCAATAGCTAATTTAAACTCAATACATTTTGGTTCGCCACAACATAAAAAAACTAAAAATTTATTAAGAGGTGTTGTGCATGGCATAGGTGGTTATGGAAACTGCATGGGTGTTCCAACTATCGCTGGCCAAACAAGTTTTGATAGCTCCTATAATGGTAATATTTTGGTAAATGCCATGACATTAGGATTAGTCAAAAAAGATAAAATTTTCTACTCTAAAGCTGCTGGGTTAAACAAACCGGTTATATATGTTGGGTCTAAAACTGGAAGAGATGGAATTCATGGAGCAAGTATGGCCTCAGCCAGTTTTGATGACAAAATTGAAGAAAAAAAACCAACTGTTCAAGTTGGAGATCCATTTACTGAAAAACTATTACTTGAAGCTTGTTTAGAGTTAATGGCAGGAGATTCTATCATAGCTATCCAAGATATGGGTGCTGCTGGTTTAACCTCTTCAAGTATTGAAATGGCATCAAAAGGAAACTTGGGAATAGAAATTAATCTAAACAAAGTGCCATGTAGAGAATCCAAGATGACACCTTATGAAATTATGCTTTCTGAAAGCCAAGAAAGAATGTTGATTGTTTTAGAAAATGGTAAAGAAGAACAGGCAAAAAAAATATTTGATAAATGGAACTTAGATTTTGCGGTAATTGGTAAAACTAATAAATCCAAAAAAATAGAACTTTATTTTGATGAAGAAAAAATAGCAGATATTCCAGTTAATACGTTGGTTGAAAATTCTCCTATGTATGATCGAAAATGGAAAAAAGCAAAATTACCTAAAAAAAATAAAATAAAAAAAGAAGATATTAAACATTTAAAAATTATTGATGTATTAAAGAAAATTTTAGCACAACCAAACATATGTAGTAAAGAATGGATTTGGCAACAGTATGATCATACTGTAATGGGAGATACTATACAGAAACCAGGTGGAGATGCAGGTGTTATAAGAGTTCATGGAACAGATAAAGCAGTTGCTGCTTCTGTAGACTCTTCAGCAGTTTATTGTTGGGCCCACCCTTTAACTGGTGGAAAGCAAGTAGTTTGTGAAAGTTTTAGAAACTTAATTTCTGTTGGAGCAAAACCAGTTGCCATAACTAATTGTTTAAATTTTGGTAGTCCAGAAAATGAGGAAAATATGGGAGAGTTTGTTGAATGTGTTCAAGGAATTGGTGAGGCAAGCGAATATCTAAAGTTTCCAGTAGTTTCTGGAAATGTATCTTTCTACAATCAAACAAAAGACAAGGGTATAAAACCTACGCCTACAATTGGTGGAGTTGGGTTAATCAAAGATTATAAAAATATGATCACTATTGAGTTTAAAGTAGTTGATAATTTGGTTTTAGTTATAGGAAAAACTGAAGGACACATTGATCAAAGTTTATTTGCAAGAAATATTTTAGACGAAAAAAATGGACCTCCGCCCGAGGTAAATCTATTTAATGAAAAAAATAATGGTGAAACATTACTGAAATTAATTGATAATAAATTAATAAAAAGTGCGCATGATGTTTCCTTAGGTGGCATAATTACTGCAGTAGCGAAAATGTGTATAAAAGGAGGGAAAGGAATAAATTTAAGCAAACCAAAATATTTAATTAGTGAAATGGAATACTTCTTCTCTGAAGATCAAGGAAGATACATAATAGAAATTGATAAAAAAGATTATAAGAAAGTCATTGATTTATTGAATAAAAATGCAGTCCATTTTGATCAACTTGGCACAATTTGTGAAAATGAACTATATATTAACGATAAGACAAAAGTTACAATTGACGAATTATCAACTTCTAATAAAAGTTGGCTATCAAACTATATGAGTAAATAATGGCAATGGATTTAAAAGAAATTGAAAATTTTATAAAAGAAGCAATGCCTGATGCAATTGTTGAAATACAAGATTTGGCAGGTGATGGAAATCATTATTCAGCTACCGTTACTTCGTCTCAATTTTCTGGAAAAAGTAAAATTGAGCAACATAAAATGGTTTACAATTCATTAAAAGGTAGAATGGGTAATGAACTGCATGCATTAGCAATTAAAACAAAGGAGAGTTAAATGGACCAACAAACAAATGATTTAATAAAAGATGAAATTGAAAACAACGAAGTATGTTTGTTTATGAAAGGCACACCTGACGCTCCCCAATGTGGATTTTCAATGGCTACTTCAAATATTTTAAAAATCCTTGAAGTTAATTTTAAAGGTATAAATGTTTTAGAAAATCAAAATTTAAGAGAGGGTATTAAAGTTTTTAGCGATTGGCCAACCATCCCACAGCTTTATGTTAAAAATGAATTTATAGGTGGATGCGACATTGTTAAAGAAATGTATGAAAGTGGTGAATTAGTAAAACTTTTTGAAAGCAAAAATATAAGTTTTAAGGCTAAAAGCTAATTATCTAGAATAATATTCAATTACTAAATTGGGCTCCATAACAATTGGATATGGAACTTCTTCAAATTTTGGTACTCTAACAAACTTTAGTTTTTTGTTTTTTTCATCCATCTGAATATATTCTGGAGTTTCTCTTTCTTTATTTGCAAGTGCAATATCAATTATTGCAAGTTGTTTAGATTTATCTCTTATCTCAATTGAATCTTCTTCTCTAACTAAATAGCTTCCAATATTCACCTTTTTACCATTTACTTTTACATGGCCATGATTGATTAATTGTCTAGCTGAAAAAATTGTTGTTGCAAATTTTGCTCTATAAATCACAGCATCTAATCTTCTTTCAAGAAGACCAATTAAATTTTCTCCAGTATCACCTTTAAGCATTACTGCTTTTTTGTAAATATTTCTAAATTGTCTCTCGTTAATGTTGCCATAATATGCTTTTAATTTTTGCTTTGCTTGAAGCTGTATTCCATAATCAGATGGCTTTGATGTTTTTGTTTGACCATGTTGTCCTGGTCCATAAGCTCTAGTATTAAAAGGACTTTTAGGTCTTCCCCAAAGGTTAACTTTTAATCTTCTGTCTACTTTATGTTTAGAGTTTAATCTTTTTGTCATTTAATAGTGGGCTTTATAAACTTACTCATCATTTTGTCAATCAACGTTTTTTACCCAAACTTGCAAATACCCCTGATAAAATACGTGTTTCTTTAGTTGATAATTCCATCCTATAAAAAATATTTCTCAAGTTTTCAAGCATTATCGGTTTCTTCTCTTTTGATTTAAAAAAGTTAATCTCTTCAAGATTCTGTATACAAAGTTTTGCCATAGAAACTATCTCTTTTTTAGATGCTGATTTAACTTTATTTGATTTCTTAAAAGAAGATGATTTTAAATTAATTATGCTTGATAGATAATGAGCAATTATTATTAAGCTGTGAGATAAATTTAATGATTTAAAATCAGGATTTGTTGGAATTTGCAGAGTATAATTTGCATAGCTTATTTCATTGTTTGACAAACCAGATGATTCTGAGCCAAATAAAAAAGCTATTTTTTTTTTATAATTAATTTCTTTTAAATCTTCTAGCTGGATATGTTTAATATTTTTGTTTCTAAATCTTGCTGATGTTGCAATTACAATATCAATATTTTTTAAAGATTTTTCTAAATTTTCAAAATTCTTTGCTTTATTAATTATATTTTTTGCTCCTACTGAGGTTGCTAAAATTTTATCATTTGGAAATATTGGTTTAGGATCAATAACAACAAGTTTATTAAAATTAAAATTTTTCATTCCTCTTGCACATGCTCCTATATTTTCTGAGAGTTGAGGTCTGTGTAGAATGAAAGAAATATTATTAACCGACATTAATCTATGCCATGATTTCTATTATAATTAGAAATAGCTGATGGTTTGATATCATTTAAATATTTAGGATCTACTGTCCAAGTAGAAACTTTTAATGGATAACATTTTGCTGCATCAGATGAATGTTCAGAACCACAATCACCACCTGGACAAGCAGAAAGTGCACCCAATAAATCTGTTTCAGCGAAAAATTCTAAATAATCACCAGGTCTAACAGGACTTGCTTTCATAAAGTATTGTTTAGTATCATTTGTAAATCCAGTTAGCATAAAAACATTTAATACATCATGAACTATTTTTTCTGCGTGATCTAATTGAATATTTTTTTCTCTAACCAAAGCCCTAGTTAAATTTGAATGACAACAATAATGATAATCGTTATTGCTCAAAAGTTTTGATGTATAAGGATCACATCTAGTACCAATTACGTCATGAACTGATCCTCCATCTTTATCATAATCATACCAATCTAAAGTATCCCAAGTTATTGTTGCTAAAGATCTAAGATAAGGAAAACTACTAAACATTTTGTCTCCAACAGAAAGATGAGTTCCATATAGTGCTCTTGTTTTTCCTGAGTAGAATTTTTCCTCTAAATTATTTAAATTAAATAAATTTAAATCACCTACTTGAGGCCCTTCTACACTTTCAATTCTAAAAAACTCACCAAATTTAACTTCAAACGTTTTTGCATCTCTTGGAGGTATAATAACCTCCTCTTTTTTAACCAAGTATTCTCGAGCAGAATGTAAAATACTTAAATTTTTTTCCTCAATATTAGTATTTGGGTAACAAACTATTGGTTTAGCTCCTATTCTATCTTTTAGATCAGATGGTTTTTCTGAAAATTTTTTAATTTTCATTCTTACGAACTTCCAGGGGCTTTGTCCTTAAACAACTTATAATCCAGACTGTCTACTAAAGCTTTGAAGGATGCATCAATGATATTTGGTGATACTCCAATAGTAAACCAGTTAACACCCTTCGAATCTGTACTTTCAATACTAACTCTTGTTACAGCTTCTGTACCAGTGTTTAAAATTCTAACTTTGTAATCAACTAGTCTTAAATCTTTTAAGTATTCTGAATATTTAGCAAGTTTGTTAACATTCTTTCTAATTGCATTGTCTAGAGCATTAACTGGTCCATTTCCTTGTCCTTCACACAAAATTTTGTCTCCATCTACTTCTAATTGAGCTTTTGCATAAGAAACTATTTCTCCTGCATTATCTTTCTTTACCGAAACATCATATTCATTAATAGAAATATATCTTGGTATCTCTCCCATTAATCTACGAGCTAACAACTCAAAGGATGCGTCAGCACCATCATAACTGTAACCAATAAATTCTCGATCTTTAACTTCATCTAAAAGTTTTTTAATTTTTGGATCTCTTTTCTCTACTTTAATTCCTATTAAATTCAATCTCGACATTATATTAGATTGTCCTGATTGATCTGAAACTACAATATTTCTAGAGTTTCCAACTTCTTCCGGATTTATGTGCTCATAAGTTTTAGGATCTTTTTGAACTGCTGATACATGCATTCCACCCTTGTGAGAAAAAGCAGAAGCTCCTACATAAGGTAAATGTTTATTGGGTTTTCTATTTAATATCTCATCTAATAATCTTGAGCATTGAGTTAAGTTTTTTAAATTTTCTCTTTTAATACTTAGTTCAAACTTATCAGAAAAATCTTTCTTTAAAAAAAATGAGGGAATTAATGACATTAAATTAGCATTTCCACATCTTTCCCCTAAACCATTGATTGTGCCCTGGACTTGTCTAACACCAGCTTGAACTGCTGCAAGACTATTGGCTACTGCATTTTCGGTATCATTATGAGCATGAATTCCTAAATTTTTTCCAGGAATTTGTTTGCTAACTTTAGATATAATTTCTGTTATCTCGTGTGGGAGTGTACCGCCGTTAGTATCACATAACACAATCCATCTAGCACCATTATCAAAAGCAGCTTTTAAACATGACATTGCATATTCTGGATTAGCTTTATATCCATCAAAAAAATGTTCAGCATCAAACATGAACTCTTTTCCAGATTTAACAATATGTTTTGTGCTTTCACTTATATTCATTAAATTCTGCTCATTACTTATTCCTAATGCGACCTCCACTTGAAAATCCCAAGATTTTCCAAACAAGCAAACAGAAGTACTTTTTGAATTAATCAATGATGAGAGCATAGGGTCATTTTCTGCACTGTGTTCAGATTTTTTAGTCATTCCAAATGCAGTTAATTTCGCTGATTTAAAATTATGATCCTTATTGAAAAACTCAGTATCGGTTGGATTTGCACCTGGCCAACCTCCTTCAACATAATCCACACCCAATTTATCTAAAGCTATTGAGATTTTTTCCTTATCATCAATTGAAAAATCTACACCTTGGGTTTGTGCTCCGTCACGCAGCGTTGTGTCAAATATATAAAGTTGTTCCTTACTCATTTAAATTTCCAAGTCGTTTTACCATCTTTATCTTCTATTAAAACACCTTTGTCTAAAAGCTCATTTCTAATTTTATCAGCTTCTTGGTAATTTTTGCTATTTCTAGCCTTATTTCTTTCCTGAATTTTTTGTAAAATTTCTTTTTCAGAAATTAAAGCATTGCTAATTTTAAATTTAAGCCAATTTTCTTTACTTTCATTTAATAGTCCTACAAATTGACAAGCAGAAACGAATAAAGATTTATCTTCATCGTTACCTTTTTGAGCTTTGTCATATAATTGATGTAAATTAGCAATATATCCAGGAGTGTTTAAATCATCATAAAGTGGCTGAAGAATTTCATCAGAAATCTTAGAATTATTTTCAATATCTAAATATGAATTGTACCATTTATTTATTGTGTTTTGACAGTCGACCAGAAGTTTATCATTCCAATCTAATGGTTGTTTATAATGCGCGCTCAGTAAAGCTAATCTTAAAACTTGACCACTTATCTTGTCTCTAAAATCTTTTATTTTTAAAATATTTCCCTGAGACTTGGCCATCTTTTCATTAGACATAGTGATGAATGCATTATGCATCCAAAATTTTGCAAATATTTTTGTATCATTTGCACATCTTGATTGAGCTATTTCATTTTCATGATGAGGAAATAACAAATCTATACCACCACCATGAACATCAAACTCATCTCCTAAAAATTTCTTTGACATTGCAGAACACTCGAGATGCCATCCTGGTCTTCCTTTTCCCCATGGAGAATCCCATGATGGTTCATCATCATCTGAAGGTTTCCATAAAACAAAATCTTCTGAATTTTTTTTATTTTCACTGACTTCTACTCTTGATCCAGCAATAAGTTCATCTAATTTTTTATTTGATAGTTGACCATAATCCCTAAATTTTTTGACTTCAAAATAAACATGATTATTATTTTCATAGGCAAATCCTTTTTTTATTAATTCAGAAATCATTTCAATCATCAAATCTATATTTTCTGTTGCTTTAGGTTGATGAGTTGGTTCTTCACAATTTAAGTAATGACAATCTTCACTAAAACTTTTAGTTATCTTGCTTGTTAATTCTGAAATTGAAATATTATTTTCTTTTGAAGATTTAATAATTTTATCATCTACATCAGTAATATTTCGCACATAAGTAACTTTAGGATAATTTTTTTTAAAAATTTTATATAAAATATCAAATACAACTATTGGTCTTGCGTTCCCAATATGGGGATCATCATAAACGGTTGGACCACATACGTACATTCTAATGTTATTTTTATCTAGTGGAACAAACTTCTCTTTTTTATTTGTAAGATTGTTTGTTAAAAAAATATCTTTACTCATTATTTTAGGAATATACTTAAAAAATAGATTTGTGAATCTATTTGATTAATTTGGAATTTTGCATACAGGAATTGGCTCCATTTTATGCAAATTTTGTTTTCTAATAGTTTCGTATTTAGCTCGATTAGTAGAATTCGGATTATCCATAGCTTCTTCTAATTCTTCATATTTTAGTCCAAGTTGACCTTCATCAGTTCTTCCATCGTCCCATAAACCATCAGTAGGGGCTGCGTCTATAATTTCTTTTAATATTCCAAGCTCTTTTCCGAGTTCCCAAACTTCGGTTTTATTACAATCTGCAATTGGCGATATATCTACCCCACCATCTCCGTATTTTGTGTAAAATCCAATACCAAAATCTTCAACTTTATTTCCAGTTCCAACTACTATTCCTTTGTTGGCTGCTGCTACTTGGTAAAGCGTAGTCATTCTTAATCTTGCTCTAGAATTTGCCATACCATGTTCATTAGCAAATTTAGATAAACTTGAACTAAATGCTAAAAATAATTCATCCAAATTAATTGTATGAGCCTCTACGTTTTTAAAATTTTTAACTAACCATTCTTGATGTTTTAAACTCAAATCATGCTGGTGTGATTTTTGTTTAATTGGCATTGATAAGACAATAGTCTTTAAACCAGTCATTGCACTTAATGTACTTGATACTGATGAATCTATTCCTCCAGAAATTCCTATAACCAATGACTCTGCTTTACTTGGCATATTATTTGCATAATCTTTAATCCAATTTGATATAAACTTTACTTTTTCTGAAGCATTCATAAATTCAAGGTATTAAATATTTAAAATATTACAATGTCTTAAGATGCCGCTCTGTCTGCATTTTTAGAATAAGAGCTATTCTTTTTAATCTCATCTGAAATTAAAAATGCTAATTCTAAAGCTTGGTTTGCATTTAGTCTTGGGTCACAATGCGTATGGTATCTAGATGATAAGTCTTTTTCAGATATTTTTTGAGCACCCCCAATACATTCAGTAACATTTTGACCAGTAAGCTCTATATGAAGACCGCCAGCATAACTACCTTCGCTAAGATGACATGCAAATACATTTTTAACTTCTTTAAGTACACTGTTAAATGGCCTTGTCTTAAATCCTGTTGCAGCCTGAATTGTGTTTCCATGACATGGATCGCATGACCAGATTACATTTAAACCTTCCTTTTTAATTGCTCTTATAAGTTTAGGTAAATGTTTTGAAACATTGTCTGCCCCAAATCTTGAAATCAACGTAATTTTACCTTTTTCATTTCTAGGATTAATTCTGTTACACAAATTAATTAAATCATCGGCTTTTAAAGTTGGTCCACATTTAATTCCAATTGGATTTTCTATTCCTCTACAAAACTCAACATGTCCTCCATCTAATTGTCTAGTTCTATCTCCAATCCATACAAAATGAGCTGAGGTGTCGTGATTTTCTCCTGTTGTAGAATCTACTCGAGTCATTTTTTCCTCAAAAGGAAGCAATAAAGCTTCGTGAGAAGTCCAAAAATTAACTGTTTTTAATCTTCGATTAAAATCTGAATTAATCCCACATGCATCCATAAATGCTAGAGCGTCAGCAATTCTATCTTCTAAATCTTTAAATCTTTTTAATTCAGGAGAATTTTTGATAAATCCTAAATTCCAATTATGAACATTTTTTAAATCTGCAAACCCACCATGGCAAAAAGCCCTGATTAAATTTAAAGTTGCTGCAGATTGAGAATAAGCTTTAAACAACCTTTTTGGATCTGGAATTCTCGCTTTTTCGGTAAACTCCATTCCATTTATGTTATCACCTAAATAACTCGGTAGCTCAACACCATTTTTTGTTTCGACGGGTGAACTTCTTGGTTTTGAAAATTGCCCAGCAATTCTTCCAACTTTTACAACTGGTAAAGATGCTGAGTAAGTTAATACTAAAGACATTTGTAACATCAGTTTAAATGTATCTCTGATGTTATCTGGATTAAATTCAGCGAAACTCTCAGCACAATCCCCTCCCTGAAGCAAAAATGCTTTACCATCGACAACTTCAGCTAACTGATTCTTTAGATGTCTAGTTTCTCCAGCAAAGACTAAAGGTGGAAATTTTTCAATCTTGGTCAAAACCATTTCCAGCTCCTTTTTATCTGGATACTCTGGAATGTGTTTGACCGGATATTTTCTCCAACTATTTTTTTTCCAATTTTTCATATTCAACCAAAAAGTGTTTTAACAGAGTTTAAAGTTTATTCAACAGTGACAGATTTGGCTAAATTTCTAGGCTTATCAATGTCGTAACCTTTTTTAAGAGCAGAGTAATACGCAAGTTTTTGTAGTGGAATAGTCAATAGAAATGGAAGCAAGTCGTCATTTGTATTCTCAACTTCAATAGTTTCCCAAATATTTTCTGATACTACTTCATCTTTACTTTTATTGGTTATCAATAAGACCTTTGCTCCTCTTGCAATAACTTCCTGCATGTTTGAAATTGTTTTTTTATAATAATTATCTCTTGGAGCCAAAACTACTACGGGCATTCCCTCTTCAATTAAAGCTAATGGCCCATGCTTCATTTCACCTGCTGGGTATCCTTCAGCATGAACGTATGAAAGTTCTTTGAGTTTTAATGCGCCTTCTAAAGCTATCGGATATGAATAACCTCTCCCTAGAAACATTGAGCCCTTTGCCTCGTTAAATGTTGATGATATTGCCTGAATATCGTTATCATGTAATAAAGTTTTTTCTATTAATCCTGGTAAATCTTTTAAATCTTTAATCTTTTCTTGATATTCTTGTTTTTCAATTTCATGTCTCAATGATCCAATTTTTAAAGCTAAAATATACAAAACAAGTATTTGTCCTAAAAAAGCTTTTGTTGAAGCCACTCCGACTTCAGGTCCACAATGAATTGGTAACACAAAATTAGAGTCTCTTGCTATCGAGCTCTCAATCACATTAACAACAGCACATGTTTTCATATTATTTTTGTTACAAAGATCTAAAGCTGCATAAGTATCTGCAGTCTCACCTGATTGTGAAACAAAAATATATAAAGTATCCTTTTTAAATCTATTTTTTCTATATCTAAACTCTGATGCTATATCTGTGCTAACATCTAAAGTTGTAAGTTCCTCAAACCAATATTTCGCCATCAAACAAGAATGATATGCAGTTCCACATCCAACTAAGGTTATTGATTTAATATCTTCAATTTGCCATGGAAAATTAAAGATATTTATATCTTTATTTACATTATCTATGTATTCTTTAATTCCCGTTTTAATTGTTGTTGGCTGTTCTTCTATTTCTTTTGCCATAAAATGTTTAAAATCACCTTTGTCATAACTTGCTTCATCTGATGATAATTCTAATATCTTTTTATTTACTTTTTTTCCTTCTTCATTAAAAAAAAGAACTTGATCTTTTTTAACAATACAAAATTCACCATCATCAAGGTATGTGATTTTATTTGTCATTGATTTCAAAGCATATGAGTCTGAGCCTAGATAATTTTCATTAGGACCATATCCAACTGCTAAAGGTGAGCCCCTTCTGGCGCCAACAATTAAATCTGGCATATCCTTAAATACGATTCCAAGTGCAAAACTACCATGAAGTTGTTTTAATGTTATTGTTATAGCTTCTTCTAGTTCTAAAGTTTTTAAATTTTCTGTTATTAAATGAACAATTACTTCGGTATCAGTCTGTGATTTAAATTTGTGACCTTTGTTAATTAAATGTTTTTTTATTATTGTAGAGTTTTCAATTATTCCATTGTGAACTACTGATACGTTATGGGATGAATGAGGATGCGCATTTAAACTATTTGGAATTCCGTGAGTTGCCCATCTTACATGTCCTATCCCAATATTACCTCTCAAGTTTTTTAAATCAAAATTATTTTCTAAGTTATCTACTCTTCCCTCTGATTTTACTTCATTGATTTCACCATCTGAAAGTGTAGCTATACCTGCTGAATCGTATCCTCTATACTCTAATTTTTTTAAGGAATTAATTATATTTGCAGAAACAGGTTTGTTACTTGATATTCCAATAATCCCACACATAAATTATTTTTTCTTTCTTTTATAATTTTTAACTTCTAATTGTGGTGATCTTGTTATTGCTAAAGAATTTGTTTTAACATCCTTAGTAATTACTGATCCAGCTCCAACAATACTATCTTTGTTTAAGGTGATTGGGGCAACCAATGAAGAATTTGAGCCTATGAATACTTTATCTCTAATCTTTGTTTTATTTTTATTTACACCATCATAGTTACAAGTAATAGTTCCGGCACCTATATTTACTGATTTTCCAATTAGGGCATCTCCCACATAAGATAAATGATTTACTTTAGATTTATTTCCTAAAGTACTTTTTTTAATTTCAACAAAATTACCTACTTTAGATCCTGACTTTAAAATTGTTTTGGGTCTTATTCTGGCATAAGGACCAATTTCAACTTTACTTTCAATTTTGCAAGATTCCAAATGTGAAAAAGATTTTATAATTACATTGTCCCCTATTCTAACCTTAGAACCTATAACAACATAAGGTTCTATAGTTACTTTTTTTCCAATCTTTGTATCTTTTGAAAAAAAAATAGTTTCAGGACCAATCATTTTAACCCCTGATCTAATAAATTTCTCTCTAAGTTTTTTTTGAGTTGAGTCTTTCATTTTTCTATTATTTATATTAAGTATATTGTTTAATTAATTCACAATTTATTTCTTTAAAATACTTTAATAATGAAACAAAAATTTACAATTTTATTTGATTTAGATGGCACTTTGGTTGACACAGCTCCAGATTTAATACGTGCTCATAATCATGTAATGAAAAAATTTGGTTATCCTACAAAAACTTTGGGAGAGTTAAAAAATGCTGTAGGCAAAGGAGCAAAAGCAATGATGGCAAAAGCTAATGGTCAATGGAAGTGGTTTGATGAAAAAATTCAAAACGAAATGACCGATGAATTTCTGACTTTTTATGGAAAAAATATTTTACATGAAAGTAAATTGATTAATGGTGTAAAGGAATTTTTAGCTTGGTGTAAAAATGAAAATATTTCTATGGCTGTATGCACCAATAAAACTGAACACTTAGCAGTTGATCTTTTAAAAAAAATTGGGATTTATGAATATTTTGAGTATGTTGCAGGTTATAATACTTTTGAATATTGCAAACCAGATCCTCGGCATTTAACAACTACAATTGAAATTTTAGATGGTGATAAAGATAAATCGATTATGATAGGTGACAGCGAGACAGATGCTAATGCTGCTAAAGCTGCAGAAATTCCAATAATATTACTAAAATATGGATATACAGAAAAAAGATCTGATGAAATTTATCATAATCACATAATAAAAGACTTTGTAGGTATTGAGAAAATAATATCTAAATATCTTTAATATTGATTAATTTATTTTAACTATTAAAACAAATTTACAAATTAGGAGTTTTTTTGTTATTACATTCAGTTAAAGTATATCCGTCGAAAAATAATCTTCCAAAGAAGAAACAGCTTGCTTGGAAAATTGCAGAGATAGCAAGTGACAATGCAAAATTAAATAAAGATGCAATTGAAATGGTTATCAACAGAATAATAGATAACGCTTCAGTTGCTATCGCATCATTAAATAGAAAACCAGTAATTTCATCTAGAGAAATGGCCTTAAGACACTCTAGAAAAAATGGTGCAACGTTATTTGGAGTAAATTCAAAATTAAAATTTGATTGTGAATGGGCAGCATGGTCTAACGGAACCGCTGTTAGAGAATTAGATTTTCATGATACTTTCTTAGCAGCAGATTATAGTCATCCAGGCGATAACATTCCACCTCTTATTAGTGTAGCACAACAAAATAAAAAAAGTGGATTGGATTTATTAAGAGGAATAATTACTGCATATGAAGTTCAGGTAAATTTAGTTAAGGGTATTTGTTTGCATAAGCATAAAGTAGACCATATTGCTCATTTAGGTCCTAGTGTAGCTGCAGGATTAGGAACTATGTTAAAATTAAATACCGAAACTATTTATCAAGCTGTTCAACAGGCTTTACACACAACAATATCTACAAGACAATCTAGAAAAGGAGAAATTTCAAGTTGGAAAGCTTATGCTCCTGCACATGCAGGTAAACTTGCTATCGAAGCTGTAGATAGAGCTATGAGAGGTGAAGGTGCTCCAAGTCCAATATATGAAGGTGAGGATAGTGTAATAGCAAGAATATTAGATGGTAAAAAAGCTAACTACAAAGTGCCATTACCAAAAAAAGGTGAAAGTAAAAAAGCTATTTTAGAAACATACACAAAAGAATATTCTGCAGAATATCAATCTCAAGCATTGATAGATTTAGCCAAAAAACTAAAAACTAAAATTAATAATTTAAATCGTATTAAAAAAATCGATATTTTTACAAGTCATCATACTCATTATGTAATTGGAACAGGTGCTAATGACCCTCAAAAAATGGACCCTAATGCGAGCAGAGAAACACTAGATCATTCTATAATGTATATTTTTGCTGTAGCTTTAGAAGATGGAAATTGGCATCACGTAAAATCTTATACAAAAAGCAGAGCAAATAGAAAAAGTACCATTAAGATTTGGAGATCAATCAAAACATATGAGGACAAAAAATGGACAAAAAAATATCATGATCCAAATCCAAAAAATAAGGCGTTTGGTGCTAAAGTAGTTGTAACGCTTAATAATGGAAAAAAAATAACAGAGGAACTTTATAGAGCAGATGCTCATCCGTATGGAGCTAGACCATTTAAGAGGGAAAATTATATAAATAAATTTTTAACCTTAACTGATAGTATTTTAGATAAAAAAGAGAGCGATCGTTTTTTAAAAACAGTTCAAAATTTAAAGAATTTAAAATCTGGTCAACTTCATAAATTAAATATTGAAGTAAGAAAAAGCAAATTAAAAAGAAATAATAAAAAAGGAATCTTTTAATGCACTTTGTAGAAAAAGAACCTAGTCAAAAAAGATTAGATTTTGACCAGAAATTAAAATCAAACAAAATATTAAGAGTACCTGGTGCATACAATCCTTTAACAGCAAAATTAATTGAAGAAATTGGTTATGACGCAGTTTATGTATCCGGTGGAGTAATGGCTAACGATCTTGGATTTCCAGATATTGGCTTAACAACACTACAAGATGTTAGTACTAGATCTTATTTAATTTCTAGAGTAACAAATCTTCCAACAATTGTTGATATAGATACGGGGTTTAAATCATGCAAAGAAACAATAGAAACATTTGAAGAATTTGGAATAACAGGCGTTCATTTAGAAGATCAAATTGAGAGAAAAAGATGTGGGCATTTAGATAACAAAGAACTTATCTCAACTAATGCTATGGTTAAAAAAATTAAAGAATGCGTTGCTGTCAAAAAAGATCAAAATTTTAAGATTATCGCTCGTTCAGATGCAAAAAGTGTTGAAGGAATTGATAAAATGATTGAAAGATGCAAAGCCTATATTGATGCTGGTGCTGAAATTATATTCCCAGAAGCTCTTCAAGATGAAAAAGATTTTGAAAAAGTTCGTAAAGAATTGTCTGGTTACTTGTTAGCAAATATGACTGAATTTGGTAAATCGAAATTATTTAATTATAAAGAATTAGAAAATTTTGGATATAACATAGTCATTTATCCAGTGACTACACAAAGATTGGCTATGAAAAATGTAGAAGATGGATTAAGGGACATTTATGCGAATGGACACCAAAACAATATTATAGATAAAATGCAAACTAGAAAAAGACTTTATGAATTGGTTGATTACGAGAAATATAATTCATTAGATGAAAAAATTTATAATTTTAGTACAGAAGGACATGAATAATGAGTGATGATATAAAAAAAGGCTTGCTTGGAATAGTCGTAGATGAAACAGAAGTTTCTAAAGTAATGCCTGAAATTAACTCTCTTACTTATAGAGGATATGCCGCTCAAGATCTTTGTGAATATTGCAGATTTGAGGAGGTTGCCTACTTAATTTTAAACAAAGACTTACCTAACACTATTGAGTTAAGGAAATTTGAAAAAGAAGAAAGAAATAACAGAGAACTTACAAAAAATTTATATGAAATAATTAAACATATGCCAAAAAAATCTCATCCAATGGATGTTGCTAGAACTGCAGTAAGCGTCATGGGATTGGAAGATAAAGAAACGACTGATTCTTCACAAGAAGCAAATATGAGAAAAGCACTAAGAATATTTGCAAAAACACCAACGGCTTTAGCTGCATTTTATAGAATTAGAAAAGGAAAAAAAATAATAAAACCTAAAAAAACATTAACTTTTGCTGAAAACTTTTTCTATATGTGTTTTGGAAAAGTCCCACAAAAAGAAATTGTAAAAGCTTTTGATGTATCTTTAATTTTATATGCTGAGCATAGTTTTAATGTCTCAACATTTACAGCAAGAACAATTACAAGCAGCCTATCTGACATACATGGAGCAATCACAGGAGCCATTGCCAGTTTAAAAGGTCCTTTGCATGGTGGCGCTAATGAAGAAGTTATGCATATGATGAACAAAATTAAAAAACCTGAAAATGCTCTTAAATGGATAAATAATGCATTAAAAAATAAAGAGGTTGTTATGGGGTTTGGGCATAGAGTTTATAAGTCTGGTGACTCAAGGGTTCCAACCATGAGAGAATATTTTGGAAAAGTTGCTAAGGTAAAAAAAGACAAAAAATTTGAAAAAATTTATGACATTGTTGAAAAAGTAATGATTAAAGAAAAAAATATTTATCCAAACGTTGATTATCCTACAGGTCCGACTTACCACTTGATGGGATTTGATACAGACTTTTTTACTCCAATTTTTGTGATTTCAAGAATTACAGGTTGGTCAGCACATATAATGGAGCAACATGCTGCTAACAAGCTTATTAGACCTCTAGCAAGCTACAAAGGTAATAAGCATCGAAAAGTGATGCAACTTAATCAGAGATAAGTTTTAAAATATTATCAAAATTAAAAAAATAATTTGGATAAAGTTGATAATAACTGACATCATATGAAGATTTTTAAATTTTTTGTTTTCATTGCTATCTCTAAATTTATTAATTAATGGCATTAATATAAAGTTTGAAATTCCAAAAAGAATTGTTATTGATGAAATCAAATAAAAATTTAAAGAATAGTTTTGAATAAAAATAAAACATAATATTGCAAACAGGCAAATTACTAGATTCACATTGTAGTAATATGGAAATATTTTTCTTATAAATATTCTTGCATTTTCCTCTTTTAAAGATTTGAAAGTTATTGGAGCAACAACAAAAGAAAAAAATAACATTATTCCCAATACAACAGATGGCAAAAAAATAGTTAATTGAGAAATCATATTATAAGACTATTTCAAATCCCTCAAATTGAGGAGCACCTAAATAAAGATCTTTATGCTGTCCAGCATTTTTATGAGCTAACCGAAATTCCTCAGATTTTGTCCAATTGATAAAATCCTCTTTAGAATCCCAAACACTATGAGATGCGTACAAAGTATAATCTGCATGTTTTTCGCTTTTTAATAAATTAAATTTTTTGAACCCTTTTACACCTTGCAAATATGTATCTCTTTCTCTCCAAATTTTTTCAAATTGAGTTTCTTTATCTGAAAAAATTTTAAATCTATTCATTGCAATAAACATATTTTTTACAAATAAGAGATTACTTTGTTGGGTTCAGGTCTTCTTCTTTCATTGGGTTCTTCAGTTTTATGACCTAAATAAATAAATCCTGATATCTTATCAATACCCAATCTGCCGCCAAAATATTCTATAACTTTGTCATTATAAGCATACCACTCTGTTAACCATTGTGCGGCATACCCTAAAGATTGTGCGCAAGATAATAAATTCATACATACTGCACCTGATGACAATGTCATCTCCCACTCAGGAATTTTTGGGTGATCAACGGGTGTGTATAAAACAGCTAAAATTATGGAAGCTCTTTGCAATCTTCTAGACTCAATTTCTAATTGTGCTGCATTTGCGTGTGGATTTATTTTTTTATATTCGTCTAAAATTATATTTTCGTCTATGTATTTAAGTTTATCTCCAGTTATTACTTTAATTTTCCATGGATTTAGAGCTCCATGATCAGGAACTCTTATTCCCGCTTCTAAAATTTTTTCCAAATGTTCATCCGGGATTTCTTTTGTAGACATTTTTCTCGCTAATACCGATCTTCTTTTTGAGAAGAAATTATTCATAAAATTTATTAATTATTTTATTAGACATAGATCATATGCTATCAAATTATATGAGAAAAATATGGAACATCATGACGCAAATTGAGTAATAATAAATTAATTTTTTTTTACTGCTAAAACATTTTCATTATCAATTTTTTTTAAGTCATATCCTTCAGAAATTAATTTATTTTCTATTTCTTTTAATTTAGGACCTTCTTTAAAAGTACCATCGAAGTGTTTAGACTCAAACTGTATCGAATTAATATCAGTTTTTTTATAATTAATAGATTTTAAAATTTCATATTCTGCGCCCTCAACATCTATTTGTAGTTTATCTATTGATTCAATTTCAAATTTTTCAATTAAGCCATCGAAAGTAATAAATTCAATTTCAATCTCATCTATATCTTCATCCTCAATTTTAAATCTTTTTGTTCTATGGTCTAAAATATGATTTTTATTAAATGAACCAATTCCACTTGCCCAATGTTTACCTAGTTTTGATATCGATTTTTCATTAACATAATAAAACTTACTTATTTTATTTTCTGAAAAAATAGCATTCGTACAAATTTGAATATTATTTGAACTTATAAATCTTTCTTTCAATTTGTTGTAGTTATAAGGAACTGGCTCCACTAGTAAAATATTTTGTTTAGCAAATTTGGATAAAACATCGTTTAGCCAAACACCAAAATGTGCTCCAATTACAACTAAACCAAATTTTTTCACTTAATTGTTTTTAACTAAAAGCTTCTGCCCAGGTTCCTTGTGTTGATGCTTTTGAATACTCTGTTGCACGACCTTCGAAAAAGTTCATGTGCTCTACGGCATTGAGCATAGTATCTAACCACGTCAAAGGATTTTTATCAATATCATAAATTGGTTCTAGTCCTAACTGAACTAATCTTCGGTTACCAATAAATCTGATATAATCTTTAACTTCCTTTGCAGTTAATCCTTCCATTGGACCCATTTCAAACGCCAAATCAATAAAAGCATCTTCATGTTCAATAATAGTTCTACAAGCTTCATAAAGTTCTTTTTTAAGTTTTGGAGTCCAAATTTCAGGATTTTCTTTTATAAATTCTTTGAAAATTCTGATCATTGAGTTGCAATGAAGAGTTTCATCTCTTACTGACCAAGTAACGATCTGGCCCATTCCTTTCATTTTATTATGTCTTGGAAAATTTAATAAAATTGCAAAACTTGCAAATAATTGCAACCCTTCTGTGAAAGCACTAAATACAGCTACAGTTTTTGCAATATCTTCTTTTGAATTTACATTAAAGTCTTGCATGTAATCATACTTATCTTTCATTTCTTTATATTTCATAAATGCAGAATATTCAGACTCAGGCATTCCAATTGTATCTAATAAATGTGAATAAGCTGCTACATGCACAGTTTCCATAGCAGCAAAAGCTGTCATCATCATTAAAACTTCTGTAGGTTTAAATACTGTTGTGTAATGTCTTAAATAACAATTATTAACCTCAACATCAGCTTGAGTAAAAAATCTAAAGATCTGAGTTAATAAATTTTTTTCTGGTCCAGACAAATTTTTTTGCCAGTCTCTAACGTCATCACCAAGTGGAACTTCTTCAGGTAACCAATGAATTCGTTGTTGAGTCAACCAAGCATCGTAACACCACGGATATCTAAATGGTTTATAGACAGGGTTTTCTACTAATAGTCCCATTTTGTTTGGTTGAATAATTTCTTTTTTTTTGGTTTGTATAATTTCTGAATTTACTTTCTCTGCTACTGACATGATAGACACTCCTCGTATTCTGGTTCTTCGGTTTTAGTTGATTTATTTTTATATACATTAGCCATAATATCTGTCGATTTTGCATCATTGATATTTTCAGCTCTTTGAATTGATTTTGATCTACAGTAATAAAGGCTCTTTAAACCTTTCTTCCACGCATCAAAATGAATTTTATGCAATTCTTTTTTATGAACATCTGCAGGCAAAAATAAATTTACAGATTGAGCTTGCGAAATATAAGGCGTTCTGTCACCACTAAGTTCAATTATCCAATTTTGGTTAAGTTCAAAAGCTGTTTTAAATACATCTTTTTCTAAATCTGTTAAGAAATCTAGATGGCTAACTGACCCTTGATTAGTAGTAATTGTAGACCATGTTTCGTCATCATTTTTGCCATGACTTTGTAATATTTCTTCTAGATATCTGTTTCTAACATTAAAAGAACCCGATAAAGTTTTATGTGTATAGCTATTTGCAGCTATAGGCTCTACTCCTGGAGATGCTCCTCCACAAATAATTGAAATTGAAGCTGTTGGAGCTATTGCAGTTTTATTTGAAAATCTTTCCTTGTAACCATACTCAGCTGCGTCTGGACAAGCGCCTCTTTCTTCAGCTAAATCTTTAGAAGCTTGATTTACTTTTTCATCAATATTTTTAAATATTTTTTTATTCCATGATTTTGCCATTACTGACTCAAGAGGAATTCTATTTTTTTGTAAAAAAGAGTGAAAGCCCATTACACCTAAACCAACACTTCTCTCTCTCTCAGCTGAATACTTTGCGTCTTTAAACTGATCAGGAGCTTTGTTGATAAAATCTGATAAGACATTATCTAAAAATCTCATCACATCATTAATCATATCTGGATCATCTTTCCACTCGTCATATTTTTCTAAATTTAAAGAAGATAAACAACATACAGCTGTCCTATCTCTTCCATCTTTATCGATACCTGTCGGTAAAGTTATTTCACTGCACAAGTTTGAAGTTTTAACTGTAAGGTTTGCTAACTTGTGGTGCTGTGGAATTTGTCTATTAACAGTATCAATGTAAATAATATATGGTTCACCTGTTTCTATTCTTGCTGTTAATAATCTAATCCATAAATTTCTTGCTGAAATAGTTTGTTGTATAGTTCCATCAGCAGGACTTTTTAATGCCCACTGCTCATCGGTTTCAACTGCTCTCATAAATGCGTCTGAAACTAAAACACCATGATGTAAATTCAAAGCTTTTCTATTTGGGTCTCCCCCTGTTGGTCTTCTCATCTCTATAAATTCTTCAATCTCAGGATGATCAATTGGAAGATAGCAAGCTGCCGACCCTCTTCTTAATGAACCTTGACTAATTGCCATTGTCAATGAATCCATAACTTTAATAAATGGAATTATGCCTGAGGTTTTTCCAACTTTACCAATTTTTTCTCCAATGGATCTTAAGTTACCCCAATAGCTTCCTATACCACCGCCTTTTGCAGCTAACCAAACATTTTCACTCCAAAGATCTAAAATTCCACCCAAGCTGTCTGATGCTTCGTTTAAAAAACATGAAATTGGTAAACCTCTTTTTGTTCCACCATTTGACAATACAGGTGTAGCAGGCATGAACCAAAGATTGCTAATATAATTATAAATTCTTTGTGCATGTAAGTTGTCATCAGAGTATGTGCTTGCTACCCTTGCGAATAAATCTTGAAAAGACTCATTTAGACCAAGATATCTATCTTTTAAAGTTGCTTTACCGAAGTCAGTAAGATTCGCGTCTTTAGAACGATCAATCTTAATTATTATACCTTTGTCATTTTGAAAAAGTTCAGTCTCATTGTTTAATGAAAAAAGATCTGGTCTATTTCCTTTTGAAACTTCTTTAATTTCTGGGCTATATTCAGAGACAGCTTGTTTGAGTGCTTGTGAAAGAATCTTATTCATAAATTTTAATTATATTTTGTTATTAATACGAAAACAACTATATGTTGTAGGCGTTTAAAGTAAATACACTATATAAACTTTCGTACAATAGAACATTTATAGAACGCGACAATATGATATGCAATAAAAAAATAAATTTTTTTGCAAGAAATTAACAAAAAAAAGGTAAGAAAATAGGTAATGAATCAAAACATAAAAATAGACCCATATGGTTTTAGAGAATACGACGCCCGATGGTTGTACGAAAAGGACATAAATTTAGAGGGAATAGAGAATCTTGGAAAAGGACTTGGTACACAGATAAAAATACATGCCAAAAAAGATAATCCTAGAATCATAGTAGGCCATGATTATCGTTCTTATAGTGAGGAAATAAAAAAAGCTCTTAAAAAAGGATTAATATCTACAGGATGCAATATAGAAGATATTGGTCTGTCTTTATCTCCCATGGTTTATTTTGCACAATTTAATTTAGATGCAGATGCAGTTGCAATGATTACAGCAAGCCACAATGAAAATGGTTGGACAGGTGTAAAAATGGGTATCAAAAAAGGTCTTACTCATGCACCTGAAGAAATGAAAGAATTAAAAGAAATTACTTTAAATGAAAAATTTATAAAAGGTGATGGTAATGAAAAACAAATAAAAGATTTTGATAAAATTTATAAGAGCGACTTAATTAATAAAAATAAAATTAAGAAAAAAATAAAAGCTGTGGTGGCTTGCGGGAATGGAACAGCAGGTGTCTTTGCTCCAGATATTCTAAGAGGTATTGGATGTGAAGTAATAGAATTAGATTGTGACCTAGATTGGAATTTTCCTAAATACAATCCAAATCCTGAAGATCTAGAAATGCTTCACGAAATAGCAAAAGTAGTTAAAGAAAACAATGCTGATATAGGTTTTGGTTTTGATGGTGATGGAGATAGGGTTGGTGTTATTGATGATAAAGGTAATGAAATATTTTCAGATAAAATAGGTCTTCTGATAGCTAGAAATTTATCAAGCAAACATAAAAATTCTAAATTTATAGTAGATGTAAAATCAACGGGTTTATACTCAAAAGATAGAATATTATTAGAAAACAATTGTGAAACAATTTATTGGAAAACTGGTCATTCACATATAAAAAGGAAAGTAAATACTGAAAAAGCATTAGCTGGATTTGAGAAAAGTGGTCATTTCTTCTTTAATCAGCCATTAGGTTTTGGATATGATGATGGTATCAATTCAGCAATTCAAGTATGTCACTTACTAGATAATCAAAATAAAAAAATTAGTGAAATTATTGGTGAGTTACCTAACACATTTCAAACACCAACAATGGCACCTTTTTGCAAAGATGAAGAGAAATATATTGTTGTTGAAGAGCTAGTTAAACAAATTAAAAACTTAAAAGAAAATAAAACTGAAATAGATGGTCAAGTTATTAATGATATTTTAACTGTTAATGGTGTTAGATTTTCATTTGAAGATGGTTCGTGGGGGCTTATAAGAGCTTCTTCAAATAAACCATCTTTGGTGATTGTTACTGAAAGCCCAACTTCAGATGAAAGAAAGAAAAAAATCTTTGATTTTATTGACAATTTATTACAAAAAACAGGTAAAGTAGGAAAATATGATCAGAAAATCTAATTTTTAAAATTATCGTTGTCAGGTTTATTTTCTAAACTACCTTCATCAGCTTTAGTTTCTAAATTATCTTTATTCTGATTATTTTCTTTTTCGTCAATTTCATCACTATAAAATTTTTTAATCAGCTCCTCTTCTTTTAATCGTTGCTCTTCATCAAATTTTTTCTCCCATTCTTTCATTCGCCTGTTTTCCTCATCATCTCTCTCTTTTTGAGCTATTTCAGCTAATCGAATTCTTTCGTTTTCTTCCTCAATTCTTTTTTGTCTTTCCTCTTCAATTTTCAATTCTTTTTCTCTTTGACGTCTTTCATTTTCATTATTTATTCTTTCACGTTCAGCTTCTTTAATTTCTTTTTCCTTAATTCTTAATTCCTCTTCCTTGGCTCTTTGCTCAGCCTCTTCCTTTAAAATCTGTCTTTGAATTTCTTGCCGTCTTTCATTTTCAAGGTCTCTTAACCTTTCCTCCATTTCTTTAAGTTTTTCTTGCTCATATTTCAGCTTCCTAGCTGCCTCTCTTAATCTTTGTTCTTCCTCAATTTTATTTTTCCTTTCAATTTCTTTTAATCTTATTTTTTCTTGTCTTTCTTTTTCTTTTTCATCTCTTATCTTTTGAGCCTCTAGTTCTTTATTTTTTAATTTTTCCTCTTTAATTCTAATGTTTTCTTCTCTAATTCTTTGTCTCTCTAACATTTTTAGCCTTAAAT
This sequence comes from uncultured Pelagibacteraceae bacterium, assembly GCA_902623305.1. Taxonomy (GTDB): domain Bacteria; phylum Pseudomonadota; class Alphaproteobacteria; order Pelagibacterales; family Pelagibacteraceae; genus Pelagibacter. The sequence continues at coordinate 74,324 of CACNTB010000003.1, forward strand.
CCTCTTCTTTAAGCTTTCTGGCTTCCTCTCTAAGTTTTCTAGTCTCCTCGTCTTTAATTTTTTTCTGTTCTATTTTAATTCTTTGAGCTTCTACTTTTCGTCTTTTTTCATCATTCTTTTTTTCTTGTTTTTCATTTTCAATGATTAATTTTTTTTGAAAAAGAAGTTTCTTTCTTTCTTCTTTAAGTTCATCTTGTTTAGCTTTTTTTGCTAATTTTTTTTCTAAAATTAATTCTCTTTTCTTCTCTTTCTCTAATTGTTTTTGTAATGCTAGATCTTTTTTGACTTTGTTTTTTTTAATTGTATTTAATAAAGAGGAGAATTTCTTTTTTGATTTATCTAATGGATCAAATAAATTTTTTTTAATTTTTTTATTAATGTCTTTTATTGAAACCATTTTTTAAAGTATCAATTAGTATTATAACCCTAAATATAATGTATGGCTAAATTGAGTTTTTCAAAAATCTAAATACAACTTTAGATTGTTACTACTTAAATCTGTTAATAAAATTTTTTTACAACTATTAAGTGTTAATGAAATTTTAGAGAATCAACTATTTTGAATTGTGAGGTGATGGAGGGAGACTGAAGTCACCTCTTTTTTTTGCTTATTAGAATTTTAAGTATTCATAAAAAAATTTAATCGAAATAACTAAAAGAAAAATTCCAAAAAACTTACTAATTTTATTCTTATCAATACTATGAACTGTTTTAGCCCCTAACCTAGCCATAAAAGTTGTAATCGGTATGAAAATTAAAAAAGCAGGAATATTTATAAAACCAATACTTAGTGGAAGCCTTGAATTTAAATAATTTCCTGAAATTAAAAAACCTATTGCTCCAAATAGAGCAATTAAAAAACCTATAGCTGCTGCACTTCCAATGGCTTTATTTATTGAATATCCAAAAAACTTAAGGATAGGCACATTCATTACGGCTCCTCCTATGCCCATAGGAGCAGATATAAACCCAACAAGAAAACCAAGAATTACTTTTAGATGTAATTTCATTTTAACAATTATGTTTTGTTCCTTTTCTTTTATTAAAAGTAAGTAAATTCCTAAAAATAATATCATTATAGAGAAAAACAAAACCAAGGATTTAGTTTTCAAAGAAGCTGCAAAAACAGTACCAACAATAACACCCAGTATAACAAACAAACCATATTTTTTAACAATATTAAAATCAACAGCTTTAAATTTATGATGTGTTAAAACTGAAACAGTAGATGTTGGTATTATAATTGCAAAAGAAGTTCCAACTGCAAGGTGCATAATATATTGAGGATCAATTTTTAAAGAACCAAAAATAAAATATAAAAAAGGAACAGTTATCAACCCTCCACCTATACCAAATAATCCAGCAACAAAACCTACTGGTATAGCTGTTAAAGCCATTAATAAAATAATATAGCTGTATTCGTTTGTTAAAATTGAATTAAGCAGACTGCCCTACTCTAGTATCTACATTGTTGTATTTAATTTTATCCATGATATGATCAATTTTTTTCACATCAGCATCTCTTACACACATGTTTTCGCTTAAATACCTTTTCCAGTAACTAGCTCCTGTTTGACCATGAAATAAACCAAGTGTATGTCTCATGATTTGATTCAACCTTGTTCCTTTTTTTAATTCTTCTTTCACATAAGGAATAAGTTGTTCAATTACATCTTTTCTACTTGGAACATCGTCATTCTTAAATATTTCTCTTTCAATATCTGCTAATAAATAAGGAGTATGATATGCAGCTCTTCCGATCATTACACCATCTGTTTTTTCTAAATGGGGTTTTATTTCATTTACTGAAGTTATTCCTCCATTGATAATAATCTCTTCATTAGGAAAATCTTTTTTCAATTTATAAACATATTCGTATTTTAGAGGAGGAATATTTAAGTTTTGCTTAGGTGTAAATTTACCTAACATTGCTTTTCTTGCATGAATGATGAAAGTTTTAACTCCAGTTTCTTTTAAGATAGAAATAAAACTATGTAAATTTTCATAATCTTCTACATCATCGTAACCAATTCTTGTTTTTATAGTTACTGGTAGTTTTGTAACTGATTGCATTTTACTCAAACAATCTGCCACTAAATTTGGCTCTTTCATTAAACAAGCGCCAAATCTATTTTTTTCAACTTTTTTACTAGGGCAACCTAAGTTTAGATTGATTTCATCATAACCAAAATCTTCACCTATTTTAGTGGCTTCAGCTAAAAGTTTTGGAGAAGATCCTCCTAATTGAAGTGCTACAGGTTTTTCATTAATATTAAACTCTAATAACTTTTTTTTATCTCCTCTATTTATAGCTTCATCGACTACCATCTCAGTATAAAGAAGAGTATTTTTGGATATTAATCTAAGAAAAAATCGCTCATGACGATCTGTGCAATCCATCATAGGAGCAACTGATACTTTCCTATTCATGGTATAACTTTATATTATTTTTTTATGAGTTTGAAGCTTCAGTGTCATCTGAAGATACGTCTGCTTCTTGATTTTCTGATTCTGAAACTTCATCTAAAGAAACTTCTCCTTGCTCATTCATAGTTTCTTCACCTACTGAATTATCAACTTCTGATATAGCTGTTTCAGATAGCTCGGCCAAATCTTCTTTAGTTACTTGAATTTTTTCTGGAGTTTTTCTCGCTCTTTTTGACGGCAAAATAGGTGCTCCACTTTTTGAAATTTCACCTTTGTATAAGTTTTCAAATTCATCACCTATTTCTTCATCATCCTCTGCTGTATCATCTATTTGCTCAACATGTTTTCTAAGTTTATAAACAGCACTCTCAGTTAAATCTGAAACTTTAATTTTTTTTTCTGCAATTTCTCTTAGAGAAATTACTGTGTTTTTATCATTATCTCTATCTATTGTTGGTTCTATTCCTGCATTTAACTGAGTAGCTCTTTCTTTAGCAACTAATACTAATTCGTAAGGGCTCTCTACTTTATCTATACAGTCTTCTACAGTTACTCTAGCCATGCGCAGTATCTATACAGTGAGCCTTTAAAAATCAAGGGCTATTTTATAAATTATAAGGATTCAGCTTATTTTTAACCAAATAAAGAAGGATTATAGAGCTAAAAATATAGGCTCCTGAAACAACAGCTATATGTTCAATCGAAAAACCAATATCAATCAAAAATCCAAATAAAGCTGTACCAAAAGCTGTTGAAAATACCATTAGTGCAGTTGTTAAGGCCTTTATAGATCCAATATATTTAACACCATAAATCTCGGCCCATGTTGAAGAACCAAGAACATTTGCTAGGCCATTAGTTACTCCAAGTAAACCAAAAAATACAAAAGAAGATAAGGGTGCATCAAAAAAGTAAAGAACCACAGTTGAAAAAAAAAGTGGGACATTCATGTAAATTAATAATTTTCTGCTTGAAAATTTATCTATTAAAAAACCAGAGATAAAAAGAGTAATCACTGATAAAATTGAGTAGGCCATAAATGATTGTGCAATCACGTAGGGTCCCCACTCTTTAGAAGAAGATATAAAAGACTGATAAACAAAAGATCCTGTTGCAATCCATGGCATTGCTAACATCGTCATACAAATGATGTAAAATCTATAATCTTTTAAAACCTCTATTCTTTTCCATTGTTTAATTTCTTTATTATTCTCTTCTAATTTAGATTCCTCTCTTGTATCAAGCTTAACATCTTTAACTAAAATAAATGTTGCAGCGGGTAAAATTAATATAATCAAAATAGAAATTGAAACCCAAATGTCTCTCCATTCTATAAAAGTTAATAAAAAAACAATTAAAACTGGCATAACAAATTCAGCCAATGACAATCCTAACCAACCTGTACTTAAAGCTCTTCCTCTATTTTTTTCAAAAAAACGAGATATGGTGGTTGTTGCTGTGTGACTTGATAATCCTTGTCCAGCTAATCGCATTAAAAAAATTCCTATAAATAAAAAAATAACAGATGAAATTTTTGAAAATATAAAGCAAGAGGCAGATAGAAAAATAATTACATAAGAAGCAAATTTTAAAATGTTTACGTCATCAATTTTTTTTCCAATCCAAACTAAAACAATACTACTTAGTAAAGTTGCTGATGCGTAAATTGAGCCAAATTGTCCATGTGTAATTGATAGGGCGTCTCTAATACTAGAATTAAATAGACCAAGAAAAAAACTCTGTCCAAAACTTGAAAAAAATGTAAAAATAAATCCAAATACAATTACTTTTAAACTTAAACTTTTAAACATAGAAAAAAATTATGACTTGTAATGTTGCTTTCATAGGTCTTGGTGTTATGGGCTACCCAATGGCTGGATATATATCAAAAGCCGGACATAATGTAACTGTTTTTAATAGAACAAAATCAAAAGCTGAAAAATGGATTGGTGAATATAAAGGCAAAATAGCAGAAACTCCTTCAGAAGCAGCAAAGGATGCTGAATATATTTTTACATGTGTTGGTAATGATAACGACTTAAGAGAGGTAACGTTTGGAGAAAATGGTGCTTTCAAAAATATTCAAAAAGGTGCAGTCTATGTTGACAACACAACCGCTTCAGCAACTATAGCAAGAGAGATATACGAATATTCAAAAAAAAATGGATTTGGAGCATTAGACGCACCGGTTTCTGGTGGTCAAGCAGGTGCTGAAAATGGTGCTTTAACTGTAATGATTGGTGGTGATCAAGCTGACTTTGATAAAGCACAAGATAAGATAGATTGTTATAGCAAAAAAATGAAATTATTGGGATCAGCTGGTAGTGGTCAACTAGCTAAGATGGTTAATCAAATATGTATAGCAGGTTTGGTTCAGGGTTTGTCAGAAGGAATAAATTTTGGAATGAAGGCTGGATTAAATATGGAAGACGTCATTGAAGTGATTTCGAAAGGAGCAGCACAATCTTGGCAAATGGAAAATAGATATAAAACTATGATTGAGGATAAATTTGATTTTGGTTTTGCAGTAGATTGGATGAGAAAAGATTTAAAAATCGCTATGGATGAAGCTAAAAATAATGGATCATTATTACCTATAACAGAAATAGTTGACAAATATTACGGAGAAATACAGGAGATGAAAGGTAACAGATGGGATACCTCAAGTTTAATCAAAAGATTTAGGAAGTAACATGCTACCCTCGTACTATGAGGATTTCTCAGAAATTAAAAAAAAAATTTGGTCTTTATTAGATAATGCTGTTAAGGACAGAAATTCTCCATTTAGGATCCCAGTTTTCGCTTGTGGAAATCAAAATGATATTGATGGAAGAATTGTTGTATTAAGAAAATCAGATCAAACAAATAATCTTGTGCAATTTCATAGCGATATAAGATCAGATAAAATTGAAAAATTGAAAGCTAATAAAAATGCTGCAATGTTATTTTATGATAAAGACGAAAAGATACAGGTTAGATTAAAAGTAAAATGTATTATTAATCACAATAATGATGTAGCAAAAGAATCTTGGTCTAAAACTCAACATATTAGTAGAAAATGTTACTTAGTTGATCATGGTCCAGGAACAAAGTCAGACCTCCCAACTTCTGGACTGAAATTAGAATTGGATAATTTTGATTATACAAAAGAACAAAGTGAAGAAGGTTACAAAAATTTTACTGTAATTCAGTGCAAGATTAAATCTATCGAGTGGTTATATTTAGCAGCTAAAGGCCATCGAAGAGCTAAATTTGATATTGAAAATAATAAACAAACCTGGTTAGTTCCTTAAAATGAAAATAGTTAATCTGATAGCTTTCAAAATAATTTTAATAAGTTTAATAAACTTGAATGTTGTTAGTGCTGAAAGTAAAAATGAATTATCAATAGGTATTGCTATTGGGACTGGTATTATGGAAAATGTTAAAGGAATGCATACTCCGGTTACTGGTAATCCTGGTACAAATGTAAAAGGCTTAGTTTTAGATGACGATAGTTTAAATACAATATATTCACTAAGTATTGATTATAATAAATATCTAAAAGATAATTTATATTTAAATTCAGGTATTTCTTTCGCTCGCCATTATACTGTTGATACAAATATTACTTTTGATGGTGGATATAATTCAGAATTTCCAGATATACATTTTAGGGGCTTGGCTTTAGAATTGGGTCCAAGTTACCGATTTAATAAAATTTTAAATTTTACACCCTATATAGGTTTAAACGCTTCTAGCTTTCTGGGTTTTCAGTCTGATACAAACTATGCTGCTAATGGAAGTGGCGTATATGGAGAAGGAGGCGCAGAAACGTTTGTTAAATGTTTTGGTATGACACCTAACTTAGGTTTTTTTATAAATTCAGGTTTTTTAAAAAACTATGGATTTTCAATAGAAAATTTAATTTTGTCATGTGATAATGATCATAATAGAAGCATGACCGAAGGCTACACAGCTGATTTTAATATAGTTCATTACAGATTGGATTACCGAATAAACTTTTAAATAAATGACAAATCTTTTCTCATATCCCTTTAATAATTATATTTGTACCCTCGGAATTATCTAATCTTATTTGTTTTATTGGTTTATATTCTTCAGAATTATACCATTCTAATGCTTTTTCATATGTAGGGAATTTAAGAATAATAATTCTAGGAAATTTTGTTTCTCCATCAAAAATTTGAAATTCACCAGCTCTTACTAAAAATTCTCCACCAAATTTTTTTACAAGTGGAGTAACTTTTTCGACATATTCTTTATAATTTTCAGGGTTCGTGATTTTTAATTGTGCTATTACATATCCTGCTGGCATTATTTTCTCCTATATAAAAAAGTTAACTAAAAAACTTATAAATATTTCTTAATACTTTAATTTAGCAATTTTTCTTCTTTAGGAGCAAGCACTACTGCTAAAATTCCTCCTAAAACTATCAACGAGCTACCCGCTATCTCTCTCCAACCAAATGGTTCGTTTGTAAGTATACCTGAGCTTATTACTCCAACAACAATTTCTGCAAGAAAAAGAATTGAACATAAACCTGCTCCTAATTTACTTGGAGCCCAAAGTATTACTATTGCAGTAGGAATAAAATAAAAAACAGATATTACAAATAAAAAAGAAGACATAGAAATGAAAGCTTCAATAGCAGGCATTTCTCCAAGGTAATCAACTAAAAAAAATCCAGCAACTATATTAAATAAAGCTCCATAGAAAAAAAAAGAAAATACAATTGGAAATACGCCGTCAGTTTTAAGAACTTCAAGTCTTATCATTCCTCCAGCAAATATTGCACCACCCGCTAAAGCCAACCAATCTCCAGCATTTTCTGGAAGGGGTATAATAGTTTGTTTACTAAAAACTATCCATAAACCACCAAGAGCTAGGCCCAATGTAAGCACTCTTTCTAAACCCGGTCTTTTTTTTAAAAATAATATTTCAAAAATTGTCGTCCAAATTGGCGTCATATAAAATAATATTAAAGCTCGAACAACATCAGTTAAAAGAAAACTTAAAGCATAACAAATAAAACCACCACCAACTAGTAAACCAGTGATGGGTAACTCTAAACCTGTTTCTTTTTTTTTAATTAATCTCCAAATAGCTATTGGTAACAATATTAAAAATCCAATTATCATTTGAGCAATAGTTCCCCATCCACCTGTGAGACCACCTTCAACAAGTATTCTTTGTGGTAACCAATAAATTCCCCAAGACCCAGCTGAAAAAGCTAAAGCAAAAGCAATTTTAAAATGATGAGGGTGTCTAGTCATTAATATAAATTAGTTATAATTAAAAATTGATTTAGAAGATTATAAAAGTTTTTGGCTATTACCTTAAAATTTTTTGCAGATTTTGAATTAACGGGATAATATTAAATTATCAGGTTGTATTCAAATTATATATTCATCTTTTTTTAAAATAAATCAGTTGAAAAAAAAATTTAATATGTAAAAATTATTTTAGGAGGTTATAACTATGAAGTCAGCACCAGATACTTAGCTGGTGAGAATCAAATCAATTAAAACTAGAAATAAAATCCATTATATGGATTTAGCCAAAGGGCATAAATAAGGGGAGCTCTTACGGCACAACCTAAGAGCGACCCCCTTCTTAATTAAAAAATACTTTTAGAATATTTTTTCCAATTATCTTGGTAGTGATTAGTATTTTCCCAAACTGCTTTTTTTTCCTCTTCAGTTACTTCTCTAACTACTTTTCCTGGAGAACCAACTACTAAAGAGTTGTCAGGAATTATTTTATTTTCAGTGATAAGGGATTTAGCTCCGATAATACAATTTTTTCCAATATTGGCTTTATTTAAGATGACAGCTCCAATTCCAATTAAACTGTTGTCTCCAATAGTACATCCATGAAGCATAACTAAATGGCCAACAGTAACATTTTTTCCTACTTTTAGAGGGCAGCCCGGATCTGTGTGCAATACGCTTCCATCTTGTACATTAGATCCTTCACCAATATGAATATTTTCAATATCTCCTCTAAGAACTGCGTTAAACCAAATACTTGTATTTTTTTCTAAAGTAACATCTCCTATTATTGTGGCATTAGGAGCTACCCAATTTTCGCCAGAGTTTTTTGGTTTTTTATCTTTTAAATCATAAAACATAATCTATATATTTTACATTATGCCCATTCAAACTCCAATATGTGATTTTGGTCAAAAAGCTATTCCATTTGAATTAAAATCTACTGAAAATAAAATTCTATCATTAAATGATATCAAAGGTGAAAATGGAACTTTGATAATGTTCATTTGTAATCATTGCCCATATGTAAAAGCTATTACAAAAGAATTGGTTGAAGATTGTAGTGAATTAAACAAAATTGGTATCAGCTCAGTAGCTATCTGCTCAAATGACTTTATTAATTATCCAGATGACTCGTTTGATAACATGATTAAGTTTTCAAATGAAAATCATTTCAATTTTCCTTACTTGCATGACGAAACTCAAGAAGTTGCTAAAGCATATGATGCTGTATGCACTCCTGATTTCTTTGGCTATAATAAAAATTTAGAACTTCAATACAGAGGGCGATTAAAAGAGCTCAAAAAATTTATTCCAGTTAAAGACGGAGAAAGTGATCTACTAACAGCTATGAAGCAAATAGCTGAAACCGGAAAAGGTCCTAGAGATCAAATACCAAGTGCAGGCTGTGGTATTAAATGGAAGTATGATTAATGTATCTAATTGTAACTAGATCATTCCCACCTGAACTTGGTGGCATGCAAAATCTAATGTGGGGCCTTTCAAGAGAACTGTCTAAAAACTTTATGATAAAAGTTTTTGCAGATCATATAGAAGGTCACAAAGAATTTGATGAGCAAGCTTCTTTTTCTATCGAGAGAGTTGGAGGAATTAAACTACTTAGAAAATATAGGAAAGCACAATTAATTAATGAATATATCAAAGAAAATAAAATTGATGGTGTTATTGCTGATCATTGGAAAAGTTTAGAACTTATTAAAACTTCAAAAAAAAAATACTGTTTAATTCATAGTAAAGAAATCAACCATCCAAAAGGCTCTAGTCAAAATAAAAGAGTGGTTAGTGTTTTAAATAATGTTGAAAAAGTTATAGCAAATTCTCAGTTTACAAAAAATCTAGCGATAGAACTTGGTGTTAATACAAATAATGTAATTGTAATAAATCCAGGTGTGGATCCTATCGAGGAATTAAACAAAAAAACTTTAGATAAAGTTGAAAGTATACTTAAAGTTAAAAATCCAAGACTGATCACTGTTTCAAGATTTGACAAGCGAAAAAATCATGAAAAAATAATAATGGCATTGAGAAATTTAAAACAAATTTATCCTGATATTGTTTACATTTGTGTTGGGTATGGAGAAGAAGAAGAAAATATAAAAAAACTAATCAAAGAACTAGATCTTGAGGCGCAAGTAATGTTTTTTAAAAATATTAGTAATGATTTAAAAAATGCATTAGTTTCAAAATCAAATATCTTTGTAATGCCTTCAATAATTCATAAAAAATCAGTTGAAGGTTTTGGTATTGCGTATGTTGAAGCTGCACAATGTGGTGTTCCATCGATTGGTGGTAAAGATGGTGGAGCTGCAGATGCAATTGATCATGAAAAAACTGGTTTAATATGTGATGGTAACAGTCTCGATGATATTTATTCCTCAATTAATTCAATGTTGGAAAATAAAAAATATTTAGAGCTTGGAAAAAATGCAAAAGAATTTGTGAATAAATTTCAATGGTCAAAAATAGTTGAAGAATACAAAAAGATACTAAATTGATTTCAAATAATAAATTAGCAATTTTTTTAATTATAATCTCAGTTTTTTGTGGAACATTAATGTTAACCTTTTTAAAATTAGCACAAGAGGAAGTTAATGTTTATGTTGCAGGATTTTTCAGATTTTTATTTGGTTTACTAGTTATTTTTCCTTACATGTTAAAATCTAAATTTACAGTTTTTAGAACAAAACATCATAAAAAACATTTTTTAAGAGCGTTTTTAAATTTACCTTCAATGCTTTTGTATTTCTCAGCTTTAGTAATGATGCCAATTGAAAAAGCTACAGCAATTTCTTTTGTTGTTCCTTTCATAGTAACTATTTTAGCTGTTTTGTTTCTTGGAGAAAAAATTTACATATATAGAAGTTTTGCACTAATATTAGGATTTATTGGAATGTTGATAATTTTAAGACCAGGAATAATTGAAATATCTACCGGTGTTTATATGGCACTAGCCTCATCTTTTATGTGGTCAATAGTGATTATAATTACAAAAACTATTACAAAAGATGATAGCTCAATTACAATTTTATCTTATGGATACACGTATATGACAATTTTTAGTTTCATTATTGCGTTGTTTTATTGGCAAACACCGAGTTTAAAAATTTTAATTTATTTATTTTTTGCAGGTCTATCTGGCACTTTGTTACATCTTTGTATTAATCACGCTTATAAACTAGTAGATGTGAGCATGACTCAACCCTATTCTTTTCTAAGTTTAGTCTTTGCTTCTTTAATTGGCTATTATGTTTTTAGCGAAACACCCGATCTCTTCACTTGGATTGGTGCTAGTGTTATATTTTTAGGTGTTTTCATCATGTCGTATCGTGAAATGAAGCTTGATAAAGAAATTATTAGAAAAAGAATAGATATTAAATCTTAATTTTTCACCTTAAAAGTTTTATAAATATGCCAAACTACAATTAAAATTGTAGTTACTAGGATGCATGCAGTTAATGTTCTGTCCCACAAAAATTCCCACGAACCATTACTTAATAACAACGACCTTCTAAGATTTTCTTCCATTAATCCACCAAGTACAAAAGCTAATATTAAAGGTGGCATTGGAAAATCATATAATCTTAAAAAGGTTGCAACTACAGCTATTCCAATCATTAAATAAATATCAAAATTATTAAATGACATTACATAAATCCCAGTGACGGAGAAAAATAAAATAAGAGGAATTAAATAATTTTTAGGAACAGCAAGAATTCTAGCTATGTAAGGAATAAGTGGTAAGTTTAATATCAGTAAAATTACCATTCCAATATACATAGACATTATTATTGACCAAAAAATCTCAGGATTAGTCATATAAAGTCTAGGACCAGGCTGAACCCCAAAACCTAAAAGAGCCCCTAGCATTACAGCTGTAGTTCCACTCCCAGGAATTCCTAAAGTTAGCATTGGCACAAAAGAACCTGAGCAAGCAGCGTTGTTTGCAGTTTCTGGTGCCGACAAACCATTTACACTGCCTTTACCAAATTTTTCTTTTTCCTCATCACTAACTACGTTTCGTTCCATTCCATAAGCTAAAAAAGATGCAATTGTTGCACCAGCTCCAGGTAAAACACCAATTAAAAAACCAATTACTGATGATCTTGGAATTGTTTTATACATTTTAGTTCGTTCTTCTTTATTAATCTTAATCGAGCCTAATTCAGTTAAAGAAACTTGTTTAGCAGCACTGGTTGGATCATTTCTTTTTAAAATAATTGTTAATGCTTCACTCATTGCAAAAGTTGCCATCACAACTAGTACGAAACTAATCCCATCCGTTAAGTTCATATTATTAAATGTAAATCTTGTAATATCAGACAAACTATCTTGGCCAACAGATGCTAACATCAATCCAAGTACTACCATCATCATTGCTTTTAAAAATTGTCCTTTAGATGAAAAAGCAGCAATTGCTGTTAAACCTAAAATCATCAAGGCAAAATAATCAGGTGATCTAAAAGATAAACTTACTTTTGATAAACTTGGTGCCATAAATAATAAATAAATTGCAGATAATGTTCCCCCTGCAAACGAACTCCATGCAGCAATCGCTAGAGCCTTACCCGCTTTACCTTGTTGTGCCATAGGATAACCATCAAATGAAGTTGCAACAGTTCCAGGAACACCAGGTGCATTTAATAATATAGAAGAAGTAGAACCACCAAATACTGCTCCATAATAAACTCCAGCCATCAAAATTAATCCTGTTGCAGGATCAAAACCATAAGTAATTGGTATCATTAATGCAATTGCTGTCATTGGACCAAGACCAGGAAGCATTCCAATGATTGTTCCAAAAAAACAACCAACCATAACCATTAATATATTTTGAAAAGTAAGTGCAGTTGTTAATCCAATTAATATTCCTTCGATCATCCCATAACTCCTATTGATTGTAAGAATGGATCTCTCAAGTATATATCAAGGATACCATGTAGGAGATACATAAAGGCAGCAACAAATGGAAATGATAATAAAAACATTAAAATCCATCTTCGTTCTCCTAAAAAATAATAAGAAGCAAATAAAAATAATGAAGTGGTTAAAAAATAACCAACTTTTAAAATTGTAGCTCCATAAATAATAGCAATTAGTATAAGTATACCTGTTTTTTTATATTCTAAATTTTTATGATCAACTTTAATAGTATTTGGGTCTGGTAAAATAAGTTTTAATCCAGAAAAAAATAATCCTGCGTAACCTAAATAAATTGGGAATGTTCTTGCATTAAATGGTGCATTTTCATCAAATGCAAATACTTGAATTTGGTAAGCGGTATATAAATAAAATGCCGAAAAAATAAAAAAGAGCAGTGATATAATTTTTGTAGTATTTATATTCACTGCTCTAATTTCAAATAATCCTAAGGATTATATAACTCCTAGTTTTTTCATAAGAGCTGTCATTTCTTGAGTTTGTTTTTCTAAGAAAGAAACAAACTTGCCTTCTGGATTATATATATTAACCCAAGCATTTCTTGCTCTGACAGTTTCCCATTCAGGAGTTTTTTGAACATCGCCAAGCATTTTTGCAATAGCTGATCTATCAGCATTGCTCATACCTGGAGGGCCAAAGAAACCTCTCCAGTTAACGAATTGTACATCGTATCCTTGTTCTTTAAGAGTTGGTGCATCTGGTGCATCAGAAACTCTTGAAGGGGCAGTGATACCAATAATTCTTACTTGGTCTCTTGCACCCATCAATTCACCTAAACCAGTTGAAATGATTTGAGTTTCTCCAGATAAAAGTCCAGCTAAAGCTTTTCCACCAGCATCATAAGGAATGTATTGAACAGCATTCGGATCTGCACCTGCAGCTTGGAAAGCTAAAGCACCAATTAAATGGTCCATACTTCCTCTTACTGATCCTCCAGCCATTTTAACTGAATTTGGATCTTTTTTATATGCATCAACTACATCTTTAAAATTTTTAAAAGATGAACTTTTTGCAACTGCAATAGCACCGTAGTCACCAATTACACCAGCGATTGGCACAACATCTTTATAAGATAAAGTTCCACTTCCTTTTACATAACCTTTGTGTCTAGTAATTGATCTTAATACTAATGGTGTTGATTGAACTAAAACTGTATTAGCAGGTTTAGTATTGATCATGTAAGCTAAAGCTTTACCACCACCACCACCTGACATATTTTCAAATGATGCACTACTTAACATTCCAGCTTTTGTTAAAGCTTCTCCAGTACCTCTAGCAGTTCCATCCCAACCACCACCAGCACCACCACCAATTACAAAGTGCAATTTATCAATTGCGACAGAGCTTGTAGTTGTTGCTGAGAATAATAGGATTGCTGAAAATAATACTGAAACTATTTTTTTTAAGTTTTTCATTATTTATCCCTCTCTAATTTAAAAATGTAAGTTAATTATAGTCTTAATCCTTATTCAACCTCTAATTAAGTAACACAACTTTTAATTGAAAGCTTTTTCTAAAAAAAATATTAATAAAACTTAGAATTTAATTAATTTCAAAAATTAAATTTTCACTTTATTAACTAATATATTTTTTCTTATCTTTTACATAGTAGATGATAGAAGTTTAATGAATGATTAAACATCAAATCAAATCTTATCTTGAAAATATTAAACAAGTATTTTCAATTGAATTTATTTCTGTACTGATAATTTCTTTTCCTGGCGCAATTATTGCTGACTATTTTAATATTCCTCTAGCTTGGTTTTTAGGACCTATGATTATCACGTCAATTGCTGCTTTATCAGGTCTAAAAATTATCATGCCTAAAATTGTATTAAGTTTTATCTTGATAATTTTAGGTTTACATATTGGAAATTACATAGACCAAAATCTATTTAATCAAATGCTTGATTGGATTTGGACTTCATTAATTATGTTAATTTACATAATAATTTGTATTTTAGTTGTCGCTAAATACCTTCAAAAATTTGCAAATTATGGTGAAAAGGCTTCAATATTTTCAGCAGCTCCTGGTGCACTTGGTCCTTTAATGATTTTAGCTGAAAATGAAAAAACAGATTTATCTCAAGTTGCAACCTCTCACTTAATTAGATTAATCATCATAATAACTGTTATTCCATTTATTATAGTTAATAATACTGACAATAATATTTTGTTAAATGATGACTTTAATTATTTAGCACAAAATCATTTAAATTTAATTTTACTTATTATTACATCTTTATTTTTTATTTTTGTTTTTGATAAAATTAGAATTCCTGCTGCTTTACTTTCTGGAACATTATTTGCGAGTGGTTTGTTACAAATTACAGATATAGCCTCATATAAATTACCAGATGAAACAGTAAATTTTTGTCTACTAATTCTTGGTTCTTCAGTTGGTTGTAGGTTTGCTGAAAAAACTGTTAAAGAGATAGCCAATAATTCTCTTCATAGTATTGTGGCTACTACTATTTTAGTAGTATTGGGTTTAGTTACAGCTTATGTTGCAACATTTTTTGTTGAGACAAATATTTTAACTCTAATTTTGTCTTTTAGTCCTGGTGGAATTTATGAAGTTGCAGTTATAGCAATTGCATTTGATTTAGACCCAGACTTTGTTGCTTTTCACCACATAATAAGATTACTTTTTATACTTTTCACGGTTCCAGTATTTATAAGAGTATTAGAAAAAATTAAGAAATAATTTCAGAAAATCTTTCAAAAACTTTTTCTACAGAGAGTTTAGATAATTCAGGAGCTTGTATTGCTTTGAAATTTTCTCTTTCAATACTTACTTTATAAGGAGTTGTATGTGATCCAAATAAAGCAATTCCTTTTGACCCTAAGTGTGCTGACATATGTGCTGGTCCAGTATCATTAGCAACAACAAATGAGCTATCTTTAATTAATGTTGCTAACTGAGAAATATCTAAAGCTTTACCATTATCTAAAACGCAAATTGCATTTATATTTGATGCATCTTTAATTTCACTTGGCCCAGGTGCAATTACTACTTTAAATTTGTTTTCTGATTTTTCATTAATCATAGAAATTAATTCATTGTAATAAGGCCATTTCTTTGAGGTTAAATGAGGCGAACAAAATGGAAAAAGAAGAATATATTTATCTAATTGATGATGATTTTTTATTTGAGATATGTCTGTTGTGCTCCATGAAAAATCAGGTTTCAAAGTATGATTTGTATTTATGCCAGAAGTTTTTAATTGATAATCAAATCTAGACAAAACAGAGTCTTTATCAAAATCTTGTTTTGTGGTTCCTACGGGTAATGTTGTATCAGTAGATGACCAAGTATCTTTAGTTGCTTTTGGAAATAAAATTTTTTTATAAAAAGCTGTTCTACTTGAGTTCTGAAGATCATAAACTTTAGAGAAATTATATTTTTTTATGTTTTTCATTAATGAATATAAGTAAATCAGGTTAAGTCTTGATAATCGCTTATCTAAAATAACATCAGAAATATGTGGATTTTTTTTAAATAAATCAAAGTATGGTTTAGTTGTGAGCAAATAAATTTCATCTTTTTTATGATTTTCAGATATATCTTGAATTGCACCGCAAGCTTGAGCTATATCACCCAAGGATCCATGTTTAATGATTAAAATATTAGACATATTTTTAACAATTTAACATAGTATAAAATTTAATGAATAAAATTATAGTAGAAGTATCAGTAGGTGAGCTTTTAGACAAAATTTCAATCTTAGAAATTAAAAAAGAAAAAATTAAAGACCTTGAAAAACTTAAATACATATCGAATGAACATTCGATTCTTAAAGATCAGTTTGAAAAAAATGTTAAATCTGATGCTAAATTAAATAAACTATTCCAAGATTTAAAAGAAATTAATGTAAAACTTTGGGTTATAGAGGACGACAAAAGAGATTGTGAAAAAAATAAAGACTTTGGTGATAAATTTATAAAATTATCTAGAGATGTACATTTTTTAAATGATGATCGAGCAAAAATTAAACTAAAAATTAATAATCACACTGGATCAAGCATCAAAGAAATTAAAGAGTATACTTCTTACTGATGAAAAATCTTAAAGATTATAAAAACAATGTTTATTCACAGCATGGTGAGGATGGAATTATCGAAGAAATTTTTAAAAGATTAAGTCAGAATAATGATTTTCAATATTGTGAATTTGGTGCATGGGATGGAATTCACCTTTCTAATACTTGTGCATTAATTAAAAAAAACGATTGTAAGGCTTTATTAATTGAACCAAACAAAGAAAAATATAATGAATTATGTAAAAATTTTCCATCTAACAAAATAATAAAATTAAATAACTTTGTAGAAGTTGAGGGTAAAAATTCTTTAGACAATCTGTTAAAGGAAAATAAGTTTAATGTAAATTTTGACTTTTTGAGCATAGATGTTGATTCCATAGATTATTATATATTTGAATCACTTAAAATTTATAAACCAAAAGTAATTTGTATTGAGTTCAATCCAACAATTCCTAATGAAGTATATTTTGTTCAAAAAAATGATGGATCTATAAATCAGGGTTCGTCAGCAAAAGCTTTGATTGAACTAGCAAATAAAAAAAAATACTTTGCAGCATGTGCAACGGAAACTAATTTATTTTTTGTTCATGAAGATTTTAAAAAAAATGTGATTGGAGATATTGATCTAAGTATAGATGACCTTGTTAACGACAAAAATATAAAAAATTTTATATTTTATGGGTATGATGGATCAATTTTTACTTCAAAACAAATCAGATTACCGTGGCATAACTTTTTAGTTAAAGATATAAATCAACTAAACAAATATTTAAGAAAGTATCCAAGAAATTATAATTTTTTAGAAAAAATTTTGTTTAAAATTTTAAGAAGATTAAATAACCTTTTTAATAAATCTTAGGAAACCAATCTTTTCTCATTAAATCTCCAGTTTTTAAATTTATACCATCAAATGGAGGTGAAGTTGGCCCTCCTCTATCAATGTATTTAACGTCATCCCCTATAAATCTCATTGAAAATGCTCTTCGAGATTTAGAAGAATTGTTTCCCGTTGAACCATGTACAGTTTTAAAATTAAATAAAACACTATCGCCAAGACTTAATTCTGGAATAAAAATATTTTTTTCAAATTCTTTAAATGATGGCAAATCCATAAAAGAACTATCATCATCATACCAAGATCGGTTATTTGACCATTTTGTAGGTCTAATTAACTTTGGCCATTTGTGAGAACCTAAAATCAATTTAATATTATTTTTATGATCAACTTCATCTAATGGAATCCAAAAACTTCCTGTATCAGTACCATCAACACAATAATAAGGCATATCTTGATGCCATGGTGTTTCTTTATAAGTACCTGGATCTTTTATAAAAATATGTTCATGAAAAATTTGGATTGATTTAGAATTAGTTGCTTCAGCAACTATTTGGGCTCCAAGCGAATTATATATACAATCCTTAAATTCTTCTATTCTCTCCCAGTTACAATAATCCTCAAAAAATCTTCCATTATCATCAGTTACATTTTCTCTTCCGTGCTTACTTGGACTATCTAAAACTTTTTGAAATCCTTTTCTAAGTGGCTCAATCCAATCTTTAAATACATTTTTAATTATAATTACACCATAATTTTGATAATCTTTAATTTGTCTATCTGATAAAAACATTTTTATTGTTGAAAGCTATACTTTTTCTCTAAATATTTAATTACATTATGAATGATAAAAGTCATAAACAAATAAATTCCTCCAGCAACAATGAATACTTCGATTGGTTTAAAAGTTGTTGAAATTATATATTTAGCAACACCAGTTAAATCCATCAAAGTTACTGTACTTGCTAAAGAAGTTCCTTTCATCATCAATATTATTTCATTTCCGTATGCTGGTAATGATTGTCGGATCGCGATTGGAATTTGAATTTTGTAAAAAATTATTTTATTTGATATTCCTAAACTTTTTCCAGCTTCAATAATACCTGGTTTTATTGTTTGAAATGCTGATCTTAAAATTTCTGAGGTATATGCGCCAGTGTTTAAAGTAAATGCTATTATTGCGCACCAATAAGGTTCTTTTAAAATAACCCATAAAAATGTTGTTCTTAAATATTCGATTTGTCCTAATCCAAAATAAATTATGAAAATCTGGACCAATAATGGGGTTCCTCTAAATATATATGAATAACCATAAGCAAATTTATTAATAAATATATTTTTATTTAATCTTAAAATTGCAAAAAAAAGTCCTAAAAATAATCCAAAAAATAATGATGCAGATAATAATTTTAAAGTAACTACTGTTGCGCCTAAGAGTTTAGGAAAGCTAGTGATCATTAAATCAAAATCCATTAATACCCCCTACTATACCTAACTTCTAACTTGTTAATTAATTTCATACTCACATAAGTAAGCATCAGATATAATACTGCTGCAAATGAATAGAAAAATAATGGATCTCTTGTTGAACCAGCTGCAATATATGATTGTCTCATAATCTCAACCAGGCCTGTTACTGAAATAAGAGAGGTGTCTTTTAAAGTTATTTGCCAAACATTACTTAAATTTGGAATAGCAAGTCTTAACATTTGGGGCAGTATTATTTTATAAAATTGCCCAAACTTATTGATTCCAAGAACCTTTGCGGCTTCAAATTGACCTTTGTCTATAGATTGTATGGCGCCTCTAAATACTTCTGTTGAATAGGCACCAGAAATAATCCCAATAGCCATTGAGCCAGTTATAAAGGCGTTAATTTCTATGTATTCATAATAACCAAAAATAGAAGCTACATACATGATGGCTCCACTACCACCAAAAAAGAAAAGATATATTACTAATAGTTCAGGAACTCCTCTGATTACTGTTGTATAAAAATTACCAACTAAATTTAAAGTTTTATATTTTGAAAGTTTTAAAGGCGTAAAAATTAATGCAAAAAAGAAACCAACCAACATTGCTGTAATTGATACAGCAATTGTCATTAGGGTTGCGTAAAATAACTCATCTCCCCAACCTGTTTTACCAAATGCTAGAAGTTCCATATAGATTGGCGACTATATATTATAGTCGCCAAATCTGAAAATGATTACATAGATGCGTCGAAACCAAAGTGTTTAATAGCAAGTTTGCTAATAATACCTTTTTTTCGAGCTATATTAATTGCTCTGTTGAAATCCTTAAGTAATTTTGCATCTCTTTTTCCAATTGCATCATCACCACCTTGTCTAATTCCAACACCTACACCATTACCAAATGCGCCACCTGAAAATGTTGGTCCAACTAACACAACTGGTTTACCTGATTTATCAGCGTAGTCTGTAAATGCAACTGCTGCAGCTAATGCAACATCACATCTTCCAGATGTTAAATCTAGGTTAACTTCATCTTGAGTTTTGTAAGTTCTAACATTTACACTTCCAACATCACCTGACTCTAAAAAGTTTTGATGAATAGTTCCAGTTTGTGTACAAACAGTTTTACCAGCAAGTGCTCCAGTTAAAGTTTTAAGAGCCTTTTTTACGTCAGATCCACCTAAAGAAAGATTAATACCTTCTGGAGTATCCATTCCCTCTAAACTTGAACCTTTCATCACTGCAAGAGATGCTACTTCGTCTGCATATCCCTGAGAAAAAGTAATTGTTTTTTGTCTTTCAGCTGTAATTGACATACCTGCCATTATCGCATCAAATTTTCTCATCAATAAAGCAGGGATCATTCCATCCCAATCTTGTTCAACTATCGTACACTCATGTTTCATGATTGCACAAAGCTCTTGAGCTAATTCAACCTCAAAACCAATAAGATTACCAGATGCATCTTTTGAATTCCATGGAGGATAAGCTCCTTCAGTTCCAATTTTTACTTTATCAGCAAATACGTTACCGATTAGTAGTAAAGAAGCTAGAACTGTTAAAATAGTTTTTTTGAATATATTCATTATTTTCTCCTTTAATTAGAAACAATTATTTCACAATTTTAAATAAGAAAAAAGAAAAATTAATGATTTATAGAAGAGGAAAAATTCCAAGAACAATCAAAACTAGGTATATAAACTCTTGATAATTTTGCGTTCCCAAAATTTTGATTAAAAACATTCAGCCAGTTTTCAACCTGTTGTGGTTTTTTGTCCTGACTGCCGACTTGTGCTGTAATAACTCCCTTTGGTTTTAATATTCTAACTAATGAATCCATATTTTTTGCAGCTAAATCTATACAAAATTGATCGTCATTTAGATCGACAAAAATGTGATCATAAGTATCATCACCAACTAATTTAATACTTTTGAAAGCATCACCCCAAACACATTTTACAGAATTTTTTTCAGTTGCTTTTTTTCCAATATCTCCGAGATGTTTGTTGCAAACATCAACTACCTCAGGGTCTAGTTCATACCAATCTATAAAGTTAAAATTTTTTGAAATACATTCTCTTGCAACTCCCCCATCTCCACCACCAATAATTGCAGCTCTTTCATTATCTTTATTTAAATCTAAACCAGAACCTACAAAGGTTGAGCTATATAAATGCTCATCAGTTGATGCAACTTGTATTTCACCATCAATAAATAAAGATTTACCAAATTGCTCTAAATCTAAAATTTCTATATGTTGACCAACTTTAGATTTAAAATCCTCTAAAACATCATTCACTACATACGATTTTTGTAAGCCTGGTGAACTGTAAATGTCATGATAAAGTGATTTTGTATCTCTATTAAATTCTTTTTTAACTATTCTTTTGTGTTCAAATTCTTTCTTTATAATATCTATGGCAACTGAAGGATTTATTTTTCCACAAGTAAAAAAATCAAAACTTATAATACCTTTTTCTGGAAATGTATGAAAACTAATGTGACTTTCCGCTAACAATGCAAGAATTGTAAAACCCTGAGGTTCGAATTTATATTTAGATATATTGAGAATTGTTACTTTTGCAGCTTTTGCAATATCATTAATTAACTTTTCAAATACTTTGGGATCGTATTCTTTTGTTGTACCAATAATGTCTAGAGTTATGTGTTCTCCAACTTTAGTCATTAGCTATCCTCTTTTATAATTCTTTGCTTTGGATAATACTTTTTTCATTTCATTAATTGAAAGAATCTTTGGCTTACCCAATTTAAGGCTCGTTATATACTGAAGCGATATATTTTCAACCTCTTCAGCGAGTTCAAATGCTTTTGACAAATTTTCATCAAATGCAATCTGTCCGTGATTTGAAATTAAACAAGCTTTTCGACCCTTTAAAGCTTTCAAAATATTTTTTGACAATTCTCTTGTTCCAAATGTTGCGTATTTTGCACATTTGATATCATGACCTCCAGCCATTGCTACCATATAATGAAAAGAAGGTATTCCTCTCTTGTGAGTAGAAACTGCTGTAGCACATGTTGAATGTGCATGAACAATTGCTTTTGCCTCTTTTTTGTTTCTATAGATATCTTGATGAAACTTCCACTCAGATGAAGGAATTCCTTTTTTTTTATCAAAGTGTCCATTAAGGGAAACAAAAACTATATCATTGTTCTTTAACGCTGAGTATTTTTTTCCTGAAGGAGTAATTAAAAAACCATCTTTGTATCTTGATGAAATATTGCCAGATCTTAATGCTGATAACTTTTTTGAATTCAGCATTTTTGAATATCTTATTATTTCAGATCTTAAATTTTTCATTTAAATAATTTTTTTAAACCATCAAAAGAAGCTTCAGTAATCCCTCTTTCAGTAATTAATCCTGTCACGTATTTTGCAGGCGTAATATCAAATGCTAAGTTCATTGCTTTGCTATTTTTAGGATATATCAAAACTTTCTTAATTTTATTATTCTCATCTATACCTTCAACGTGTGATAATTCCTCTGAATTTCTTTCTTCAATGGGAATATCTTTTGCATCTTTAATATCCCAATCAATTGTTGAACTTGGAAGGGCTACATAAAAGGGAACATTATTATCATGAGCGGCTAATGCTTTAAGATAAGTTCCAATTTTATTGCAAACATCTCCGTTGGATAAGGTTCTATCAGTTCCTACAATACACATATCAACCTCGCCCCTTTGCATTAAAATACCCCCCTGTATTATCAGCGATAATAGTGTTGGGAATTTCCTCTTCGTTTAATTCATATGAAGTTAAGTTTGCACCTTGATTTCTTGGTCTTGTTTCATCTACCCATACATGAACAGGTATTCCTTTTTTATGAGCATGGTAAATTGGCGATGTTGCTGTGCCCCAATTAATAGTTGCTAACCAACCTGCATTACAATGTGTTAATATGTTTACTGTGTCTTTCTTTTTATTATAAATTTCTTCAATTAATTTTAATCCATTAATACCAATATTTTCACAAAACTTATCATCTTCATCACATATTTCTTTTGCCTCATTTAAAGCTATACTTAATATTTGATCACTGTTAATTCCTGTTAATTTTTTTATCATTCGGTCTACTGCCCACTTTAAATTAATAGCAGTAGGTCTTGATTGAATTAATTCTTTTGCACTTTTTTTAATAAATTCTGGATCATTATTTTCTTGTACTGCCAAAGCTAGACCATAAGCAGCTGTTCCACCGATTAGAGGTGCTCCTCTTACCTCCATTACTTTAATTGCATTAATTGCATCTTTTACTGTCTTTAGTTCTTTAATTATAAATTGGTGAGGAAGTTTTGTTTGATCAATAATCTTAACAACATTATTTTCAAACCAAATAGTTCGATACTCTTTTCCATCGATTTTCATTAAATTTTCGACTCTATGAAATCTAAAATTGTAGGATTATAATATTGAAAACAATCTCCTAAAGCCATGTAATGTCCATTTTTAACTTTTTCTTCCCATCTTTCTCCACTATTTATTCCAATTCTACTGCATTTTTTATTGTTAATTTTAAAGTCTTCGCTAATTACAATTCTTTTTACGCCTGGTATTTCTTCTACCCAATCAGACAATAATCCATCATAAGGGTCTTTGGGATGAGTAAAAACTAAAATAGGAAGATTTTTTGCTTTACTAATATCTTTAATTTGATTTTCTCTTAAAACTGCTGGTCCAGGTTTTTTCTTTTTAAATTTTTCTAAAGCTTTTTCTATTCCAACTTTTTTAACTTTATATGTTTTAGACAATTTTCCATAACAAGCAGGGTGAGTAGAAATTCCTCCAGCAACCTTGTCAGGATATTTTGAAATCAACATCATGGTTGCCCAACCTCCACATGATTGTCCTGCCATAAATATTTGGTTATTTGGTATACCCAATTCTACAAATTTTTTAATTAAATCTAAATTAGCGTCAACCCTTTTATCTAATTTAGTTATTCCTTTATATGGAAAATCAAATTTTTTTTTCCAAAGTCTTTTCCAATCATCACCACCCAAATGATCTGTACAAAAGCTATATACTAAAACCTCTTTATCTTTTACTTTTTTACCTGACAAAGAAGCAATATTTCGAATATTATTTTTCCATACACAATTTTTTGAGGGTTTATCATGATCATCTTGACCATGATTATAAATTATTAGAATTTTATTTTTTGGATCTTTTACCTCAAAATCAGTATTTAATTTCCACTCACCACTAAGAAAACCACTTTTAAGCAATTTATCTGCATGTAAAGGGCTAGAAAATAAAAAAATAATTAGAAAACCAAATAAATATTTTTTCATTTGTTAAGCACCCTTCCCGCAATTGTTTTTAATTTATCTTTTGTTTTTTGAGTTCTTTTTTCAGGATCAGTAATTATTGCAACATCCAAACAATTGTTTGTTGGATCATTTGGATCAATATAATTTTCAAAATTATCAATTAAATTTTTAATCATAGTTTTTGCTTTTTCAGCATTATTCAATAATACTTTAATCACCTTCTTAACGTCAACATTTTCATGATCAGGATGCCAACAATCAAAATCGGTGACCATTGAAACAGATGCATATCTTATTTCTGCTTCTCTTGCTAATTTTGCTTCAGGCATATTGGTCATACCAATCACATCTGCTTTCCATGATCTATATAAATTAGACTCAGCTAATGTAGAAAATTGTGGTCCTTCCATAACAACATAAGTTCCATTTCTTTGATAATCTATTTCTGATTTTTTTATAGCCTCTTCACAAGCGTTCATTAAACCGATTGATGTTGGATAAGCCATTGATACATGAGCAACAATCTCATCATCAAAAAAAGTTTTATTTCTTGCGAAAGTTCTGTCAACAAATTGGTCTATAATTACAAATTTTCCAGGAGGCAAATCTTCTTTAAGCGAGCCCACAGCAGAAACAGAAACAATATCTGTTACGCCTAATTGCTTAAGTGCATCTATATTTGCCCTAAAATTTATATTTGTTGGAGAAATAAAATGTCCTCTGCCATGCCTAGGTAAAAAGTAAACTTCTTTACTATTGTATTTGGTTTTTAGGATTTGATCAGATGGTTTTCCCCAAGGAGTTTTTAAATCAAGTAATTCTCTTTCTTTGAATTCCTCAACATCATAAAGACCACTGCCACCAATAATTGCTAATTTATTTGTTGTCATAATTAAAAATATATTTATTTATACTTTTATAATTAACTATTATGAACTTAAAAGATTATATTAGATCAATACCTGATTATCCTAAAAAAGGTATTCTATTTAGAGATATTACTACTCTAATAAAAAATGAAAATGCATTTGCAGAAACTATTAATAAAATTGTGATTCACTCTAAGGAGTTTAATGTTGATAAAATAGCAGCAATTGAGTCTAGAGGATTTGTCTTTGCATCGGCTGTTTCATATATTTTAAAAAAACCTTTTATAATGCTAAGAAAAAAAAACAAATTACCAGCTGATGTGCACTCAGTTGATTTTGAATTAGAATATGGAAAAGCCACTATTGAGGTACATAAAGATTCTATTAGAGAAAATGACTCAGTTTTAATAATAGATGATTTAATTGCAACCGGAGGAACCGCTGAAGCAGCGGCAAAACTTGTTGAAATTTCAAAAGGTAATGTTGTTGCATTTATATTTGTAATAAACTTGTTCGATTTAGGTGGAAGTGACGCTCTAAGTAAAAAAGGCTATAAAATTAAAAGTTTAATTGAATTTCCTGGACACTAATTTTTGATTTTAGGTCTATAGGAAGATTTTTTTCCCATCATTGCAGCAAGATAGCCATGACATCTATTAAAATAAATTTTTTTTTTTAAATGATTTTTAAATATTGAATAAAAAAAATATTTTGTAGTAGCAGAAAAAAAAATCGGGAGACCATCTATTATTGCAAAAATATAACCATAATGTTTTCTATTAAAATAAAACTTTGACCAAATCCAATGCCAATTTCTAGAGATTTCAATCTCATTTTCATATATTTTATTTACAGCTTTCCCACCAAGGTGATTAATTTTAGATTTGGGAACGATATAAATTTTTTGGTTTATCTCATTTATTCTTTTACAAAGATCATCATTTTCAAGAAAAAGGAAAAAATTTTCATCAAATAAATAAAAGTTTTCAAAACTATTCAATCTTTTTAAATTCAATAACATAGCATAACCATCTACACTTTTTACTTGAAATGGTTCATCAATAGATATTAGTTTTTTTTTTAACAGTTTGTAGTTTGGGTATTCTTTGTTAGATGAAATAGGAGCAAGTATAGCAAAATCTTTAAGTAATTTTGATCCCTTTATTAACTCATTAATAGTGTCTCTTTCTAGAATTACATCTGGATTAAGAATTAATGCAAAATTTGTTTTTACATTTTTTATACCCAAATTATTACCTGTGCCCATACCAAGATTTTCGGAAGATAAAATGTAT
>CACNTB010000004.1 GCA_902623305.1 uncultured Pelagibacteraceae bacterium
CTATGGTAAAATTGCATCTGCAGCATGGTTTGCATTTCCAATGCCACTTCAATATGGAATTGATTTTGTACCGGGTGCAATAATTCTAATGTTGTTTATGTCAGTTGTTACAACAATTGAAACAATTGGAGACATTAGTGCTACGACAATGGGTGGTGCTAAACGAGAGGCAACAGATAAAGAAATATCAGGTGGGATTATGGCAGATGGTGTTGGTACTGCATTTGGCGCAATATTTAATGCAATGCCAAATACATCTTATTCGCAAAATGCTGGACTAGTTGCGTTTACAGGAGTGGTAAGTAGACACGTTGGAACTATAGCTGGAATAGTTTTGGTTCTTATGGGATTATTTCCAAAATTAGGTGGAATAATAGCAGCGATGCCAGAGTCCGTAATAGGTGGAGCAGCAATCATTATGTTTGGTATGATTGTAGCTGCTGGTATTAAATTGATTTCAAGGGCAGAAATGGATCAAAGAAATTTATTAATCTTAGCTCTTTCTCTATCTTTTGGAATTGGAATGTCACTGTTGCCAGATTTTGTAAAAAATATTCCAGATTTTGGAATAAGTTTAAAACTACTTTTAACAACCGGACTTATACCTGCTGGATTATTAGCATTTGCTTTGAATGCCATAATGGCAAAGAAATAATTAATTTAAACTTGTGGGGAGAAATCCCCACAAGCAAGGTTAAGACTTATTTAATTTCAATAAGTTTCTTTTTTTTATGTTCTGGAATTATTCTTTCACAAGATATTGTTAAAAGACCATCTTTAAGTTCAGCACCATTAACTTTTACATCATCAGCTATAGTGAATGATCTTGCAAATTGTCTTTGAGAAATACCTTTATGAATAATTTCTCCATTATCATCACTGTCCTCAGATTTATTAATTTGTTTAGTTCTAACAGTTAATAAATTATCCTCGAACTCAACCTCAACGTCCTTTTTACTAAAACCAGCTAATGCTACTTCGATCGCATAATTGTCCTTACCAGTCTTTCGGATGTTGTAAGGTGGGTAATTTGACTGCATTGTCAAATTTCCATTACCTAGCATATTTTCAAATTGGTCAAACATGTCGTCAAAACCAATTGAAAAAGGTCTAAGTGAGTTAAATATAGATAGATCCTTACTTGTCATAATATCCTCCTTTGTTAAGCAAGTTTATTTTTGCAAGCCCCATTAGGCGACTTACTAAACTTATATGGGGATTAATTTGTTTTTTTCAAGATTTAAAATGTACTAAATTTTTTTAGAAATTTTTAATGCAAATGCATAGTCAATAGCTATTTCTTCTATTGCGCCATCTCTTCCAGATTTTCCACCATGACCAGCATTCATTTCGGTTTTTAAAAGAAGTAAATTATTGTCCGTTTTATAGTCTCTAAGTTTTGCTGTGAACTTTGCAGGTTCATCAAATAAAACTCTATTATCACTTAAACTTGTTGTAATAAAAACATGTGGATAATCCATTTTTTTAATATTGTTATAGGGTGCATATGAAAAAATATAATCAAAATGCTCTTTATTCTCTTTAGCATTTCCAAATTCATCAAATTCTCCCACAGTTAAAGGTAAAGAATGATCAAGATTTGTTGTTAAAGAATCTACAAAGGGAACAGCCATAATAATTCCTAAAAATAATTCAGGAGATTGATTGACTACAGCTCCCATTAATAATCCTCCAGCTGATCCACCCATTCCAATAATATTTCCTTTTGACGTATAATTCTTTTCGATCAAATATTTTGCTGCGTAGATATAATCTTCAAAAGTATTTTTTTTGTTAGTTAATTTTCCCTCTTTCCACCACTTCATACCTTTTTCCATACCACCTCTAATGTGAGCTGTAGCCCAAATTATATCTCTATTGATAAGACTTAGTCTTGTAGAAGAAAAACTTGGGGACATAGAATTTCCATAAGACCCATATCCATATAATAAAACATTTGCAGACCCATCAATTTTAGTTTTTTTTGTGTCTAGTAATTGTTAACGGAACCATTCTTCCATCATGAGATTTAAACTCAACTCTCTCAACAATATAGTCATCTTTATTATGACCAGAAGGAATTTCTTGCTCTTTCACAAGTTCTTTAGATTTTGTTGCTAAATTATATTTAAACACTCTAGAAGGAGTTTTGGGTGATGAGTATCCTAAATAAACTTCATCAGTATTTCTATCTTTTTGAGTTAAGCTTACTCCTGGAACATAAACAGATTCATCAGAAAAAATTAATTCTTCTTCTATATTTGTAGAAATATTTTTGACAAATAATTTATCTAGTGCATCAGATGTTTCACCACGAATAATCCAATTTTTAAGGAATGTTAATCCACCAATTAAAACTTCATCTTTTGCTGAAATATATGTTTGCCAATTTTGATTTTCTAAATTAAAACAAATATCAATTTTAAAGTCTTCAGCATTTTTATTTGTATGATTATAAAATTTACCATCCCATGAATTAACAGAATACAGAACACCTCTTTCTCTTTTAATAATAAGTTTTGGAGATGGATTTAATTCATCTGATTTAAAGTAATATTGCTCTGAAGTATTATGGTCAGAAGTATTTATAAAAAAATATTTTTCATCTGAGCTTTTTCCAATTCCTACTGTAAAAGCCTCGCTTTTCTCCTCAAATATTAATTCATCTTTGCCCTCAAAATCACCTATTCTATGCCTGTATATTGTTCTTGCTCTATGATTTTCATCAAGTTTAGAATAAAAAATATATTTATCATCCAGACTAAATGTTATTCCCCCTGATGTTTCTGCAATTTCTTTTGAAATTATTTTGTTTGTTTTTATATCTCTTAAATAAATTGTATAATATTCAGATCCCTTAAGATCTAAAGAGTATCCTAGATATTTGTCATTGTTACTTACTTCTAAATCTCCAACTCCAAAATATTCAGTTTTAAGTTTTTCCTTTTCTTTATCTCCGTTCCATATTTCCTCAATATTTTCTGAACCAATTTTTTTTCTAAGTTTTATGGAATAATTTCCTTTTGATGTAGTTTTTGTCCAATACTCATAGGTGTGATCTTTATAGGGCAAAGATTCATCATCTAATTTAATTCTTCCTTTAATCTCATCAAATAATTTTTTTTGGATATCTTTTGTATCTTTTAAATGATGCTCTGAGTAGGCATTTTCATCTTCTAAATATTTTTTCACTTCAGGATCTAACTTGCTTTTATCTCTGAGAACTTCCAAAATATTATCTTGATGAATCCAGCTGTAATTGTCTTCCCAATCAATATTGTGACAAGTTTTTATCTCTAGTTTTTTTTTAAGTTGTGGTACTTTCATTTAATAAGGAAATATATGAATATTATTATTTATCTACTTGTAATTTTAGTCATCTTATATTTTTTATTGAGATGGTGGTCAAATATTTCTGCAAAAAAGATGTCAAAAGGAGTGAGGCTGATAACAATTTTATTGTTGGCCTTATTAGCAGTTTTATTTGCTATTGGTGGAAAATTTCTGCTCACATTGCCATTAACTCTTGCAAGCCTTGCTTTAGTTAAACTTAAAGGGTTATCATTGATTCAATTGCTTTCTCTTTATAGACTTATTCAAACTTTAAGAAATTCTGGAAGATTTTCTTTTAATCAATATCAAAATAATAACTCTTCATCATTATCAATATCTGAGGCATATAAGATTTTAAATTTAGATATTAATAAAAAACCGACCAAAGAAGCACTAAACAAAGCTTACCAAAAAATTCAAAAAAAAATTCACCCTGATATTTCTCCAGAAACTTCAAGATTATCAGCTATTGTTAATGAAGCTAAAGAGATAGTACTTAAAGATATTTCTTAATTAATTATTGATAATAGCTTTTCGCAGATTTTATTTGGATTAATTTTGTCTTTACCGCGCGTATTGTGAGAAACTGTAATTTCTCCATCAGGAATAATTGGATACATATTTGTATTGTAAGAACCATAAATTAATGGAGTATCTGCCATTAGTGTAATTGTTTTAATTCCTAATGCTGATGATAAATGTGAGAAACTTGTATCATTGCATATTGCAACATTACAATTTTTAATAACAGGTAAAATTTCTCTTATATTAAGATTGTCTAGAGCAACACATTTTTCTTTAAATTTTGTATTATATAATTCGCTTAAAATTTTTTGTTCATCTTCACTTTTACCTGCAGCTAAAAAAAATCTACATTTTTTAAAAGCTTCTAATTTTTCCATTACATCTAGAAAAGTTTTTGATGGTATTCTTTTTGTTGGACCTGAACCACCAACACCCAACAAAATATTAAGTTCATCATTATTAATATTAAAGTTTACTGCTGTTTTTTGAACTAGACTATTATCAATTTGAATTTCTGGGTTATCAATAGTTTCGATATCTAAATATTTTTTTATTATAGCTTTGGCCGGCTCAGTGATGTGTTGATTTTGTTTTTCAAATAATGGGTATTGAAATATTTCTTTAACTCCTGCCAATCTAGAAATTAAGTTATATCTCAAAGAAGAATTGAATATAAAAACTTTATCAAAATTATATTTTTTTATATCGCTTGCTAATTTGAAAAATCCTTTAAAACCATCATGTTTCTGATTTATTTTATTGTCTCTTTCTAAGTTAATTATTTCATCAATATAATTTGTTTGACTTAAAAACTCGTTAGCTTTTGAATTTTCTTTAACCAACAAACTAACAGGTGCTCCAAATTTTTTTGAAATGGCTTTAATAAAAGGTAGAAAAATTACCGTATCACCTATGCCCATCCTGTTTTGAATAGCTAATATTTTCATAATTAATTTATAAACTTTACTAATTAATATTTTTATATAAATTTTTATTATGAGTAAAATTAAAGGCATTTATGCGGCCTCAATGTCGATCTTAAATGATGATTTGACGCTTGATATTAGAAAAACCATTCAGCACGCAGAAATGGTTATAGACAATGGTTGTCACGGAGCAGCTATATTTGGAAGTACAGGTCAGGCTCAACTTATACCTGTTTCTGAAAAAATTAATTTGTTAAATCATCTGACTTCAAGCAAATATAAAGAAAAGTATATTATTGGCACTGGTTTAAATTCTTTGGGTGAATCAATTAATTTGATGAGGGTTTCTAAATCTTTAGGTTTTAACAAATTCTTAATTATGCCGCCTGCTTACTATAAATATGGAGATAAAGAAGTAATAGAATTTTATAGCAAAATAGTAGAGGTCATTTCTGATTGTGAAATAGTACTATATAATTTTGAAAAACTCTGTGGTTATAAGTTTAGTATTGAATGTATTGAAGAGTTAGTAAAAAAATATCCAAAAAATATTATTGGAGTAAAAGATAGTTCTTACAATCTTTTTGAAAACTTAAAAATTGATAATTTTTCAGTTTTGCCTGGGTCAGAATCTAAATTATTTAAAGGACTTCAATTAGGTTGTTCTGGAATTATTACAGCTACATGCAATGCTACTTCTACACTAGCAAGAAAAGTTTATGATGATTTTAATGATGGAAATGATCAGACAGTAAATCAAAATCTTTGTGATGTAAGAGCCGAATTTGAAAAATACAATTTAATTTCGGGTTTACACACATACTTTAGTAAAAAAGAAATATATTATAAAAATCTTTTACCACCACTTAGCATTTTAGATTCTAAAGATGAATCAGATTTAATTAATAATTTAGAGAAATTAAATTTTTCATTAAAAAATACTAAGGCGGCATAGATGCAACTAGCTAGATTTTTAAATAATGTTTTTAAAAAAGATGGATTTATATTAGTTGATGCTAATTCAAAAAGTTACATTATTGGAAATCCAAAAAGTGAAAACCCAATAAAACTTAAAATTTTAAATAAAAATCTTCATTATAAGTTGCTATTTCATCCAGATTTATATTTTGGTGAAGCATATACAGATGGTGAAATAATTATTGAAAATGGAACACTAACTGATTTTTTGGATCTTTCTTTGATGAACTTTGGAAGAGGAGACTTAAATTTTTTTAGTTATTTAATTAATCGATTAAGAGGTTCATATAGATATTTAACTAATTTTAATTTTATAAAAAAATCAAAGATGAATGTTTCTCATCACTATGATATTTCGGATAATCTTTATGACTTATTTTTAGATCCTAAAAGACAATATTCATGTGCATATTTTAAAAATGAAACAGATACATTGGAAACTGCACAAAATAATAAAATTCAACATATAATAAAAAAACTTAACATAAAACCAAATCAAAAAGTTTTAGATATTGGATGTGGTTGGGGTTCTCTAGCAATAGATATTGCAAAAAGTGCAAACTGCGAAGTAACAGGTATTACACTTTCAGAAAATCAATTTAATTACTGCAAGAAAAGAGCAAAAGAACTTAATTTAGAAAATCAATTAGACTTTAAGTTAATGGATTATAGAGAGCTAAATGAAAAATTTGATCGAATAGTCAGTGTTGGGATGTTTGAACATGTAGGAAGAAAATTTTATAAAACATTTTTTTCACAAGTTGAAAAACTTTTAAAAGATGATGGAGTATCATTAATTCATACTATAGGATCAGTAAATCCACCAAGAGATCCACATCCATGGATCACTAAGTATATTTTTCCAGGAGGATATACTCCAAGTTTAAGTGAGGTAACAACACCAATTGAAAAAGCAGGCTTAATTGTTGCAGATATTGAGGTTTTAAGACTTCATTACTCACATACACTAAGACACTGGAAAGAAAATTGCATTCGAAATAAAGACAAAATAATTGAAATGTTTGATGAAAGATTTTTTAGGATGTGGGAATTTTATCTTGCTGGTTGTGAGATGGCATTTAAATGGGGTGATCAAGTTGTATACCAATTTCAATTAACAAAGAATTATTCTTCTACACCTGTTACAAGAGACTATATTTATCAATAAATAATTGGTAGAAATTAATTTCCTTAAAATGAAAAAAAAGAAAAAAAAATTAAAAAAAAGTACTTCTAAAAATCAAAGAAAAATTAAAAAAAAAGTTAAAAAAACATCTAAAAAGCCAAATAAATTTAAGATTAAAAACAAATCTGTAAAAAAAAATAATAATCGTAGAAAACAAAAAAATAAAAAACAAAAAAAATCAAAAAAACTAAAACAATCAAGAAAGATTTCAAAAAAGTTTAAATCTACTATACTAAAGAAACCAGATTTTCTTTTAAAGGTAGTTAACTTTCAAAATTCTCTAAAGCCCGAATTTAAGTTTAGATTAAATTTTGGTTTCGAAAAATATATCCAGGCATTTTTTGATAAAATAGCTGACACAATTTCACAGTATAAAATTCTAAAAAAAGATGAAGCTAGAAGGTTAAAATTAGAAAAACAAGAAAAAGAACGATTAGAAAAGATTGAAACTGCAAAAGAAAAGCAAAAAGAGGCTGAATTAAAAGTTAAATTAAAAGAACAAGCTTTAAAAGATGAAATTAGATTAGAAAAACAAAGAACAAAAGAAATAAAATTATTCTTAAGAAAAGAACAAGCTCTTATAAGAATTGAACAAGCAGAAAAACAAAAGCAATTTTTACAACAATTAAAATTAGATAAGCAAATTGAGAAGTTTAGAGTTAGAGAGATTAAAGAATTAGAGAAATTGGAAAAAATTTCCTTAAGAGAAAAAAGAGAGGATTATGCTGGCTTACAACAAAGAATAGAAAAATTAAAAGAAAAATATCGAATTATAAGAGATCAAAAAATTAGAGAAAGAGTAGAGGCTTTAGGAGTTAAAATTCAAGGAGATGAAGATAGAGAAACACTTTTACAAAAAGAAAAAGAATATACTTTAGCTAGACAGAAAATTGAGTTTGCTCTTGAAAGCTTTTACAGAAGTGCTAGCAGTTTAGTATTTCAATTAAACAAAAGACACATAACAAGACATATGTCTATCTTTAGATGTATAGACAGAAGATTTGAAACAGGAGAAATATTTGTTAAATGGGATGAAGCCTTAGATGATGAATGGCTTTTATTAATTTACATAAAAAATAATTCACCAGATGAAGGAATAGTTATTGAAGATAAAACTAATCCAGAAAAAAATATTTCTCATGAATTTAAAAATAATGAAATATTTAAGGCTTCAGATACTATGGTTGACGCACTTACTCAACTAATTGGAAGAAAAAGAGCCAAAAATATCAATTAAATTATCTTAAATAATTAAGTATCATTTAAGATGTTATTTTCATCTGTATTAATGATCATTTTGTATTTAATATTTAGATATGTCCTAGCTTGGATAAGATATTTTAATAGTCTTGACTCTAGGTTAGGTCAGTCTACCTGGCGATGGAGTTATGATTATCCAGTTATAGGTGAAAGAGATATCTCAGATCTTGATGATAAAACTTTTGTTAGATTGAGGAGAAAAAGAAATAGAGTTATAACTTTGATGTACTCAATCTTATTAATAATGTTTTTGCTATCTATGTCTTTACTGAGCGAATTTTTAATATTTTTCTTAACTTAGTTTTTGAGTTGCTTTTTATTTTTTAAATATAAAAAAAAGGCAATCATTTCATACACATATTTAAAGATTATGAAAATTATTGGTAATTTAAAAAATTTATATAAAAATTTATATTTTGGAATTTTTTTCCAAACATAAAGAAATGCTTCTGCGCCCTGAATAATTTTACCATTTTCTTTCACATGTAGTCTTCTTAACAATTCTTTATCATTTCTAGATGTTTCTTTTTCAGCATCTGAATTATTAGTTATATCTATCCAGTCAATATCTTTGATATTTTCTTTTTTATATAAGTTAATTTCCGATCTACAGATTTTACAAGAATTATTAAAATATACCCTCATTTAACAATAATTAACTTTTACTAAGAAATTGTACATGCGTAAAATGATCAGTTGAAAATTATCAACAAACCACTATTTAGGGTGTATGAGTAATTTCTTTAATAAATCTGATTTAACAAGACAAGATACAGATAAAATAGTATCTGAAACCCTAAAAAATTGTGATGATGGTGAGTTGTATTTAGAGGAATCTAAATCGGAGTCAATTCTACTTGATGATAACAAAATTAAGAGTTCAAATTATAGTTCTGATTTAGGATTTGGATTTAGAGCTATTTCGGACGAGGTTGTTGCTTATTCATATTCAAATGAAATATCAAAAGACTCATTAAAAAGTTCATCAGAAAATCTTAAGTCAACTCTAAAATCAATTAAAGGTACTTATAATCATGAAATACCAAAAACAAACAAGAAATTGTACGAGGATATTAATCCAATTGAACAAAAAACTTTGAAGTCAAAATTAGAGATTTTGAATAAAGTAAATGATTTTTTAAGAAAAAAAGATGGGTCAGTAAAACAAGTTACAGCTAGTTTTGCTGGTGAGCAAAAATCGATAGAAATTATTAGATCAGGTGGAGAAGTGATCACTGATGTGCGTCCATTAATTAGATTTAATGTATCTGTAATGTTGGAAAAAAATGGCAGAAAAGAAACAGGTGTTTATGGTATTGGTGGTAGACAATCTTATGATGATTATTTAAAAAATGATAATTGGAAAAATGTTTGTGAGGAAGCTCTAAGAATAGCGTCAGTTAATTTAGAAAGTAAACCCGCACCTGCTGGTGAAATGAAGGTGGTCTTAGGACCTGGTTGGCCAGCAATATTAATTCATGAAGCAATCGGCCATGGTCTTGAAGGAGATTTTAATAGAAAAAAAACTTCAGCATTTCATAATCTTATGGGTCAAAAAGTTGCTAGTGAAGGAGTAACAATTGTAGATGATGGAACAATAGATAATAGAAGAGGAAGTTTAACTATTGACGATGAAGGAACCCCAACTGAAAGAACAGTTTTAATTGAAAAAGGTATTCTTAAAGGTTTTATGCAAGACAGACATAATGCTCGATTAATGAATACAAAATCAACTGGTTCTGGGAGAAGAGAAAATTATAGACATATTGTTTTACCAAGAATGAGAAACACAATGATGTTAAGTGGTAATCAAACACAGGATGAAATGATAAAATCTGTTGATAAAGGTATCTTTGCAGTAAGTTTTGGAGGAGGGCAGGTAGACATTACTTCTGGAAAATTTGTATTTAATTGCACAGAAGCCTACGAAATAAATAATGGTAAAATTGGTTCTCCAATTAAGGGAGCAACTCTAATTGGTGATGGACCATCAATACTTAAAGAAGTTTCAATGGTTGGAAACGATATGATGATGGATCCTGGTATAGGAACTTGTGGAAAAGCAGGGCAGGGAGTTCCCGTAGGAGTAGCTCAACCTTCAATTTTAATCGATAAAATGACGGTTGGTGGAACAAAACTTTAAAGTATTATGATTAAGGATCAAGAATTTCTAAAATCGAAAGCTTCATACTGTTTAGATTTAGCAAAAAAAATGGGAGCAACTGATGCAAGTGTTACAGTAGGTCACTCAATTTCAGAAACAGTTAATTTTAGAAATAAATCCTTAGATGCCTCAGATAGATCAGATGGATTGGCATTAAGTATAGAGACTTATTTAGGTAAAAGAAGATCTTCAATTTCATCTTCAAATTTACTAGATGAAAACATAAAAACTTTAATAGAAAAGTGCTTTGAAACTACAAAAATTACACCAGAGGACGAATTTAATTCTTTACCTGATAAAAATTTATTAGCTAAACAAATTAGCAATCTTAATTTGTATGATGAGACAAGATTCGAAAATGAAAAAAAAATAAAATATTTAAAAGATTTAGAGGAATCTGCCTCATCAGATAATCAAATCATAAATACAGAATCTAGTTTTACTGAAAATAAATCTAATTTTATCCTAGCTAATAGTGAGGGTTTTTGTGACGGCTATAAAACTTCATCTTTTACCGCTTCTTGCGTAACAGTTGCAAAAGATGAAAATAGCATGGAAAGAGATTACGAATTCTCTAGTAAACGTCATTTATCTGATATTAAGCAAGCAACAGATCTTGGCAATAAGGCAGCTAATGAAACTATAAGAAAATTGAGTCCCAACAAAATTGGAAGCGAGAAGATAAGCATAATTTTTGATAAAAGAATTTCAAAAGGAATGTTAAGTGCTTTTGCAAGTGCAATATCTGCATCTGCAATTTCAAGAGGCACTTCATTTTTAAAAGATAAAATTGATCAACAGGTTTTTGCAAATTCAATAAATGTAATTGATAAACCAGACATAATTAAAGGAATGGGTTCTCAAAATTTTGACTCAGAGGGTGTAAACTCAAACACATTACAACTTATAGAAAATGGAATACTTAAAAACTATTTTGTGGACACATACAATGGAAAAAAATTGAATTTAAAATCAAATGGAAGAAGTGGTGGAACCACCAATCTTTACTTTGAAAACGGAAATATAAGTTACAAAGATCTTCTAAAAAAAAATTCAAGATGCCTTTATATTACTGAAACTATTGGTCACGGATCTAACCTAGTAACAGGAGATTATTCAGTAGGTGCCACTGGTTTTTTAGTTGAAAACGGAGAATTTAAATATCCAGTAAATGAAATAACAATTGCTGGTAACTTTAAGGATATGTTTAAAAATATAATTTTAGCTAATGATTTAGAATTTGAATATTCAGTCAATTCACCTACTATGATGATAGAAGGAATGACTGTTGCAGGAAAATGAGCAGTTATTGTGTTATTGGCTCTGGAATTTCTGGAGCAACAATAGCTAATTTATTAAGTAAAAAAAATTCTGTACACATTTATGACAAAGCTCGAGGTCCAGGTGGTAGATCTTCTTTTAAAAGATTAAATAAGTCAAAAGGATTCGATCATGGTGCACAATATATTTCTCCAAAATCAATTCAATTTAAAAAATTTATTACAGATTTAAGTAAAAAAAAGATTCTAAAAAAATGGACTGGCAAACATATTTTTTTAAATAGATTAAAAAAAGAAAATAAAAATCATGTTAAAATAATTGGCCGCAAAGGCAACAACGATATTAGCAAACATTTAATAAAAAATATAAATTGTAATTTTCAAAGTGAGTTAGAAAAGATTAAATATATTAAAAATAAATGGAAATTAGATTTTAAAAACAACCAAACAAAATATTATGATAAATTAATATTAACTTGTCCATTTCCACAATTAAAAAAATTATCAAAAAAATTTATAAAAGATCCGTTCATCAAACAAAAAATTAAAATGGATGCAAATATTACAGTCATGATTGAAATTAAAAAAATTAATAAAAATGTATCAAGTTATTTATTTAACGATAAAATTTTAGGATGGGCCGCTAAAGAAAATAGTAAAAAAAGATTTAAAAGTAATAATGATTTATGGACTTTACAAAGTACAAACATATGGGCAAACAAAAAAATAAATAAAAATAGAGAAAATAAAGAAAAAAACTCTAAGATATTAATTGATAAATTTTTTAAACTTACTGGAATTAAAAAAACAAAAATATTAACCTCATTAAATCATGGTTGGAAATATTCTTCAAACTCAAGACCATTAAAGGTTAAAAGTTATTGGAATAATAAATTAAATTTTGGAGTTTGTGCAGATTGGTTTGTAGGTCCAAGAGTAGAAGCTGGATGGATAAGTGCAAACGATCTCTTTAAAAAAATAAATAAATAATTTTATTTAAGATTTTTTAAACGATATTCCCAATTTCCCATTCTCTCATATGTAACTTTGACAATAACTGAAGTTTTTTTATCAAGCCAAATATCAAAATTTAATTTTTTATCTTCAGGAAGAGACATATCTTTAGATGTAAGTTTGAAATGATCTGTTTCGTATTTTTTGTCATTAATTGAAATATTCTCCTTGCCAATAAAAGTAACTATTTGTTCTTTTATACTTCCAGAAATAGGACTTATTTGGCTTTCTGCTTGTAAAATTCTATGACTCCACCAATTTCCAATAATATTTTTTATAGAAGCTTTACCTGAATATGAAGACCCTTTGATGTCAAACTTTTTATTATTTTTATCCAGTTTTAAGTTTACAAATTTTTCTTTTTTATTTTGAAGTGTCTTTGATTGAAAAGATATTAAGTTATCTTTTAAATAAATTTCTTCTCCATATCCCTCTACTTTAAATATTGCCACTGATAGTAATTTTACTTCAAATTTGTATTGATTTTTTACTATAGTTTTTTCACCATCTCTTTTAAAAAAATAATTGTTGTACCCAATAACTTCATTATTTCTCAAGATCTCCATTTCTATTTTGTCAAATTTGTTATAATGACCAATATGAGCTAAAGAAATTGATGAGAAAAATACAACAAGTAAAGCAATTGCAAACTTTTTCATTTGCTAGTTACAATATTAGAATTTTTCATTAATAGATATAGTTTATTACAATTATGTTTTTAAAAATAAAAAAAATTCCAAAA
Source organism: uncultured Pelagibacteraceae bacterium (assembly GCA_902623305.1). Classification (GTDB taxonomy): domain Bacteria; phylum Pseudomonadota; class Alphaproteobacteria; order Pelagibacterales; family Pelagibacteraceae; genus Pelagibacter. Next base: position 13,409 of record CACNTB010000004.1, read on the forward strand.
GTAAAATGGAGCTCAGAAAAACCATTTAATTTTAAACCAAAGTTTTCTACATTTTTTTTCTTATGTTTTGGTTTGTCTTTATTTGGATTAGGTGAGGGATTGTTGATTGTTTCATTCACTGGAGCATCTCCCTGGAGTGTTTTAGCCCAAGGTATTTCTTTAAATGTTAATTTAAGTATTGGAACTATCACATTATTAATAAGTATTGGTGTTTTAATTTTATGGATCCCTCTTGGTCAAAAACCAGGAATGGGTACAATATTTAATGCTTTGATAATTGCAATGATGATTGATCTTTGTATCAAATATGTTCCAACACCATCAAATTATATACATCAATTAATTTTAGCTATGATTTCTGTAATCATAGTTGGAATAGGTGGGGGTATTTATTTAGTATCAAATTTAGGAGCCGGTCCTAGAGATGGGCTTATGATAGGATTACAAAAATTAACTAATTTTCCTATAGCTGTTGTAAGAGGAACATTAGAAATTTCAGTTGTTAGTATTGGATGGTATTTAGGAGGAACAGTAGGAATTGGAACTTTATTGTTCGCATTTGGCATAGGTCCTTGCGTTGCCTTAGGACTTTATTTAGTTGATAAAACTTTTGATTAAGCTGCAGCTATAGCTTTTTCGCTTTTTTTTCTTTCGTGTGGATCTAGAATTGCTTTTCTCAATCTACATGAGTCTGGAGTTATCTCTAAAGCTTCATCAGTATTAAGCATGCTTAATTGTTCTGCAATTGACATTTTTCTTACAGGTGTAAGTACAACATTCTCATCAGTGCCTTGAGTTCTCATATTGGTCAATTTTTTACCCTTCATTACATTAATGATCATGTCTCCTGGTTTAGGCGAAAGACCAACAATCATTCCAGGATAAACAGAGTCATTATGTGTAACAAACATTTCTCCTCTAGCCTGTAAGTTGAAGATTGCGAAAGCAACAGCTTTTCCTTGTTCCATTGAGATTAACGCTCCATTTCTTCTACCTTCCATTTCTCCTTCAAAAGGACCATAGCTATGGAATATTCTGTTGATCACCCCATTTCCTTTTGTAAGCGTAAGAAATCTACTTGTGTATCCCATTAGGCCTCTAGTAGGTGCGTGAAAAATTAATCTTTTTTTGTTAATTCCTGTATCTTTTAATTCTATTAGTTTCCCTTTTCTTCTGTTCATTGAATCGATTACTTTTGATGAATGTTCTTCATCAAGGTCCATAGTAATTTCTTCAATCGGCTCAAGTTTATTTCCACTTTCATCAGTTTTGTATAAAACTTTTGGAGGGCTGACTGTCATTTCAAAACCTTCTCTTCTCATTTGAGTTAAAAGAATTTCTAACATTAGTTCACCTCTACCACTAACAACAAAAGAGTCTTTTCCCTCGTTTTCTGAAAATGTAATACCAACATTATTTTGTGACTCTTGAATTAATCTATCTCGTATCTGTGTGCTGGTTAATTTTTTACCTTCAGTTCCAGCTAAAGGTGAAGTATTTACTGTAATTGTAATTGACATTGTAGGAGGATCTATTGGTGTAGCAGGGATTGGTTCATTTACCTCTAGGTCACATATTGTATCAGCAACGTTTGCTTTTTCTAACCCAGCAACAACTACAATATCTCCAGCCTCACCAATATCTATTGGAACTTTTTTTGTTCCTTCATATCTAAAAATTTTTGTTAACTTTCCTTCATCAATTTTTTCACCATTTAAATTGATTGCTTTTATAGATTGATTAGCTTTCGCGGTACCTTGTGTAATTCTTCCAACTAAACTTCTTCCTAAAAAACTATCTGCATAAAGTAGTGTTGATAACATTGCAAAAGGTTTAGTTTTATCAAGTTCAGCAGGTTTTACATGATCAACAATCAAATCTAACAAAGGATTTAAATTTTCTCTTGGACCATCAACTTCATGATCAGCCCAACCTGATCTTCCACTTGCATAGAGAACTGGAAAATCTAATTGTTCTTCATTTGCATCTAAGCTAACAAATAAATCAAATGTTTCATCTAAAACCTCATTAGCCCTTTGATCAGCTTTATCTAATTTATTAATAACAACAATTGGCTTTAATCCTTGTTTAAGTGCTTTTGATAATACAAATTTTGTCTGAGGCATAACGCCTTCTGCAGAGTCAATTAATAACAGTGCTCCGTCTGCCATACTTAAAACTCTTTCAACTTCTGCAGCAAAATCTCTGTGGCCTGGAGTATCGATTATATTTATTCTTGATTTGTTCCAATTTATTGATGCAGGTTTAGCTAAAATTGTAATACCTCTTTCTTTTTCAAGCTCACCTGAGTCCATTAATCTTTCATCAACAACTTCATTATCTCTAAATGAACCACTTTGTTTCATTAAATTATCAATTAGAGTAGTTTTGCCATGATCAACATGAGCTATGATTGTGATGTTTCTAATATTATTGCTCATAAATTCTGGCTCTTATACATATTTAAAAGGATATTAAAACTCAAAAAAACTCACAACTGGCTTGAATAATTTTAAAAATTCAGGATTAATTTGTCTTTTTTTGCTTATCTTTTTTAAGTTTTCTTTTTTCTTTAAAGCTCAATTTAGGTTTTTTTTTAATACTAGAGTCTTTAAATGATTTACCGCTATATCTTTTTGACATGATTAAACTTGACATAAAAAAAAGGCCATCTTGAGACGGCCTTTTTAGAATTAATTTAAGTAAATGAGTGATTACATACCCATTCCACCCATTCCTCCCATGCCGCCCATACCACCAGGCATTCCACCAGGCATTCCGCCAGCAGCATCTTTTTCCTCTGGTTTATCAGCGATCATTGCTTCTGTAGTTACTAATAATCCAGCAATCGAAGCAGCATCTTGTAGTGCAGTTCTTACTACTTTAACTGGATCTATGATACCTTTTGCAAACATATCACAATATTCCTCATTCTGAGCATCGTAACCATGAGTTTTTTTCTTTTGCTCTAATAATTTACCAACCACTACTGAACCATCTACACCAGCATTTTTAGTAATTTGTCTAATTGGAGCCTCTAATGCTTTTCTTACAAGATCGACACCTGCTTTTTGATCATCACCTTTTGCTTTAACCTTATCAAGTTCTTGAGCAGCATAAAGAAGTGCGCAACCACCACCAGTAACAATACCTTCTTCTACAGCAGCTCTAGTTGCGTTCAAAGCATCTTCAACTCTATCTTTTCTCTCTTTAACTTCAACTTCAGTTGCACCACCAACTTTAATTACTGCAACTCCACCAGCTAACTTAGCTAGTCTTTCTTGAAGTTTTTCTCTGTCATAATCAGAAGTAGTTTCTTCAACTTGTTGTTTGATAGATGCACATCTAGCTTCAATATCCGATTTTTTACCACTTCCATTAACAATAGTGCTATTATCTTTATCAACTTTTATCTTTTTACAAGATCCAAGATCATCAAGTTTAACATTTTCAAGTTTGATACCTAAGTCTTCAGATATAACCTGACCTCCTGTTAAAATAGCAATATCCTCAAGCATAGCTTTTCTTCTATCACCAAATCCTGGAGCTTTTACTGCCACAACTTTTAAACCACCTCTTAGTTTATTAACCACTAATGTAGCTAAAGCCTCGCCTTCAACATCTTCAGAAATAATCATTAATGGTCTACCAGCTTGAACAACAGCTTCTAAAAGAGGAACCATTGGCTGCAAATTAGTTAATTTCTTTTCATGTAATAAAATAAATGGATTATCTAATTCTGTAGTCATCTTATCGCTGTTTGTGATAAAATATGGTGATAGATATCCTCTATCAAACTGCATACCTTCAACTACATCTAATTCTGTTTCAATACCTTTGTTTTCTTCAACCGTAATAACTCCCTCGTTTCCAACTTTTTGCATTGCTTTAGCAATCATTGTTCCGATTTCTTTATCACCATTTGCAGAAATTGTACCAACTTGAGCTATCTCATCGCTATCTTTCACTTTTTTTGCAGAACCAACAAGACTTTCTTTTACTGTTTCTACAGCAGCATCAATTCCTCTTTTTACATCCATAGGATTCATCCCAGCGGTTACATATTTCACACCTTCTTTGACAATTGCTTGTGCAAGTATAGTTGCAGTAGTAGTTCCATCTCCAGCTTCATCATTAGTTTTGCTAGCAACCTCTTTAACCATTTGTGCGCCCATATTTTCAAACTTATCTTCAAGGTCTATTTCTTTAGCTACAGACACACCATCTTTAGTAATTCTAGGTGCACCATAAGATTTATCCATTACAACATTTCTTCCTTTTGGTCCTAAAGTTACTTTAACAGTGTCAGCTAAGATATTTACTCCTCTTATCATTGCTGCTCTTGCTTCAGCATCAAATTTAACAATTTTTGCCATTATATTTCTCCTTTAAATTAAATTACTTACCTGAAATACCCATAATGTCTGACTCTTTCATTATGCTGTATTCTTTACCATTAATTTTGACTTCAGTTCCTGACCACTTGCCAAATAAAACTTTATCGCCAACTTTAACATCCATTGGAATTATTTTTCCATCTTCAGTTTTTGCTCCACCACCAACAGCAACAACTTTACCCTCTTGAGGTTTTTCTTGAGCTGAGTCGGGGATTATTATTCCTCCAGCAGTTTTTTCACTACCATCTAATACTTCAATTAAAACTCTGTCATGTAATGGTTTAAACTTCATAAATTCTCCTTTATAATTCTTTATAAATATTGGCTTCATATAGATATTTCACAGCCTATTTCAAGATTAGAAAGTATTAGAATGTTAATATTGTTAGTAAATTCTAGATTTTATGGTTTATACCTTAAAATATGACCAAAAATTTAGATTTAAATGGCCTAAATTCGATAGCTGATAATTATGATCTTTTTTATATAGATTTATGGGGAGTTATTCATAATGGGATTAATCTCCATGAAAAAGCAATAGCTGTTTTAGAGGAACTTTTAAAAAAAGAGAAAATGCTCGTACTTTTAACAAATGCACCAAGACCAAATAAAACTGTTCAAAATTTTCTAGAAAAAATGGGCATGGATAAAGTTTTAAGAGATCATGTATTTACATCAGGAGAGGCTGCATTGAATTATTTGAAAAAATCCTTCTTATCGAAAAAGTTTTACCACATAGGACCACCTAGAGATTTTGATCTATTTTATTTAATTGAGAAGAATAAGTGTGAGGATATTATTGATAGTGAATATTTGTTATGCACAGGGTTGTTTGATGATCAAGATAAGGATTTAAAATTTTATAAAAATTTACTCGAAAAACATATTAATAAAAAAATGATTTGTACAAATCCAGATTTAATCGTCGATCGTGGTGAAGTTAGAGAGTTATGTGCAGGCTCTGTTGCAATGGTTTTTGAAAAAATGGGTGGAGAAGTAATATATTTTGGAAAACCACATCCTGAGGTTTATAATCAATCGATTGATAACAAAAATAAAAAAATATTAGCAATTGGCGATAATTTAAATACTGACATTAGGGGCGCAAATCTTTTAAATTACGATTCTTTACTAATCGGCAACGGAATACATAAAAATGAAATAAAAAAAAAAGGCATCGAACGCGTTACAAAAGAGTATGAGGCGATTGTTAATTATATTCAGTCAGATTTAAAATGGTAAAGCATTATACAAATTTTAATGTTCAAAAAACACATAGAGGATCAATTATTCTAATAGGTAATTTTGATGGTATGCATTTAGGACATCAAAAATTATTTCAATTAGCAAAGTCCTATAAAAAAAAATATAATTTAAAGATTGGTGTTGTAAATTTTGATCCTATGCCAAAGATGTTTTTTAATAAAAAATTAAAAAATTTTCGACTTTCTAATATTGATCAAAAAATTAAGTTACTTAGTAATTTTAAAGTAGATTTTGTTATTACAAAAAAATTTGATAAAAAATTTTCAAAAACTAAAGCACTAAACTTTATTACTCAAACTTTAAATAAAAAATTAAGTTCCAGATTTATTTTTGTTAGTAATAATTTTAGATTTGGAAATAAAAGAGAGGGAAATGTTAATTTGTTAATAAAATATGAGAAATCATTTAATTACAAGATTGTCAAACCAGAACCATTAGTTAAAAGTAATAAAATTGTATCCTCATCTTTAATAAGAAATCTCTTAGAAAAAGGTTTTTTATATAAAGCTAATAATCTTTTGAGTAGAAATTGGACAATACAAGGAACTGTTGAAAGGGGAAGACAGCTAGGAAAAAAAATTGGTTTTCCTACATGTAATATAGATATTAAAGATTATGTCTTAGCAAAACCAGGTGTCTATGCAGTCAAAGTTTTAAGGAAAAATAGTATAAAATACCTTAGAGGAATTGCTAATCTTGGATATAGACCAACATTTAATCAAAAAAAATTATTATTAGAAGTTCATTTATTTAATTTTTCTGGAAATCTTTACAATAAACTTTTATCAGTAGAGTTTTTAAAGTTTATAAGAAAAGAAAAAAAATTTAATAATGTTAATCAATTAAGAGCTCAAATAAAAAAAGATTTAAATATCGCAAAAAAGACTAAATGAATAAACAACAAATAAATCTGCCAAAAACAGCTTTTTCTATGAAAGCTAATTTACCAATAAGAGAACCTGAAATTCTAGATTATTGGAAAGAAATAAATCTTTACGAGCAAATAAGAGTCTCAAGCAAAGGAAAAGAAAAATTCGTTCTCCACGACGGTCCTCCTTATGCAAATGGCAATATTCATATGGGCACTGCACTTAATAAGATTTTAAAAGATATTATTGTAAAATTTCATCAAATGGATGGAAAAGACAGTATTTATGTGCCTGGATGGGATTGTCATGGCTTACCCATTGAATGGAAAATTGAAGAACAATACAAAAAAAATAAAAAAAATAAAAACGAAGTTCCTATAATTGAATTTAGAAAAGAGTGTAGATCGTTCGCAGAAAAGTGGATTGAAGTTCATAAATCTCAATTTAAACGCTTAGGAGTTGTAGGAGATTGGGAAAATTATTATTCAACAATGAGTTTTGATGCTGAGGCTCAAATAGTTAGAGAACTAGGAAAATTTTTAAAAGAAGGAAGTTTGTACAGAGGGTTTAAACCAGTGCTATGGTCGACTGTCGAAAAAACTGCTCTTGCAGATGCTGAAGTAGAATATCAAGATCATAAATCAGATACAATTTATACATCTTTCAAAATAAAGTCTTCAGATTTAAAGATATTAAATGATTGCGAGATTATCATTTGGACAACGACACCCTGGACAATACCAGCAAACAAAGCTTTAGCTTTTAATAAGTCTCTTGATTATGTCATATTGGAAATAAATGATGACAGTGATTTTAATAATAGAAAAATTGTTATTGCCGAAGCTTTACAAGATTCAGTGATTAAAGAGTGTGAAATAAAAAATTATAAAAAAATTCATACATTTAAAGGTAAAGAATTTTATAACACAATTTGTAGCCATCCATTTTTAAAACTTGGTTTTGATCACAATATTCCAATGTTAGAAGCAAGATTTGTTACAACTGAACAAGGAACAGGCATTGTTCATTGTGCACCAAGTCACGGACCTGATGATTTTAATTTATGTTTGAATAATGGAATTAAAGCAATCGAAACAGTCGATGGGGATGGAAAATATACTCGTAATGTTAAATTATTTGAAGGGATTCATATATTTAAAGCAAATCCTATTGTAATTGAAAAACTAAAAGAGCAAAAAAATTTATTATTTAATAGTAAGCTAGTTCACTCTTACCCTCATTCATGGAGATCAAAAGCTCCACTTGTGCATAGGGCTACTCCGCAATGGTTTATTTCAATGGAAAGTCATAAACTTAGGGATAAAGCACTAAAAGCTGTTGATGAAACAACTTTCTACCCAAGCAAAGGTAAAGAAAGATTAAAATCAATGATAGAAACAAGACCTGATTGGTGTGTTTCAAGACAAAGAGTTTGGGGAGTTCCTCTCCCAATTTTCATAAATAAAAATACAAAAGAAATTTTAGTTGATGATGAGGTTACTGAAAATATTGCCTCTATTTATGAAAAGGAAGGTTCAGATTGTTGGTTTTCAGATGATCCTCAAAAATTTTTAGGAAAGAAGTATAAAGCCGAGGATTTTGAAAAATTAAGTGATATCGTTGAGGTTTGGTTTGATAGTGGATCTACTCATTCATTTGTTTTAGAAAAAAGAGATGATTTAAAATGGCCAGCATCAATGTATTTAGAGGGGTCAGACCAACACAGAGGCTGGTTTCATTCATCATTATTACAATCTTGTGGAACTAGAGGAAGAGCACCATTTGAATCGATTTTATCTCACGGATTTGTTGTAGATGGCAAAGGTTTAAAAATGTCTAAATCTTTAGGAAATGTAATCGCTCCTGAGGATATTTTAAAAAAATATGGAGCTGATATTTTAAGAATATGGGTAGCATCATCAAATTATGCAGAAGATTTAAGAATAGATTATTCTATATTAGATCAACACGCGGACTCATATAGAAAAATTAGAAATACATTTAGATACTTGCTTGGAAATATCAATGATAATTTTGAAAATATAAATTTAGATAAGCTAAATTTGTCTGAACTACCTGAGTTAGAACAATTTATGTTAGATAAAATTTTTGTTATAAATGATAAATTTAAAAAATATTTTAAGAATTATGATTTTCATAATTTATATAAGGAATTACTAAATTTCTGTACAGTTGATTTATCAGCTTTTTATTTTGATATTAGAAAAGATAATCTTTATTGCGATCCTAAAAACTCAAAAAAAAGAAAATCAACTATTATAATGCTTAATATAATTTTAAATTCACTATTAAAATGGTTTGCTCCTATTTTATCCTTCACAACTGAAGAAATTTTTAAATTGTTATTTAAAAATCAAAAAAGTATTCATCTTGAAAAATTTTTAGAATTTCCTGAAAAATTTAGAAATGAAAAACTTAGTAATAAATGGAGTGAATTAATAAAAATAAGAAATATATGTAATATAAGTATTGAAGAAAAAAGAGCTAGCAAAGAAATTGGATCAAGTTTGGAAGCAGATTTAAAAATACAATTAAATCAAAAATTAAAAAGTCTTACAGAAAATACAGATTTTTCTGAGCTATGTATCACTTCAAAAGCCGAAGTTAGTTTCAAGGATAATATTGAAATAATTGCAACTACCAGTAAGGCAAAGGGAACCAAATGTCCAGTTTGTTGGAAAATAAATGAGGGTCCTTGTCCTAGGCATCCTTAATGATTTTAAAAAATTTAAATAAGAGTTTGCTAATAAATATATCATTAATTTTTTTAATTTTCTTACTTGATAGAATTTCAAAAGTTTATGTGATTAATTTAAGTTCAGATTACGATAAACTAAATTTAAAAATTACATCCTTTTTAAATATTAACTTAATTTGGAATGAAGGTATTGCTTTTGGCTTGCTGTCCTTTGGTGAAAAAACTTATTATAATATGATATCTATTTTAATTTTTTTAATTATTTTATATATACTATTTCATTGTTATAGAGAGCAAGGAATAAGTAAATATTTCTATATTTTAATTGCAGGTGGAGCTATTGGAAATTTTTTTGATAGGATAGTTTACAAATCTGTGCCTGATTTTATTGATCTTCATTATAAAGAATTTAATTGGTTTATATTCAACATAGCTGATATATTTATTTCAATTGGAATTTTTTTTCTTATTATGAACGAAATAATTCTAAATAAAAAATCAAATGGATAAATTTAAGTTTTTTATTGTTGTTATTATCTTTTTAACAGGATGTTCCGATGCTAGAGAGGGCCTAAAAAGTAAAAAACTTGATACAGGAGAAGAATTTTTAATAAATAAAAAAAATCCTTTAGTAGTTCCACCAGATTTTGAGGAGTTGCCAATTCCAAAAGCAAATAAAAATAATTCTGATTATGAAGAAAATTCTGAAAAAAATCTAAAGAAAATTTTAGATATCAATGACGAAAATAATTCATCAAGCTCAGATAGTATAAAGAAAACATCTGATCTAGAAGAATCTATTTTAGAAAAAATTAATTAGGTTTAAAAAAGTGAATAAAATTAAATATCAAGGTTTTGGGATAAAAAAAAAATTTAAATTTTTATCAAGCGAGTTAAAAAAAATTTTAAGAGATGAAAATGAAATTATTAGCTCTTTAAAAAAAAATTATAAGTATAGTTATTCAAAAAGATTAATTAAAAAACTTAAAAATTATAAAATATTTCAAATAGTTGGTATGGGTGGCTCAATTCTGGGCGCGAAAGCTATTTATGATTTTTTAAGAAAAAAAATAAATAAGAAAATAATTTTTTTTGACGATTTGGAAGAAAATTTAGAAAATAAATTAAATGCTAAAAAAGTATTAAATATAATTATTTCTAAAAGTGGAAATACTTTAGAGACTATTTCAAACACTAACTTACTTCTTAATAATAAAAGTAAAAATTTATTTATAACTGAAAAAAGTAATAACTCATTGAGAAATTTAGCTGTAAAATTAAAAGCCGATATCATAGATCATAATAACTATATAGGTGGTAGATATTCAGTCCTGTCTGAAGTAGGAATGATCCCATCAGAATTAATTGGTTTGAGTGAAAATAAATTTAAACAATATAATAATTTAATTAAAAAAAAGAGTTTTGTTAATAATTTGTTAGATAGTGTTGCTAGCACTTTACATTTATATAAAAAAGGAAGATCTAATTCAGTTATTTTGAATTATGATTCTTATTCTGAAAATTTATTCAGATGGTATCAACAACTTATTGCAGAAAGTTTAGGAAAAAAATCTAATGGTATATTGCCTATAATATCAAATGTTCCAAAAGATAATCATAGTACAATGCAACTTTACTTAGATGGAAAAAAAAATAATTTTTTTACATTTTTTTTTGTGCATGAAAAAAATTCAAAAAAAATTTTAAAAAAAAATTTACCTAATACCTTTAGTTTTTTGAATACAAAGAGAATAAATGCAATTAAATTTGCTCAAAAAAAAGCAACTAAAAAAGTTTTTCTCCAAAAAAAAATACCTTTTAGAAGTTTTGAAGTTTTTAGACGAAATGAAGAAGTATTAGGTGAGTTATTCACCTTTTTTATTTTAGAAACAATACTTTTAGGCAAGGCATTAAATGTAAATCCATATGATCAGCCTGCAGTTGAATTAATCAAAAAACAAACAAAGTTTTATTTATTAAAAAAATAATTACCAAAAATAATTTTGGAATTACCATAAAATCTTTCATCTATAAGATTAAAACTCTTTGGTAAAATTTCTTTTTCATTTTTATGTCTGTGAATAATTATAAATCCGTTTTCTACTAATAAATTTTTATTTAAAATGTGATCAACTAGATCTTTAATTTTTTTTTTAAATGGTGGATCTAAGTATATTAAATTGAATTTTTTATTTTCTAAATCTTTCAAATCATATGTAAAGATATCTTTTTCAATAATTTTTGTTTTATTTTTAAAATTACAATGATCAATATTTTTTTTTAAAATTTTTAATGCTTTATTATAATTTTCTACAAACGTTACATAGGTACTTCCTCTTGACAAACACTCTAATCCAAACGACCCTACACCTGAAAACAAATCCAAAACCCGAGTATTTTCAATATTAAATTCAAATTTATTTGAGTGTTTAATTAAATTAAATATCGACTCTTTTACAATATCTTTTAGAGGTCTAGTTAAAATATCGTTGGGTTTAAATAATTTTTTACCTTTTATAGATCCTGAGATTATTCTCATATTTCAATAACTTTGTGACCAATATCTTTTCTAAAAAATCCATTTGACCAATTAAGGTGTTGAATAATTTTAAAGATCTTGTCTCTACTAGTTTTGAAGTCTTTTGATCTTATAACAAAATTTAAAACTCTCCCCCCGTTTGAAAAAATTTTGTTTGAATTTTCTTTTGTACCAGCATGAAAAATATATTCGTTATTTTTAAGGCTTATTTTATCTAAATTTTGAATTTCAATATTATTTTCAAAGTTATCGGGATAACCTTTTGAACATAATACAACACACATCGACTTATCATCATGCCATTCAATATTTGTTGAATTTAAATTACTTGTTACACAGGAGTAAAAAATATCCAACAAATCACTTTTAAGTTTTGGTAAAATGGTTTGACATTCTGGATCTCCCATTCTTACATTATATTCAATTAGGTACGGTTGATTATCGATTATCATTAGTCCTGCATATAAAAATCCTACAAAATTAATATTTTGTTTTCTTAAACCATACAATGTGGGATCAATGATTTTTCTTAAAATCTCATTATTTAATTTTTCATTTTCTAATCTAGAAGGTGAGTAAGCTCCCATACCACCAGTATTTGGGCCTTTATCACCTTCATATACTCGCTTATGATCCTGAGCAGTTCCAAATTGTTTGTAATGTTTACCATCAGAAATAATAAAAAAACTCATTTCTTCACCTATTAAATATTCTTCAATTAAAATTTGATCAGCTTTTCCAAATTTTCCATTAAAAATTTCATTAACAGCTTTTGTTGCGTTTTTAAAATCTTCACAAATATAGACTCCTTTACCGGCAGCTAAACCATCTGCTTTAACTACAATCGGATAATTACATGTTTTAAGAAATTTTTCAGAATCAATTAAATTTTTAAAAATTCCAAAATTTGCAGTTGGTATATTATATTCTTTACATAGATTTTTTGTAAATATTTTTGAGCCTTCTAATTGAGATGCTTTTTTGTTAGGACCAAAAACCTTGATATTATTATTTGTCAAATAATCAACAATTCCATTTACTAAAGGTTTTTCTGGTCCAACAATTATTAGATCTAAAGAATTTTTTTTAATAAAATTTTTTAACTCCTCAAAATTATTAATATCTATATTAACATTTTCAGCAACAATACCTGTTCCTGCATTACCTGGAAAACAATAAATTTTTTCAACTTTTTTTGATTTGTTTAATGAAAGACAAATTGCATGCTCTCGCCCTCCACTTCCAACTATTCCTATTTTCATATATTAATGTATAAACTAAAAATGTATAAAAAATTAGCTAAATTAAAATTTTTTCCAAATAATTTTAAAATATTAGAGGAAGGTGATCATGTCATTTGCGCAATTTCTTCAAAAAAAATTGGTTTAGATAAATTAAATTATTGGAGTGTTGAAGATCAGGAAGCATACTTTTCTTACAAGGAAGCATTTATAAAAAGGGATTTTAAAGAAAAAAACTCCAATAAAATATAGTTATTTCCACCTGTTGTGTGTCCAAATCCATTGTTTAGGGTTTTTTAAAATCATTAATTCTAAAATATTATTTAATTTTTTAGTAATACTATCTATTGTTTCCTCTTTCGAGAATTCAAGTGGGCTATATATCTTTAATTTAAATATTTCATCTTTGGTTCTCTCAATATATACAGGCACTATTTTTGCTTCAAATTTTTTTACGAATTGAGCGGGTATAGTGGTTGTTAAAGCTTCATCACTAAATAAAGGACACCGGATACCTTCCGAAACTCTTTGATCAATCATTAGTGCAACTGAGTTACCAGATTTGAATTTTTTTAGAAGTTCTTTAGTTCCAGCTATGCCTTTTTTAATTTGATCTTTACAAATATATTTTTTTCTAATTTTTTCCATTAAAGGGTTTAAATAACTATTATTTAAAGGTCTATACACGGCTGAAAGCTTAACTCCCGATTTTTCAATTTGCATTGCCATTAATTCAAAATTATTGAAATGTCCTGAAATAAAAATTACAGGTTTGGAATTAAGTCTTATATTTTCTAACACTTCTTTATTTTCGATTATAATATTTTTTACATAATCTGAATTATTTCTAAAATCCTTTAGAAATATATATTCTGCAAATATCTTTCCATAATTTCCCCACATTGAACTTAATATTTCTTTTCTTTGGTTTTCGTTAGATTTTGGCATTGCTTTCATTAAGTTCATATTTGATACATTTAAAGACCTAAATTTTGGACCAATTAATTTAAAAATAGAACTTGATAAAATTCTTGAAAATTTTAGACCTAATAATTTAAAAATTATAAACAAAATTATTATTACTAAAAATTGAAATAGGTATTTTAAATTAGTCATTTAATTTTAATTTTATAAAATTAATTAATTTTTTTTCATTCAAAAATTTTAATTTAACATCTAAAAACTTAATATTTTTTTGTTCAGATTTTGAAAGTTTTACATAATCTTTTTCAGTAGTAATTATTTTTAAATTCAATTTACTTGCTTGTGATTTAATATATTTAATATCTCTAGTACTATATTGATAATGATCAGGATATATTAAGTGTTTTTTAACATTAATTTTATTTTTAATTAATATTTCTTTAAAGCTTTGTGGATTTCCTACTCCCGAGAAAATTAGATACCTATTTTTCAGAGGAAATTCTTTAATATTAGCAGGAATGATTTCTGAAAAGAAAACTTCTATATCTTTATTATACTTTTTTATTTGATTAACATACATTATGGATTTTTTTGTTTTACCTTTAATTAAAACAGCGTCATATTTTTTTAGACTCTCAAGTTTTTCTCTTAAAGGTCCAGAGGGTATTAATTTATTATTCCCTATCCATAAATTTTTATCAAAACACACAAAAGTTAGATTATAATTTATATTTTTATCTTGAAGGCCATCATCAAAAATAATTATTTGTTTTCTTTTATTTTGTAATCTTTTAAGTATTTCAACTCTGTTATTTTCTAACACAACTTTTGATTTATTTTTTAATAAAATTTGCTCATCTTTTTGTGACGAATAATATTTTTTTCCAATTATAACTTTATAATTTTTTTTTTTTAAAAGTTCGAAAAGTCTAATTGTTGAGGGTGTTTTTCCTGTTCCTCCCACGTATATATTTCCCACACATATAGTTTTTATTTTGTTAATTTTATTTATCTTTTTAAATCTTAACATATAGTTATTTACTCTGATTGGGATTGTAAATATTTGTAAAAAAAAAGATAAAAGATTTGGCTTAGAATAATCCCAAAATTTTGGTTTTAAAAATTTCATTATTTAGATAGCCATTTCTCTATAGGTTCTGCTTAAAATTATTTTTCCAATTTTTTCAAGTTTTTTTTGTTTTTTTTTCGAATAATTTTTTTTTGTTAAAAGTTTATTTAATATCTTAACAGTATTATTATGGTTGGTGACTTGATTAGATATTTTATTTTTTTTAAGTAAATAGTAAATATCTCTAAAATTGTGTACATTTGGACCATGCAAGATATTACATCCATACCTAGTTGCTTCCAGGGGGTTTTGACCTCCATGTTTAATTAGTGATCCTCCTAAAAAAACATTTGTACAATTGTTATAAAATGATTTTGTTTTTCCAAATGAATTTACAATATAGATATCAGTTTTTTTATTAATTTTATTTTTCGGTTCGTGCAAATGAACATTTAAATTTAATTTCTGTAATTCTTCCTTTATCTTCTTTGCTCTATCAATATGCCTCGGAATTATAATTGTAAGAATATTTTTGTATTTCCTTTTTAGTTTTTTGTGCACGACACCACAAAATTTTTCTTCAGTATCATGAGTGCTTGAAGCACACCATGTTTTTTTAGAATTAATAAATTTTATTAGATCTTTATTTAAATCCTCAATTTTATTTTCTGATTGTGAAAACTTCAGGTTACCAATAAACTTAATATTTTTTGCTCCCAACTTTTTTAAATATTTTACAGTTTCTTTGTTTGAAGAAAGACAATTTTCTATTTTATTAAAGATATTTTCTGAAAAATTTTTAAAAATCATCCAACGTAAGAAAGATTTTTTTGTTATTCTTGCATTTAATAATGTTATAGGAATTTTTCTTTTTTTCAGATTATAAATCATATTTGGCCATATTTCTGAGTCTATAAAAAAAGCAGATGATGGCCTCCAATAACTTAAAAATTTGTTTGTTAATAAATAATTATCAATAGGAAAAAACTGATGAATAACTTTTTTATATTTTAGTTTTTTAATTATCGTAGAGGAACTTAAAGTATTAGATGTTACTAAAATTTGTTTAATATTTTTATCTTTCTCCAATTTTTCTAAAATTGGTAAAATACTTAATAATTCCCCTACACTTGCGCCATGAAACCAAATTAATTTACCACTTTTCTTTATTTTTGAAAAAACACAAAATTTTTCTTTGAACCTTTTTGGATCCTCTTTTTTATTTATTAATCTGTAAATTATAATTAATGGTGACAATAAAATTATAAGATTAATTAATATCCTATAAATTACAAACATTATTCTTTTCTAATTTGTTTTTCGTAAAAGTTTTTGTAAATCTCAGAACTACCAAGCAACTCAAAATGATTTCCTTCTCCAGATATTTTTCCTTCATCTATAACATATATTTTATTTGCATTTAGAATTGTTGAAAGTCTATGAGCAATAACCACAGTTGTTCTACCTTTCGTTAGAAATTTAATAGCTTTTTGGATTTTATTTTCAGTTTCAGCATCCAAAGAAGACGTTGCCTCATCTAATAAAATAATTGGGCTTTTTTTTAATATTGCTCTAGCTATTGATAATCTTTGTTTTTCACCACCTGAAAGCCTAATTCCGTTTTCTCCAATGAATGTTTCATACCCATTTGGCAATTTTTCTATAAATTCATTTGCAAAAGAATATTTTGCTGCCTCCTCAATTTCTTTTTTTGATGCGTTTAAATTTGCATAAGAAATATTATTTAGGACTGTATCATCAAACAATGTTGTATCTTGGGAAACTAATGAAATATTTTTTCTGAGAGAATATAGCGAAGATTTATAAATAGATTGGTCATCAATTTTTATATCACCGCTATTCGAATCATAAAACCTTGGTATAAGATTTAATATAGTGGATTTTCCAGCTCCACTGTGTCCAACCAATGCTGTCATTTTTTCTCCTGGTATATTTAAATTAATCGATTTCAAAATTTGATTCTCTTTATTAGAATAATTAAAATTTACCATTTCAAAACTTATTTCTCCTTTGTTAATTTTTAGCTCTTGATTGTTCTCAGCATCCTTGATCTCTGGCTCATCATCAATAATAGGCAATACTCTTTTAGCAGCTCGTAGCCCTTGCTGAATAGCAATGTTTAACGTAGCTAAAGATCTAACTGGCTGATAAGCTAACATCATTGCTGCTAAAAATGAAAAGAAGTTACTCACTTCAATTTCATTTTTTGCAATTAATTTAGATGAAAAATAAATTAGGAATGCAATCATTATTCCAGTTAGAAATTCCATAATTGGTGACGCTCTAAAAAATACAATATTTATTTTTCTTTGGTAATTTTTTAGATCCTCAATATATTTATTTGCTCTTTCTTTTTCATAGTTTTCTTTTTGAAAAATTTTTGTTAATTTATGATTTTTAAATATTTCTATTAAGTAAGAATTTAAAACTCCAGTCTGATCCATTTGTTGGGTCGTAACCTTGCCAATTCTTTTTCCTAACGTTTTTGCCGCAATAGAAGCTAAAGGTATCATGATTATAGCAAATAAAGATAATTTCCAATTTTGATAAAACATAACAGTTAATAGACCAATTAAAGTTAAAGTATCTTTGAATAGATTCAAAATTACAGTACTCACAAGATTAGTAATCATACCAACATCATTTGTTAGATTGGTTATGAATTTGCCTGAGTGTTTATTGTCTACTAGCTTTGTATCTGCTTTTATTAATGATGAGAACATGTCTACCTGCATATCTTTTTGCACATCAACAGATACACCCACCATTATTACTTTAGCCAAATATAATGATGCACCTTTGATAGTGAATGCCAAAATAATTGCGGCAGGTATCAATAACATTAAATTTTTTTTTTGCTCTATAAATAATTGTTTAATTGCAGGATCTAATAAGTAGGCCACTGAAGATGTACTTCCAGCTAATAAAATTGAAAAAAAAACTGATATTAGAATTCTCCTAACATATTTTTTTGTGTAACTATTGTACAACCTCTTTAGAATCTTGATATCACTCATGATTTAGATTTTACCAATTATTAAAATAAAAAATACTAATAAACCTAAAAAATTATTAGATTTGAATTTTTTTAAACAATCTTCACTGCTTTCAACATTTATTTTTTTTAGTTGATAATAAAATAATTGAAAGAAAACGAAAATTAAACCAATAAAGTAGAAAATATTATAATTCAATAAAATTCCTGTTAATATTAAAATTGTAAAAAATATTGAGTAGCATAAGGTTAAGAAATTTTTTGGATTTTTTTTAAATTTAATCGATGTTGATTTCAGTCCTATTATTTCATCATCTCTGATATCTTGATACCCGTATATGCTGTCATATCCAAGTGTCCAGAATATGGCTCCAAAATATAAAATTAGTGGGATTATTTCTATTTCTTCTTTAACAGCTGTCCATCCAAGTATTATCCCATAATTAAAAGTAATACCTAAAAATAATTGAGGCCAGTAAGTATAACGCTTCATCAGTGGATAGCTAAAGGCAAGTGGCATTGATCCTATGGCAAGTATTATGGTTAAATTATTAAAATTTAATAAAATTATTAAAGCTAAAAAACATAATATTAAAGAGTATATAATTGCAACTTTTATAGAAATTTTACCTGATGCAACTGGCCTATTTTTTGTTCGAAATACTTTTGAGTCAAAATCTTTGTCAAAAATATCATTAACAATGCATCCGGCAGATCTCATTAAAACAGCCCCTAAAAAAAACAAATTTAAAATAAAAATATATTCAATTACATTCTTGTTAAAATCATAAGCTATAGTTAGACCCCATGCACATGGCCAAAATAAAAGCATATAACCAATTGGTTTCTTTAATCTGATTAATTCAATGAATAGTTTTAATTGGATCATAATTATTTACTTGTAAATAACAAAGGCTAGTTTCATAATCAAATTGATTCGTATGAATATAGATTACACTGTAACAGCATTGATGTTTCCTGCTATTCCATTATTAATGGGGGTTTATAGCAATAGGTTTCATTCACTTAGTATTCTTATCCGTCAGCTTCATGATGAGCATGTATATGAAAAACATATACCGCCTGAATGGAAAAAGCAGTTTATTAATCTTAGTGGAAGAATAACTCTATTAAGATGGACTATACTGTTTGCTGCCTTTGGTTTTCTCTTTAATATGCTGACAGTATTTGCTTTGTATTTAGATGAAGTTTTCTTGGCTAGGGTAATTTTCGGATCTTGCTGTTTGTCTATGATTATCTCTATAATTTTTTTTATAAGAGAAATTCAGATTTCAACCAATGCATTAAAACTTCATATGTCTGATATGGATGTTGATGTTAATTAGGAATTATTACAGCTGGACCTAAAATTTTTCTTCCTTCAAGATCCTGATGAGCTTTAATAACCTCTTCTAACTTGTACTTTTTAAAAATTTTAATTTTTACTTTTCCAGAACTTATTTTTTCAAACATTATTTTTGATGCTTCATCTAATTCTTCTCTTGATGAAAGGTATTGTTGCATAGATGGCCTAACAAGATAAAGACCTTTTGGTTGAATAACTTTTGGCACATTAATCTCTGACAAGGGTCCAGATGCATTTCCAAATGAAACCATCATTCCTCTTATCGCTAAACATTCAATTGATCCATCTAAAGTATCTTTACCAACACCATCGTAGACAACAGGAACGCCTTCACCATTGGTGATTTCCAAAACTTTTTTTGCAAAATCTTCTTTATTGTAATTTATTACATGATCATAACCATTTTCTTTTGCTATATTTACTTTTTCATCCGATCCAACTGTTCCTATAACAGTGCAACCTAAACTTTTTGCCCATTGTCCAAAAATCTGACCAACACCACCAGCAGCTGCGTGGAATAAAATTGTTTCCCCTGATTTAACAGGATAAGTTTTATGTAAAAGATAAAAAGTTGTTAAACCTTTTGTCATTAAGGTTGCAGCAATTTCTAGTTCTATACCATCTGGCACTTTTACAAGATTTTTTGTTGGGTAATTTCTATGTGAAGAATAAGAGCCCAATGGAATACCAGCGTAAGAAATTTTCTCACCAACTTTAAAGTTTTTTACATTTTGACCAACGTCAGTAATAACTCCTGCACCCTCTAAACCTATACCAATCGGTAATTTTAAGGGGTACAAACCTGATCGATGGTAAGTATCAATATAATTTAGACCAATAGCTTTTTGCTCTATTGTTACTTGGTCAGGACCAGGCTTATCTAGTATTATATCTTTAACTTCTAATACTTCAGGTCCACCAGTTTTATTAATTTCTACGGTCTTCATAATTTATTTTACAAATGTATCATTATGATAATCTTGAACTGCTTGCAAGATTTCTGCTTTAGTATTCATTACAAAAGGTCCACCTCTAGCAATTTCTTCATTAATTGGCTTTCCAGAAATCAGTAAAAATTTTGCATCCGATTTAGCTTTCACGGTTAAATCCTCACCTCTAGTTAACAGTATTAAAGTACTATCTTTAACATTGTCATGTTTATTTTTGCCAATTTTGATTTCACCATTAATCAAATAAATAAAACTATTATGAGTAGATGGTAATTTAAAATTAAATTCTTTATCTTTATTCAACTCAACATCAAAATAAACTGGCTCAACATTATGACCTTTAACAGGGCCTTCTGCATTTTCAAATTTTCCAGCTATAGCTTTTACCTGTTTATCATCATCTTTATGAACACTCATTTTATCTGCATCAATATAAATATATTCAGGCTTACTCATCTTTAGTTTGGCAGGCATATTTACCCATAACTGAAAACCATGAAGCTTACCTTCTTTCATTGCTGGCATTTCAGAATGTATTATTCCACTACCTGTTTTCATCCATTGAACATCTCCTGCAGTCATTCTGCCTTCACCACCAGTGCTATCTTTATGTTCAAAATCTCCAGCTAACATGTAAGTAACTGTTTCAATTCCTCGATGTGGGTGGGGTGGAAAACCTGCAATATAATCTTCGCTATTTTCTGATCCAAACTCATCTAACATTAAAAATGGATCAAAGTAATTTGGCTCAACACCAATACTTCTCTTAAGTTTTACACCAGCACCATCTGATGCCTGAATGGGTTTTATAATTTTGCTTACTTCAATAGATTTCATAATTCAAAGAAATAGTAATTATATTTTATAATTCAATATTATTTTTTATCTAAACTATAACCTCTCGCTCCATTTGCAATTAGGAACATAAAGCCACCTGCTAATGCAATATTTTTAAGAAAAGCTGTTAATTGCATTTGATCACTAAAATCATTATGAAAAATAAAAGCAGTAGAAATACAAAATAAAAATAATAATGCGGCAGCAATTTTTGTTTTATATCCAATTACGATAAGTATAGGGGCAACTATTTCAATAATAATTGCTGGTATGATCATAATGCCGGGTAAGCCGTAGCCATCCATCCATTCAATTGTACCCTCATAATTATTAATTTTGAAAATTCCGTTTATAAAAAATAATACTGATATAAATATTCTGCCTAATAAATCTATAATATTTGTCATTAAAATTTAATTTAACTCCTAACCACATCTATTACAACGAATTGTTGCAAACATATCATCCCAATCGTCTTCTTTTTCCTCAACATAATCCATTAAACATCTTAATGCCTTTGATGTATCTGGTAGATCATATTTGTCAACAATTTGTTCTAACATTTTCTCTGAGTCAGAATATATTTCAAAAGAGATTTCTTTTTTTTCACTCATATTTAATCCTTTCAATTGAACAATATATTTTTAAATAACTTATGATATAAGCCAAATGAACGCTTCAAATTAAGGGCAGTAGCTCTGATAAATTTTTTATTTTATAATTTGGGTCGTAATCTAAATTATCGAAAATGCTTTGATTTCTATTTACCCAAATAGAATTGTAACCATAATTACCAGCACCTGATACATCCCAAGTATTAGAACTTAAAAAAGCAATTTCATTCTTTTGAATTTTGTATTTCTTTATCGGAATATCATAAACTTTAGAGTCTGGTTTATAAACCTCAACTTTTTCAATTGAAAAAATATCATCAAAAATATTTTCTAAATGATTTCTCTTAACTAATTCATTAAGAAGGGAAGGAGTGCCATTTGAAAGAATAGCAAGTTTAAACTCTTTTTCTTTAAGTGATTTTAAAACTTCAGGCACTTCTTTAAATGGTAAGAGAATTTTATAAAGGTTTAACAATTCATTTCTAATTGAGGAATCTATTTCATAGACTTTCATTGATTTATCCAAACTATCCTCTGTCACTTGCCAAAAATCCTTATGACGTTTCATTAAACTTCTTAGCCAAGTATATTCTAATTGTGTAGTTCGCCAATAATTGGCGAAACTTTCCCACTTATCACCTATTTTATCTTTACATTTTTCAGCTGCTGAGTTTACATCAAATAAAGTGCCATAAGCATCAAAAATTATTGCTTTAATATTTTTCATAAACTAACTTATCAATATGAGTAACATTAGATTATTTTATTCAAAAAGTTTATCTCTTAATTTGACTGACAAACTTGATAAATCTCAATCTCACTATGTTTCAAAAGTTATGAGATTAAAAGAGAAAGAAGTTTTTTCTCTTTTTAACAGTAGTGGAGAATGGGAAGCAAAAATCTTAAATATCACAAAAAATATCGTTGAATTTAATGTTACAAAACATTTAAGACAGAAGGAAAATTCCAAAGATCTTTGGCTGGCTTTTTCTCCAATCAAATCAAATTACCTTAATTTCATGATCCAAAAAGCTACAGAGCTTGGTGTAACTAAGTTTTTACCAGTCATCTTTGAAAGAACGATTGTTAGAAAAATAAATAAAGACAGATTGGAAAAAGTAATTATAGAAGCTACTGAACAATCAAACAGAATAATAGTTCCAATAATTGAGGAGCCTCAGAAATTAAAAAATTTTTTAAGCAATGAAATGGATTTAATATTTACCGATTTAAATACTACTAATACAAAAATTGATCTTAAAAAGTTAACTTCAAAACCTACGTGCGTAATTATAGGACCTGAAGGAGATTTTTCTGAGGAGGAAAGGGAAGAGATTGTTAAATTTAATGGTGTCCAGCCTATCAAAATCAATGAAAATATCTTAAGATCTGAAACAGCTGTAATTTCTGCTCTATCGATCATAAATTACGCTATTAATTGATATTTTGTCGCTAAAAGTAAAAGTGTATTTTTTTAAAAGACACTCTATATAGAGTAAAAAAAATGAAAAAAATTATATTTATAATTCTATCATATCTTATTGCATCAAATGCTTTTGCAAATCAGCCAAAAGATTGGCAACTAGGCTTTCAAGAGGCAGCATCTTCAACAATGAGAGATATTGTTAATTTTCATGACAAGTTGTTGTTACCAATTATAATCGCAATTAGTGTTTTTGTATTATTTTTGATGGTATATGCTTGCATTAGATTTCGAGCATCTGCAAACCCAGTCCCATCTAAGAGAACTCACAATGTTGCAGTTGAAGTGTTATGGACTTTGATCCCTTGCTTAATTTTAATAGTGATGGCTGTTCCATCTTTTAAAATTCTATACTCACAAGATACAATTCCAAAAGCAGATGTAACTGTTAAGGCCATAGGTTATCAATGGTATTGGGGCTATGAATACCCTGACGAGAATATTATCTTCGACTCATACATGATTGAAGACAAAGATCTTAAAGCAAATCAACCAAGATTGTTAGCAGTGGATAATGAGGTTGTTGTACCGGTTAATAAGGTAATAAAAGTTTTAATTACAGCAAATGATGTTCTTCACGCATGGGCCCTACCTTCTTTTGGAGTTAAAAGAGATGCGGTACCAGGAAGAATAAATGAAACTTGGTTTAAAGCTGAAAAAGTTGGAACTTATTATGGTCAATGTTCTGAGCTTTGCGGAATTAAACATGCATTCATGCCAATAACTGTGAGAGTAGTTTCTGAAGAGGATTACCAAGAATGGTTAACAGGTGCAAAAATAAAATTTGCAAAAGAAATTATAGAAGAAGATCAATTTAAAAAACTAGCGAGTAAATAACATGTATACACAAACAGCATCACACGACGATCATCATACACCAACTGGTTGGAAGCGTTGGGCTTATTCAACAAATCATAAGGACATTGGAACAATGTATCTTATATTTGCAATTATTGCAGGTGTGATTGGTACTGCATTCTCAGTTTTAATGAGAATGGAACTGATGCATCCTGGTGACGGAATTTTAGGTGGAAACTATCATTTATATAACGTGTTGGTTACTGGTCATGGTCTGATCATGATCTTCTTTATGGTGATGCCAGCTATGATTGGTGGATTTGGAAATTGGTTTGTTCCAATTATGATCGGTGCACCTGATATGGCATTCCCAAGAATGAATAATATTTCATTTTGGTTATTACCCACTTCATTCATTTTATTAATAATGTCAATTTTCATGGATGGCCCTCCAGGTCAAACAGGAGTAGGAGGAGGATGGACAATATATCCTCCATTATCATCTACCGCAGGACAACCGGGCCCTGCAATGGATTTTGCAATTTTAAGTTTACACTTAGCTGGAGCTTCTTCAATTTTAGGTGCTGTAAACTTTATTACTACGATTTTAAATATGAGAACCCCTGGCATGACACTTCATAAAATGCCTTTATTTGCTTGGTCAATATTAGTAACAGCTTTCTTATTATTATTATCATTACCAGTTTTAGCAGGAGCAATTACGATGCTTCTTACAGATAGGAACTTTGGAACAGCTTTTTTTGATGCACAAACTGGTGGAGACCCAGTTCTATTCCAACATTTATTTTGGTTTTTTGGTCACCCAGAAGTTTATATTTTAATTTTACCAGGTTTTGGAATGATTAGTCATATTGTTTCAACATTTTCTAGAAAGCCAGTTTTTGGATATTTAGGAATGGCATATGCAATGGTTGCAATTGGAATAGTTGGTTTCGTTGTTTGGGCTCATCACATGTACACAGTAGGTTTAAGTACAGATACAAAAGCGTATTTCTTAGCTGCAACGATGATTATTGCAGTTCCAACAGGTATAAAAATATTTTCATGGATTGCCACAATGTGGGGAGGATCTATATCATTTAAAACACCAATGGTTTGGGCTTTAGGATTTATATTTTTGTTTACTGTCGGTGGAGTTACTGGTGTGGTTCTTGCAAATGCTGGTGTTGATACTGCAATGCATGATACATATTATGTTGTGGCTCACTTTCATTATGTTTTATCATTAGGAGCTGTATTTGCTATTTTCGCTGGCTTTTATTACTGGTTTGGAAAAATGAGTGGCTACGAGTATTCAGAATGGATGGGACAATTACATTTCTGGTTAACGTTTATAGGTGTAAACTTAGTTTTCTTTCCTCAGCATTTCTTAGGACTTGCAGGAATGCCTAGAAGATATGCTGATTATCCAGATGCTTTTGCTGGATGGAATTATATTTCATCAATTGGCTCATATATTTCAGTAATTGGATTGGCAGTATTTTTTGCCAATTTAATTTATGCATTCTCGAAGAAAAAAGCTGCAGCACAAAATCCGTGGGGAGAAGGTGCTACAACTTTAGAATGGACTGTACCATCACCACCTAATTTTCATACTTTTGATGAATTACCAAAGTTTGAAGATGAAGAGAGTGTTGAAAAATCTACAAGTTAAAAATTAATTTAAATTTTTTAACTTTAAAATTAATGATTAAGTCTAAATTAAAAAACAGAAATTTAAGTCAAGAAGACGCTTTTAATTTATCTGAATTGTTTAAATTAATGAAGCCAAGAGTTATGTCTTTGGTTATATTTACTTGCGCAGTTGGCTTATTAATGGCTCCAAACATTATCCCAACAAAGGATGCTATAATTGGAATTATTTTAGTTTCAATTGGAGCAGGAGCGGCTGGGGCTTTAAATATGTGGTATGAGTCTGATCTTGATGCACTAATGACAAGAACTTGTCTTAGACCAATACCCACAGGTAAGGTTAATAAAAATCAAGCCCTAGTTTTTGGAATTTCTCTTTCAATATTTTCTGTAATTGCACTAGATTTTTACTCAAATAGAATATCAGCTGCTTTATTATTGTTTACTATTTTGTTTTATGTTTTAGTTTATACAATTTGGTTGAAGAGAAAAACTCCACAAAATATTGTTATTGGTGGTGCGGCTGGAGCATTGCCACCTGTTATTGGCTGGACTATAGCTACTAATTCTCTTTCTTTAGAGCCAATTACATTCTTTCTAATTATATTTTTTTGGACCCCTTCACACTTCTGGGCTTTAAGTTTGTATAAGTCTGATGATTATAAGAAAGCAAAAATACCAATGCTTCCACTTACTGATGGTGTTCAGAGCACAAAGTTAAATATATTTATTTATTCTTTACTGATGCTACCAGTAGTTATTATGCCATATTCTATCGGGTTTGTTGGTTTAGCGTTTTTAATACCATCTTTAATTTTGACAATTTATTATAATTATTTATGTTTTGAACTTTATAAATTTAAGAAAAACAAATTTGATGCAAAAAAAGCTAAAACAATATTTGGATATTCAATTTTATATTTATTCTTAATATTTGTTCTTTTTTTAATAGATAAAATTTTATGATAACACCTGATAAGAAAACAAAGAAAAAAAATATAATAACAGCAATAGCAATATTAGCATTTATGGTTTTTTTATTTGTTTTTACTCTTTATAACGTTGGAGTATTTGATAGGCAGATATGATTAAAGGCAAAACATTAACCCCAATATTATTAGCAGGAATTTTTGTTCTGATGTTAGGTTTGTCATTTGCTACAGTACCTTTGTATGATTTATTTTGTAGGGTAACAGGATTTGGTGGAACGACACAGGTTTCGAAAGAAGCTCCAAATATAGTATTAGATAAAGTAGTAAGTGTTAGGTTTGATACAAATGTAAACAATCTAGAATGGGATTTTAAAGCTAAATCAAATGTAATTGATGTTAAAGTTGGTCAGGTTAACAGAATAGAGTTTGAGGTAGAAAACTATGGCAACGACACTACTTTTGGAGTAGCGAGCTTTAATGTTTCACCTGCTAGTTTTGGTAAATATTACAGCAAACTAGGATGTTTTTGCTTTGAAAAACAAAAGTTGAAGGCTGGTGAGAAAGCTACTTACGTAATGACTTTTTATTTAGATCCTGAATTAGTAAATGATCCGACGACAAAAAATCTACAAGATGTAACTATGTCGTACACTTTTTTCTCGACAGATTACTATAAACAATCATAATCACGAAAAATGTCAGCGGAAAAAAAACACGATTATCATTTAGTTGATCCAAGTCCTTGGCCAATTTATACATCTTTTGCATGCTTAGTATTAGCAATCGGTACAATTTTTTATATGCACAATGATGTATCATGGGGGATGTATCTAGGTTTAGCATTATTAATTTACGGGGCTTACATGTGGTTTAGAGATGTCGTAATTGAAGCAGAACATCAAGGTCATCACACTCCTGTCGTTCAAATACATCATAGATATGGAATGACATTGTTTATTGCTTCAGAGGTAATGTTTTTTGTTGCATGGTTCTGGGCATACTTTGATATAAGTTTATTTCCAAATGAATTTGTAGGAAATGTATGGCCACCAAAAGATATTGAAACTTTTGATCCATGGGACATCCCATTAATCAATACTTTAGTATTACTACTTTCTGGAACGACAGTAACTTGGGCTCATCACTCTTTATTAGAGGATGATAGAAAAGGCTTTATACAAGGATTAACTTTAACTGTTATTTTGGGTTTCTTTTTTACTTTGTTGCAAGCATATGAGTATCATCACGCTACTTTTACTTATTCTGGTCATATTTATGGGGCAGTTTTTTATATGGCAACAGGTTTTCATGGTTTCCATGTTATTGTTGGAACAATATTTTTAGCCGTATGCTTGTGGAGAGGTAGACTTGGTCACTTTACTAAAGACCATCATTTTGGATTCGAAGCAGCTGCTTGGTACTGGCATTTTGTTGACGTAGTTTGGCTATTTTTATTTGCTGCAATTTATATTTGGGGAAGTTAATATTTATCCTTGAAGAATAAAATACTATTTTCAGTTTTTGTTTATTTTATTATTTTAACCCTGCTCTCTCTTGGGTTTTGGCAAATTTATAGATTAAATTGGAAATTAGAGTTAATTGAGCAAATAGAAAATTCTTTAAAAAATGACCCTGTAGAATTATCTAACATTGAAAAAAAAAACTATCTTAGAATAAAAACAAGAGGAGTTATTGATTTTGATAAACAAATTTACTTATATAATTTAAATGATAATGGCAAACCTGGATTTGAAGTAATTAATCCAATTAAAATTGATGATGAAAATTACTTAATGAATAGAGGATGGATACCTTTTGAAAAAAAAGATTTACCCGAAATAAATTTAGTTGATCAAAATCAGATAGTTGGCACTCTTATGCTACAAACTAAACCAAGTACATTTAAGCCAGAAAACGAAATTGATAAAAATTATTGGTTTACTTTGGATAGAGAAGATATTTTAAAATTCACTGGAAGAAATTTTTCACAGTATGTTATTTATTTAAACGGTGATTATAAAATTCCAAAACCAAGAGTGATTACTGCTAAAATTTCAAATAATCATAAGAAGTATGCAATTACCTGGTTTTCTATGGCGATTTCAATCCTTTTAATATATTTATATTTTAGGAAAAAAAATTATTAAATGAGATACGTTAGTACAAGAAACACATCAAAAACCTTTGAATTTAAAGATGTTTTCATTAAAGGTCTTGCTGATGATGGAGGCTTATTTATTCCCCAAACATTGATGAAATATAGTGAAAATGAAGTTAAAGATTTTAAAAAACTAAGTTACTCAGAGTTAGCTAAAAAGATCGTTTATCCGTTTATTGGTGATTTCATGTCACAAGCTGAATTGAGTAAAATTATTGATAAATCTTACTCTGCATTTAGACGAGATAATGTTGTAGATTTCATAAAACTTGAAGACAGAACTGTGTTAGAGCTGTTTCATGGTCCGACTTTAGCCTTCAAAGATGTTGCAATGCAACTTTTAGGTAATTTTTATGAGTACTACCTAAAAAATGAAAATCAAAAGATTAACATTATTGTTGCTACATCTGGAGATACTGGTGCTGCAGCAATTGATGCAATTAAAGGTAAAAAAAATGTTAATATTTTTGTTCTTCATCCAGATAATCGTGTCTCACCAGTTCAAAGAAAATTAATGACGACAGGTAAAGATGAAAATGTATTTAACATAGCTATAAAGGGAAATTTCGATGATTGTCAAAATTTAGTTAAATCCATGTTTGCAGATAAGAAATTTTCAAATGACATTAAAATGTCAGGTGTAAACTCTATTAATTGGGCGAGGATTATTGCTCAAAGTGTTTATTATTTTTACAGTTATTCATCAGTTGAAGATGCAAGTGAACC
Organism: uncultured Pelagibacteraceae bacterium; assembly: GCA_902623305.1. Taxonomy (GTDB): domain Bacteria; phylum Pseudomonadota; class Alphaproteobacteria; order Pelagibacterales; family Pelagibacteraceae; genus Pelagibacter. Next base: position 42,966 of record CACNTB010000004.1, read on the forward strand.
AACAAATTTTTCAGTGCCAACAGGAAATTTTGGAGATGTGTATGCAGGATATTTAGCCAAAAAAATGGGCTTGCCTATAGATAAATTGATTGTTGCAACTAATCAAAATGATATTTTACATAGAGCAATCTCAAAAGGTAGTTATGAAGCAGAAAAAGTTTCAGAAACCATCTCTCCGAGTATGGATATACAAATAGCAAGTAATTTTGAAAGACTTATATTTGATCTTAATAATGGAGACGATCAACAGACTTCCTTAGATATGAAAAATATTAAAGAGAATGGACAGTATTCAATAAATGAGGATAAATTAAATAAAATTAGCGAAAACTTTTTATCAGCTAGAATGAGTGAGGATGAGACTTTAGAGGTAATTAAGAATATATATGAAAAATTTGACGTTGTTTTAGATCCACATACAGCTATAGGGTACGGAGCATTTGATAAACATAACTTAAAAGGAAACAATATCGTACTTGCAACCGCACATCCCTGCAAGTTCCCAGGCGCAATTCAAAGTGCAATTAATATAAAAGCAGAATTGCCAAATGAATTAACTTTTATTTTAGATCAAAAAGAAAATTATGATATTGTTGAAAATGATATTGAAAAAGTAAAACAACATATTAAAGATCGAGTATAATGAAATTAAACGAGAACGATTTACTGCCGAATTCAGAAATATTTGTTTTAGAAAATGGTGAGCCAACTAAAAAAAAAATTGAAGATTTTTTCAAAGATAAAAAAGTAGTTTTATTTGGATTACCAGGTGCTTACACCTCAGTATGTTCTACTAAACATTTGCCTGGCTATATTAACTTGCATGATAAGTACAAAGAAAAAGGTATTGATCATATTATTTGCATATCTGTAAATGATCCTTTTGTTATGAATGCTTGGGGAAAAGAAAATAACGTAGGTGATAAAATTGTTATGATGGGGGACCCTTTTTTAAATTTTACTAGAGATATTGGGGCTGATGTTGATAAAAGTGGGAGAGGCTTAGGTATTAGATCAAATAGATACACAATGTATGTTGAAGATATGAAAGTGATTAAGTTACAAGAAGAAAAAGATACCGGATCTTGCGAAATTTCAGCAGCAGAAAATTTTTTAAATTTAGTCTAAATTTGCGGCTTTTTTAGCTAATAAGTCTACTTCTTCATTCATAGGATTTCCATCATGAGCCTTAACCCAATTCCATTCAACATTAAGTGATTTATTCAAATTATATAATTCAATCCACAAATCCTTATTTTTAACATCTTCTTTTTTTGATGTTTTCCAATTATTAGCTAACCAAGTATTAATCCATTCAGTTATTCCATTTTTAACATATTGAGAGTCAGTATATATCTTTATTTCAATACCAGGTTTCATATTCTTCAGTGCATTAATCGGAGCTAGTAGCTCCATTCTATTATTTGTAGTGTTTTTTTCATTACCACTAATTTTTCTTATTTCTTTTTCATCATTTATAATTGCGGCCCATCCACCTTTTCCTGGATTTGTTAAACAAGAGCCATCTGTATAAATTTTAATCATTAATTTATATAATCTTTGAATGTATTTAAATTATTGTGAGAAAGTAATTTTTGATAATATTCATTAGGATCTTTAATTTTAATCAATGCTGTCTTTGGGGTATTTGAGTAGTCGTATAATCGCGTTAATAAATATCTTAATGCTGCACCTCTACACAAAATATTTATTGATTTTTTTTCTTTAATTGAAATTTTTTTAATGCTTTCATACCCTTTGATTAAACTTTTAATTTTTTTATGATTCATTTGAAATTTTTTCTTTTTAGGGTCAAAACAAAGAGCATTGATGCATATAGCAATTTCATACATAAAATAATCATTAGCAGCAAAGTAGAAATCAATAATTCCAGAAAGTTTATTTTTTTTGAAGAAAATATTATCTATAAACAAGTCACCATGGATAATACCTTTGGGCAATTGTTTAGGCCAATTTTTATTTATATCTTTTAGGTTATTTTTTAAGAATATATTTAAATTTGAAAACTTTTTTGACTTAAATTTAATACTTTCCAACAAAGGTTTTAAATTTCTAATACCCATCGAATTTTTTCTATTAAGCTTCATTTTATTTGTAACATTATGCATTCGAGCAATTATTTTACCAATTTCATAACAATCATTTATGTTTAATATTTTTTTATCCTTACCTTCTAAGAATGATACAATGCACGCAGTTTTATTTTTTAATTTAATAAGATATTTATTATTTCTAGTTTTAAGTGGCATAGGACAATTTATTTTTGAACTATTTAAATTATCCATTAATTTCATAAAAAAAGGTATTTCTCTCTGTAAAACTCTTTTTTCAAAAATAGTTAAAATATATTTTTTCTTTTTTGATTTAAGAAGATAGTTTGTGTTTTCTATTCCTTGCTTAATACCTTTAAAACTTATTATTTTATCGATATTAAAATTTTTATTAATGATAATAATTTCTTTTTGAGTTATTTTTGTGTAAACAGCCATTTTTAATTTAATTTTTTAGGAACTTTAAATACCACATCTTCTTTAATTATCTCAACTACATCGATACTTATAGAAAACTTATTTTTTAAATCATTGATAAAATTTTCAACTAATATTTCTGGCGCAGAAGCCCCAGATGATATACCTATGGTATTACAATTTTCTATTTGGTCATATGGTATTGAGCTTTCAGAGTGAATAAGTTGCGAATTTTCACAGCCTGATTTTTTTGCTACTTCAACTAACCTAACTGAATTTGAAGAGTTTCTACTTCCAATAACAAAAAACATATCACAATTCTTTGCAATATTTTTTACTGCCATCTGACGGTTAGTAGTTGCATAACAAATATCTTCTTTCATTGGCTCTTTTATATTAGGAAAATTGGTTTTTAAAATTTTGATTATCTGTTTTGTGTCATCAACTGATAAAGTAGTCTGAGTAATATATGCTAATTTTTTGTCTAATTTACTTTGATAGTTTAAAGCATCTTCCTCATTTTGGATTAGATCTATAGAACCTTTACTTAATTGACCCATAGTTCCAATTACTTCAGGATGATTTTCATGACCAATTAAAATTATATGATAACCAGCTTTACTTAGATTTTCTGCTTCTCTATGAACTTTAGAAACTAGTGGACATGTAGCATCCACAAAAGTCATTTTATAATTTTGCGCATCTTCAGGTATTTTTTTCGGAACACCATGAGCTGAAAAAATTACTGGTCTTGATTTATCTTTTATCTCCTCCAGCTCCTCAACAAATATTGCCCCTTTATTTTTTAAATCATCTACAACATACTTGTTATGCACTATTTCATGACGCACATAAACTGGAGCTCCAAATTTTTTTATAGATTTTTCAACTATTTCAATTGCTCTTTCTACCCCAGCACAAAACCCACGAGGTGCAGACAGTAATATTTTTAACTCTTTATTTTTCATTTTTTTCTAAAAAATATTCCAGCAATATATGTGGAAAGGTTAAAGACGCCAAACCTATAAATATTATTTTTAAAATTGCACTATCCAAATTGTATGAATTATTCAGCAAATATAGAGCAATAAAAGAAAAAACAGCTGTCAAAATAGTTAAAGGTAAAGCTTTTTTGACAAATAATCCAAATCCGTTAACTATACTATTTGGATCAAGATCAATAGCGAGCGAAATTGTATGTCTAATCGAGTGTAAAAAACAGAAATAAACAGTAAAAGCTATTAGTGGAGTTAAATAATAATTTAATATTAAAATTGAAAAATAATCTAAAAAAACAACAAATTTTTTAATTTCAAAATTTTTCAAAAAAAGAAAAATACTAGATAAGGTACTACAGATTATTCCTATTTGAATTATTTTATTTGTCTCAATAAAATTTAAACTTGAATAAAATATCTCATTATCGATTAATAATAATTTGAAAATTGCTATTGTTTCTTGAAAATGAAAATACAAAGGAGCAAGTATAATTAAAAATCCTTTAAAAAAATAGAGTATTTGAGTGAAATATGATCTATCATTAATCAAAAATTGTGTATCTTCTTTACCAAAGTGGTAGGAAGCTATTATTAAAAAAAGAATTAAAGTCATAGATGGTAATATCATCCAAGTTACAATGACTGCTGCTGATATTAAAATATATATAACATAGAAAATATAAGTTGATTTTATATTGAATAATCTTAAAAGTTTTTTTCCTTTAATATGGTCTAATGAACCATGAGACACGCCTACAATCAAAATTAAAAGTAAACATAAAATCGATGAAATATATAAATTATTTAACTTTAACAATAAAATACAAAAAATATTTACAAAAAAGAAAAAAATAAATGAATGATTTAAATTTATTTTTTTAATCTTATTGTTCATATCAGATTATTTCTTTTACAAATTTCCATTTAGGCATTTTAAGTATAACTTTTATGTCCTCAGAAAGATCACTTTTATTTGATAAAAAATTTATTGCAGTTTTAGGTTTTGTATTAAATACTTTCAGAAATATATTTCCCATATCTGAAGAATTATTTTTCAAAACTCTTAAAAGAATTTTGTCTAAAAAATCATATTTTTTATGAATTTTATATGGTTTTGCTTTTCTAATATTTTCGATGTTTTCTCTAATATACCTACTTTGATCTTGAATATTCAAGAAAGTGTATCCAGTGCTTAATCTCGTCATCCCTCCAGCAGAGCCAATAAATATTTCTTTAGAATTATTTATTGGTTCTTGTCTAAAAAGTGGGATAGCACCATTTTCTTTAAAATTAATTTTACAATTTCTTATGTTAAGATCGTTACCCAAGTAATTATCAATTTGATCTTCATAATCCTCAAGATTTTCATTATTTAACTCTGATATCCATGTTGTCTCTACTAGCGCATTTCTTTTTGTAAATGGAAGAGTGTAAAAAAAATGAACTCTGTTTCTCTGATCACAAGCAAAATCCATTAAATTGAAAATTTCATCATCAAAAAAGTCTTTATCAGTCTCTATCTCTACTCCATAAAAATGTTGCCACAACTTACCTTGATTGTTCCTAAAATTAGGTACACTATTAAAAATAATTGAGTCCGATTTATCTACTTCATCAATATTTTTGAAAAACTGAATGTTTTTGTTTAATTTAAGTTTTGAAAGTATTTTTTCGTAAAATCTACCACTATCAATTGTCTGGTATGGAGTAGACTGGCAATCTACATATTTCGTTTCATTTGGTGTATTTATTGTAAAGTTAATCCAATTTTTTTTAACACAGTCATCAAAGTTATGTGAAAAGACTTTCCAAAAAGACCAAGTCTTGTCTCTTTTATACTCTCCTCTTGGCTCAATGATTGCTAGAGTTTTATTTTTTAATTTGTCATGAATTTCTAGTTCATATGCTAATGAAAGACCAGCGCAGCCACCACCTATAATTATATAATCAAATTCTTTCATTTAAATTTATTTCTTCGTAAATTAAATTATGATCATGTTCAATATTATCATCGTTTTTACTTAAAAGTGATAACTTAATTAAGTCAAAAATAGATAATAAAGTTTCAATTATTTTCTCAATATTTGAAACATAAATTTTCCCTGAATTTTTATAATTTTCTAAGTTTTTTTTATTTAAAATTTTATATCCTATTTTTCTATAAACTCTTCTTGCAACTAAAATAGAAAATCTGAAGCTAAGTGGTATTTCATTTATTGAGTAAAATGAGTTCTCATAAAATTTTTCTGAAAGTTTGATTGTATTTTCTATATCCTTAAAACTTTCATTAATATAGGTTCTATTATTTTTTTTATCTTCTATAACATCTCTAGAAATATTTGTTAATTGCATTGCAATTCCAAGATCAATAGCTGATTTTAAAGATTGTTCTTTGTGAACATTCAATATTTTAGCCATCATCAATCCCACCGTTCCAGCTACTCTGTAAGAATATATCAATAATTCTTTTTTTGAATTAAGTTTAACATTTTCCTTTATATCAGAATTAATACCCTCAAATAAATCGTCAACAATTTTAGTGGAAATACTAAATTCATTAATAAGATCCCACATGTTTTTAATAATTGGATTATCATAATTTTTATTTATAAAATTATTTCTAAATTTAATAAAATTATCTTTTTTTACCTCAATCTTGTTTTCATCGTCAGCAATATTATCTGCTTCTCTACAAAAATCGTAAAGAGCAGAGCATTTTTTATATGTTTTTTCTGGTAAGAAAAAACCTGCCCAATTGAAAGATTTTGCGTAAATAGCTAAATAATTCTTTGTTAACATTAAAATAACTTATCTAAAACTTTTGCTGAAGAAAGAACACCTGGAACTCCAGCACCCGGATGTGTTCCTGCACCCACAAAGAATAAACCATCATATATTTCTGATTTATTATGAAATCTAAAATATGCAGATTGTGTAAATTTAGGTTGAATTGAAAACCCTGATCCAAATTTTGTATTTAATTCTTTTTCAAAGTAATCAGGTGTAAGATAAAAATCTTCAACTATATTTTTCTTAAGATCCGGCATTAAATCTTTTTCCATTTTTTCAATTACAAGATTTTTCATTTTTTCACCCTCAGTTTTCCAATTTATTTTTGATTGATTGTTAGGAACAGGCACTAACACATAAAAACAATCATTTCCTTCTGGGGCCATAGTTTTATCAGTCGCCGTGGGTCTGTGGAGATAATAACTGATATCATTATTTAATTTTTTCTTATCAAATATGTCATCAAGATGTTCTTTATACTTGTTTCCAAACTTTATTGTATGATGTTCAACATTCTCGTAAATTTTTTTTGTACCAAAATAGTAAACAAATAAACCCATAGAATATTCCATTCGATTTTTTTTCCAATTAAACAACATGGAACTCCCATTGCTTTTGCTTAACATTTTCTCATAAAATGCTGGTGGATCTGCATTACAAACAACATTATCTGCATCAATTTCGTTTTCATTATTTAATTTTACACCGCTTATTTTATTATTCTTTGTAATAATTTCTGTTACTTCACTGTTTTTTATTATTTCAATGTCAACCTCATTCATTAAATTTTCAAAACCTTTAATAATATTTCCAGTTCCTCCTATAGAATAATGTATTCCCCATTTTTTTTCTAAATAAAGAATTAAGCCATAAATAGAAGTAGTGGTAAAAGGATTTCCCCCAACAAGTAAAGGATGCATGCTAAGCATTCTTCTTAATTTTTCATTTTTAACATAAGATGAAACAAGTGAGTAAACTGATTTATAACTTTTAAGTTTTAATAGAGCAGGTAGTTGTTGCATCATTACAAAAGGTTTATTGAATGGTATATCCGCAAGTTCTAAAAAACCTTTCTCAAATATCTTTTTTGTAAAATTAACTAATTTTTCATATCCATTTAAATCTTCTTTGCTAAGTTTTTCAATCTGACTTTTCATTTCTGTTTCGTCCCCTGAATAGTTAAACTTAGTTTTATCCTCAAAAATAAATTGGTACCAAATTTTAAGTGGGGTTAATTCTATATAATTTTTGGGATCTTTATTGAATAACTCAAACAGTTCATTAATTAAATAAGGTGCTGTAATTACCGTTGGTCCAGCATCATATATAAATCCGTTTCTCTTAAAAACTCTAGCTCTACCTCCTAGGTCTGGATGTTTTTCTATTAATTTTACGTTATGTCCTTTTGCCTTAAGTCTTAGCGCTGCTGCGATCCCACCGAATCCTGATCCAATGACTATAGAGTTCATATTAATAATTTATAGCTTTTTTGAAAAATTGTAAGTGTATTATGAGTTAATTTTTTTTAACTCTGCTTTAGTTTCATCTAAATCTTTTTGAAACACAGCATCTAATTTTGACTTATCTACAGATGTAGTTATTATTTTTTTAACTGAGTCTACGGCAATCTTTATTGATGCATCCTTAATTTCTTTTAAAGCCGCTTCTTTCATCTGACTTATTTTATTTTCAGCTAAATTTTTTTTAATTTCTGACGATTTATGAAATTTATCATTCATCTCAATTATTAATCTATCTGAATCTTTTTTGGCGTTCCCAAGAATTTCGTTGCTAACAGACTGAGCTGTATCTAATTTTTTTTGCGAGTTATCTAGTAACGTTTTTGCTTCAGTTCTTAATTTTTCACTTTCATCAATTTCATTTTTAATATCAGATATCATTTTATCTAACATTTCAGAAATTTTTTGGGGAATTTTAAGGTAAATTAAAGCTCCAAAAAAAATAATAAATGATACGGCTACCCAAAATGTTGCATCAATTACCATAATATTTATCTCCACTTCTTTTAGATAGATCGTCAACAATTGCAGATATACTACTATTATTTACTTCGGCTCCAATAAGTTTCTGCAATAACTCTGATGAAGTTTCAATAGCTATTTTATTTATTTTATCTGGTGCATTCTTTCTTAATGCATCTATTTCTTTTTCAGCCTCAGCAATTTCATTATCAATTTGCTTATCAAGAACCTCCCTTTTTGCGCCAATATCTTTTAGTGCCTTTTCCCTTGCTTGATTGAAAATACTATTAGCCTCAAGTTTACTTTTAGATATAATTTCATCGTATTCTTTTAGCTTTGCATCGCTAGCTTCTCTTTGTTTCTCAGCAGCCTCAATATTTTCTAATATTTGAGATTTTCTTGATTCTAAGTTGTTACTAATTTTCGGTAGTATTAGTTTAGATAAAACTAAATACATAATTCCAAAAGTAAGTACTAACCAAAAAATTTGGGAAACCCAAAATTCTGGATTCAATTGAGGCATACCTCCGCTTTCAGCTGCAAAAGCCTCTTTAATAAAAAAGAAGCTAAACAATATTGACAGAAAATATATTTTTTTAACCATCAATTTAAAACGCAAAAAGAATGATCAACGCAACTACCAATCCGAATAATCCTGTAGCTTCTGCAAGCGCAAAACCTAAAAGCAAGTTAGGAAATTGTTTTTGTGCTGCAGATGGATTTCTCATTGCACCAGACAAATAATTTCCAAAAATTATTCCGATACCAACACCGGCTCCAGCTAAAGCAATTGCCGCTAAACCTGCTCCGATCATTTTTGCTGCTTCTAATTCCATTATATCCTCCTCTGTTATTAATGGTGTAAATTTAATGCATCATTTAAATAGATGCAGGTTAAGATTGCAAAAACATAAGCTTGAAGAAAAGCAACTAGGATCTCCAAACCTGTTAACGCAACCGAAAAACTTAGTGGAAGCCACCCACCAACTATTCCAAGACTAATTACAAAGCCTCCGAAAACTTTCATCATTGTATGACCAGCCATCATATTAGCAAATAACCTAACTGATAAACTTATAGGCCTACTCAAGTAAGAAATAACTTCTATAACAACAATTAAAGGTAGCAATACCGCAGGTACTCCACTTGGAACAAATAATTTTAAATACCCAAATCCATGTTTAATAAATCCAATTACAGTCACTCCAATAAATATAAATGCTGCAAGCACAAATGTTACAATAATATGACTGGTCACAGTGAAAGTATAAGGTATCATACCGAACATGTTACAAAATAAAACAAACATGAATAGAGAAAATATAAATGCAAAGTATGGTTTAGCTTTTGATCCAGCTGTGTCACTGATCATTTTGGATACAAAGGTGTAGCTGAGTTCAGCTAATAATTGAATTTTATTTGGTAGTATTGAATTTTTTTTTGATCCAAAATTAAAGACTAACAAAATAGATACAGTACTTAAAATCATAAATAAACTTGCGTTAGTAAACGATATGTCAAATGCTCCAACTTTAATTTCAGGTCCAATTCTATAAACGTCGAATTGGGACATAGGATTTGCTGCCATAGTACTTATCTACTTTTGCATTTTTTTTGCAGATCTAATCACATTGGTTATTCCAGCGACTACACCCAGAAAAAAAAATATTAATATAAACCAGGGTTTAGTACCAAAGGTCTTGTCAAAAATAAACCCAATAATTGTCCCCACTGCCACTGCAGAGACAAGTTCTGTGCTTAATTTGAATGCAGTTCCAATAGGTGAGGGGTCGTTCTTCTTATTGAAGAGTTTTTTCTTTGAAATCTTGCTTTTTGCAATCTCTAAGCGAGTTTTAAAAGGGTCTTTTGGCATTTATATAATTTAAGCAACCATACTTTCTGCTTTTTGTAAATCAACAGCCACAAGCTGACTAATTCCTTTTTGAGGCATTGTCACCCCATATAGTCTATTCATTTTTGACATGGTTAAAGCATGATGAGTTACAATTATAAATTTGGTATTGGTTATTTTTATTAATTCCTCTAGTAGACTACAAAATCTTGTTACGTTGGCATCGTCAAGCGGTGCATCAACTTCATCTAATACACATATAGGTGAAGGATTTGTTAAAAACACTGCAAAGATTAAAGAGAGAGCAGTCAAAGCTTGTTCACCTCCAGATAACAAAGTTATAGATTGAAGTCTTTTTCCTGGAGGACTAACTAACATTTCTAAACCTGCTTCAAGTGGATCATCAGAGTCCACTAATTCTAATTTGGCATTTCCACCATTGAAAAGTTTTGTATAAACTTCATTAAATTTTCTATTAACTTTTTCAAAAGCTTCAATTAATCTTTCCCTTCCTTTTTGATTAAGTTCATTGATGCTATCTTTCAGTTTCACGATAGCAGTAACAAGATCGGCACGATCCTGTTCCATTTTTTTTATCTCTTCTTCATATTTACTTGTTTCTTCATCTGCTTTTAAATTAACAGATCCTAATTTTTCTCTTTCTTGTTTTTTTTTGTCCAAAGCATCTTCTTGATCAATTGGATTTGGGAGTTCTTCTATCCCATTTAAATTTGAATTTTCTAAAATATTTTCTTCATTCAAATTTAGCTCAGAACTAATTCTATCAAGCAGATCATTTTTTCTTTTTTGAAGACCTTCTATTGTAGCTCCTGAGCTTGCTTTTCTTTCTCTGATTTGAATTGATTGTTCTTGAATTTCATTTAACTGTGTTCTTAACATTTCAATTCTTTTATCTGTTTCATCTATAATCACCTCATTCTCAATTTTTTCTTTATCTGAAATTCTTAAGTTTTCTGAAATTTGACCTTTTCTTTCCGCCTGTGCTCTTGGTTGATTTTCTAAATTACTTAATTGTTTTGATAATTTTTCTTTTCTTTGTATAAGTTCATTAACCATTTTTTCTGAGTTAGTTAATAAATTTTTCCAACTTTCAATTTCTGTTTCAATTGTTTTAATTCTCTCATTTCTTTTTAGAGATTCATTTTTAATTGATTGATTTTTACTATAAGCATCAGCATATTTTTCTTGCAGTAATTTTATATTTTCCGATTTTTTACTAACTCCTAATAATTCATTTCTAGATTTCTCATTTTTTAAATCATTTAAAAAACTATCTAACTCCATATTACATCTATCTAGAAGTGTAACTGCTTGATTTATTTCATTGCTATCTATTAATTCTCTTACTCTTGATATTGTATTTTTTACATTTTTTATTGGACCAACACTTATATTTACAGTTTCTTCAGCTAAATTGTTTACAACTTCATCAACTGCTTTTTGTTCTTCTTTAAGTTTATTTTTTGCACTTTCCAACTCTTCATTAGATAATTTTTCTGTTTCAAAATACTTCGAGTCTGTCTCAATTAATTCAGTTTTTTCTTCCTTCAATCTTTTTTCATTTGAGTTAGCGTCTATAATAATTCCTTTTTCCCTCGTGATATCATCATCAAGTGTTTCAATTGATTTTTTGATACTTTCTATTTCATCTTGAATTCTTGTATTTTCCTCATCTAAACTTTGAAGTTCTAGATTAAGTCTTTGTATCCTTGATAAATTTTCTATATTTTTTTCTCTCAATGGATTTACTTTATCTGTAAAAGTTTTAATTGAATCTTCTAATTCAGATATTTTGTTATTAAATCCTTCTACTTCTCCTTCTGCCTCAGTATTAATTTCATTTTCAATTCTAATTTCTTTATCTATTTCTAATAATTTTAAATAATATAAACCTGCTTCAATTTTTTTAATTTGATCTGAAATTTGTTTGTATTTTGTTGCCTCTTCAGCTTGTTTTTGTAGATTTGCTAGTTGCTTTTCTTGTTGTCTTCTAAGTTCATCTGCTCTTTTTAAATTATTTTCAGCAGCACCCAATCTTAATTCAGCCTCATGTCTTCTAACGTGTAAACCTGAAATTCCTGCAGCTTCTTCTAATATAGCTCTTCTATCTGTTGGCTTTGCAGTTACTAAAGCACCTATTCTTCCTTGGCTAATCATAGATGGAGAGTGAGCACCAGTTGAAAGATCTGCAAAAAACATTTGAGCGTCTCTTGCTCTTACTTCTTTATCATTAATATAGAATTTAGATCCTTTATCTTTTTCAATTTTTCTTCTAATTTGTATTTGCTCCAACCCACGGTATTGGATTGGACCTTCTTTATCTTTGTTTTCAATTTCAATAGATACTTCTGCAATATTTTTTGATGCTTTATTAGATGTTCCTGAAAATATAACATCCTCCATACCAGACCCACGCATACTTTTTGCCGAGGTCTCTCCCATTGCCCATCTTAAAGATTCTACAATGTTAGATTTTCCACAGCCGTTAGGACCCACTATACCAGTAAGACCATCTTCAATTAAGAAGTTGGTTTTTTCAGCAAAAGATTTAAATCCATTTAGTTGGATTTTTTTAAACTCCATGCACTAACTTATATCAGTTTTTCTAGCGCTTTTTTTAAATTTTTATAATTTAAGGGTTTTTCAAATTTTTCGTTGTTAATAATTATCGTGGGAGTTGCGTTAACTTTGAAGTTCTTTGCTCCATCGATTCGATCGTTTAAGACAAAATCTTCAATTTCTTTATTTTTTACACATGAATCAAAATCAATTGTAAACCCTTCATTTTTTAGAAATTTTTTCAAATTTTTATTTGCTTCCTCTATTGAACTTCCTTTAACCCATTTTTGTTGATTAGCATATAAACTTGCAAGGATATCTGAATTTCCATCATTTTTACACTGTGAAACTTTAGATGCATTAAAAGCAGCCATGTCTAATGGAAAATGTCTAAATTCAATTTTAGCAATTCCTTTATCTAGAAATTCTTCCTTTAATTGAGGATAAACATTTTTATGAAAATTAGCACAGTGACTGCATGTTAAAGACTCAAATGCTATAATAGTTATTTTCGCTTCTTCGTTACCAACTGTTATTCTTTTAATTTCCTCAGCTTGTACATTTAAAACTGTAGTAAAAAACATTAATATTGAGAATATAATTTTTTTCATTTTTCTTTAAAAACCTTTGTTAATTCTATTAATGATTTTTTAATTTTTTCGTTATTAACATCTTTAATTTTATCTTGATATTTACTAATTGCCACATTTTTAACTTTTGTGTCACTCTTGTCTGTCATTTCATGTTCATCGTCAAAACTTATAAATTTAAGCTTTTCAACAACAGAATAGCCAAAAAAATTATTCATCTTATCTAAAATATCTTTTTTCGAATATTCTACGTCAACTTCATGTCCTCGCTTGACCATAACCACCAAGGTGCTAACACCAAATTTATTTGAATTTTTAAATGTTTTTGGATAGCAAATTTTAAATAATTCACTTCCAACTAAATATTTCCAATTGCTCAGCGTTTCTGAATATACATGACCTTTTTTATTTATTATTTTTTTGACATTTTTTGGCAAAGTGTCTTTGAAAGATCTTAACCCTTGAATGCTGGCGTTTCTCTGCTTAATATTATTTTTAGATTGCATATGAAAGATCCAATAATAACAAATAATATTCTTAATTGGTATGATTTAAATAAAAGATCTTTACCTTGGAGAAAGAATGTTTCTCAAACAAAAAAGGAATACCACACTTTAGTAAGTGAATTTATGTTGCAGCAAACACAGGTTGCAACAGTAATACCTTACTTTAACAGATTTATTAAAAATATTCCTACGATTGAAAAATTATCTAAATATGACGATAGAAAACTAATTAAACTCTGGGAGGGTCTTGGATACTATTCAAGGGTAAGAAATTTAAAAAAAACAGCTCAAATAGTTGTTAAAAATTTTAATAAAAAAATACCTAGAAATTTTGTTGATTTAAAGTCTCTTCCGGGAATTGGAGATTATACAGCAAGTGCAATTTCTGCAATTGCATTCAATAAACCAATTATTCCTTTAGATGGAAATATTGAAAGAGTACTAAAGAGATACTTATTTTTAAAAAAACAAAATCAAATAAAAAAAGAAAATTTACACGAGAAGAAAAAAATTTTTGGAACATCTATTAAAAGATCTAATGATTATGCTCAAGCTTTAATGGAATTAGGAGCATTAATTTGTAAACCTATTAGTCCTAATTGTAAGAAATGTCCATTAGTAAAAAAATGTAAATCATTCAAAAATAAAAATTTTTATTTGGTAAAATTTAAAAAAAAAGATAAGGAAACTTTCTATAAGCTAAATGTTTATAAGAGAAATAATAATTATTTACTAATCAAAAATAACAAATTTAATTTTTTAAAAAATTTTAATATCTTTCCGATGGAGGAAGTAAATAATCCTAAAAATTTTGATCAAGATTTGAATTTTAAAATGTCTAATATGAGCATGAATATTAAAATTGAATTTAAAAATAAATATAATTTAAATAAAAATAATTATTGGATTGATCCAACAAAACTTCAAAATTATACACTGCCAACATTTACAAAAAAGATTGTAAAATTTTTAGAAAGTCATAAATGAAAAAAATAGCAATAATTGGTGCTGGAATTTCTGGTTTGTATATTGCCAATTTATTTAAAGATCATAAGGATTATCAGGTTACGATTTATGAAAAAAGAAATTCAATAGAAATAGATGAAGGCTATGGAATTCAACTGTCGGTAAATAGCGTAAAGCTTCTAAACAAAATAGGCTTCACTTCTCTCATTAAAGAGGAAAAATTTAATCCAAAAAAAATTGATTTTTATGAAATTAAAAATTTAAAAAAAATTTGTGACCTAGATATTTCAAAATTTAATTCTGAAGATTGTAAATACACAACTTTGAAAAGATTAAAATTAATTCAATTTTTAAAAAGAAAACTGGACGAAGATATAATTAAATATAACTATAGTATTGAACAGATTGATTACGATAAAGATTCAATAAAATTAATATTTGATAAAAAAAAAATAGCTTGTGATTATTTAATTATTTCAGACGGTGTGTTTTCTAAGGGGAAGTCATTAATTTCAACCAATAAATCAAAACCAATTTACAATGATACGATTGCTATTAGGGGCAGTATATCGATAGAAAATCTTCAAAATATAAATGAAGAAAATATTTCTTTGTTTTTAGGACCGGACTTTCATTATGTTATTTATCCAATTAATAATGATAAAAATTTAAATTTTATTGGTATTTTAAAACATAAATTAAATTCAAATGAGCAAGAGAAATATAATCTTTTTACTGAGAATTCTTTTATAAAAAATATTAAATTAAAATTATCTCAAAAAGTTTCTCAAAGTTTTTTAGAAAGTCTTCAAAATATTAAATTATTTCCAATATTTGTAAGTAAAAATTTATATAATCCTCCAAAAAATATATTCCTTGTGGGAGATGCATTTTTTGCTTTTTCACCTTCATTTGCGCAGGGAGCTTCCCAATCAATTGAGGGAGCTAACGAATTATATGAATGTTTAATAAATAATAATAATTTTTATGATATCAGATTAAAAAGAGTAAAAATGATTAACAGCAGATCTAATTTGAATCAATTTGCCTTCCATTTATCAAATCCAATTATGATTATATTTAGAAATATTTTTTTAAAACTTTTAACTAATAATAAAAAATTTTTACAAAGTTATTTGGGTAAAATTTATAAAAGTTAATTTTTAGAAATTAATCTTTGTCTTAGATAATCAATAGGATAAGTTCGTCCATTTATATCACAGTGCCAAAAAGTCCATCCATTGCAACTTTCAGCTCCTAAAATAGTAGCCGCAACTTTGTGTATAGAACCCTCTGCTTGATTATGTTTTATACTACCATCAGCCATAATTCTGGCTGTTATTTTTTTCTTATTATCAAAAATATTAGTTCCAGGTTTAATTATTCCAAGCTCAACTAATGAACCAAAAGGAATTCTTGGTTTTGATCTATTGTTTTTTAGTGTATCTAATAAATCATCTTCAATAGGCTTTGTAGCTTTTATGCGCTGCTCAGCAGCTTTAAAATAATTTTTTTCTTGTTCTATTCCAAAATAATTTCTTCCTAATTTTTTTGCTACTGTAGCCGTTGTTCCTGATCCTAAAAAAGGATCTAGTATGAGGTCATTTTTATTAGATGTGGCTAGTAAAATTCTATGTAATAGTGCTTCTGGTTTTTGTGTAGAGTGAATTTTTTTTCCATCCTTTTTAAGTCTTTCAGAACCATTGCAAATTGGAAGATCCCAATTAGATCTCATTTGCAAATCATCATTTAAACATTTTAAAGATTGATAATTAAATGTATATTTTGATTTCTCACTTTTAGAAGCCCATATTAAAGTTTCATGAGCGTTAGTAAAACGTGTCCCTCTAAAGTTTGGCATTGGATTATTTTTATTCCAAATAACATCGTTTAAAATCCAGAAACCTAAATTTTGGATTGCTGTGCCAACTCTAAAAATATTATGGTAGCTTCCTATAACCCAAATAGCTCCATCTTTTTTTAAAATTCTTTTACATTCACTAAGCCATTCATAAGTGAAGTCATCATATTTTTTAAAATTTTCAAATTGATCCCATTTATCATTTACCGCACTAACCTTTGATCTATCTGGTCTAATTAATTCTCTTTTTAATTGTAAGTTGTAAGGAGGATCAGCAAAAATTAAATCAAAAGTTTCACGTGGAATTTTTTTTAATTCTTCGAGACTATTTCCATTAATAATTCTATTTTTGAAATCAGTTTTCATTTATAAAAATTAATTAGACTCCAAATGGATTTTTCGGTCAACCTGAGATTGAAAAATTTGAATTCGATTAGTGTTTTTAAATTAGAAGGTAACTAGATGTAGTGTTAATTTATTTTGGATATTGGTGAAAAAGTTTTTCTGTGATGTTTAGTAATACCTAATTTTTTTAAAGCTTTTAAATGCTGTTTTGTTCCGTACCCAAAATTTTTATCCCAATCATAACCTTTATTTTTTTTTGATAAGGTGGTTATAAAATTATCTCTTGATACTTTTGCAATTATAGAAGCTGCCGAAATAGAGGGGACTTTTTTATCTCCTTTAATAACTGATTTTAATTTATAATTGTCTAATTCTGGAGTTTTGTTTCCATCTATTAGAATGTGTGTTGGTTTTTTCTTAAGTTTTTTGATGGCTCTTTTCATAGCCAGCAAACTTGCTTGCAGTATATTCAGCTTTTCAATTTCTTTGACAGATGCTTTGCCTATAGACCAAGTAGAATTTTTTTTTATATATGTGCATAGATACTCTCTCTCTTTTTTACTTAATGATTTTGAATCTTTTAATAACTTTGGATTAATTGATTTTTTTAAAATTACTGCTGAAGCATAAACAGGCCCAATTAAACTTCCTCTACCAACCTCATCAACCCCAGCAATTATTTTCATCAAATTTTTAACTTCAGATCTTTAATTTTTTCTCTAATTTTCTTTAAATCTTCCCATGAGCGTTTTTTATTTTCTGGAAAACGAATTAAATAAGATGGATTGAAAGTTATCAT
The DNA here is from genome assembly GCA_902623305.1 of uncultured Pelagibacteraceae bacterium. GTDB lineage: Bacteria > Pseudomonadota > Alphaproteobacteria > Pelagibacterales > Pelagibacteraceae > Pelagibacter. The sequence continues at coordinate 60,724 of CACNTB010000004.1, forward strand.
TAAAGGGAATGTTTTGTTTTTTAAAATCACTTCCTTCCAATATCCTCTTTCAGCAGTGATTTTTTCACTTATTCCTGTTACAGCCTCCATTGCTGAACTACCCATCAAAACAATAATCTTTGGGTTTATAATTGATATATGCTCTTTTAAAAATACTGAGTATCTTTTAATTTCGGTTGAGGTTGGTTTTCTGTCATCAGGTGGTCTAAAATTGATTGCATAACTAGTGTAAATATTCTGTCTCTTAATATTAATAGCTATAAGCATTTTGTTAAGAAGTTCGCCAACTTCACCTCTAAATGGGAGGCCCAATTTTTCTTCTTCAGCCCCAGGAGACTCCCCAATTAACATCAAAGGGCTATTTATATTTCCCTCACCTAAAATAATTTTGTTTGAATTTTCTTTCAATTTACAATTTTCAATTGAATTTATTTGATTTTTTAAATTTTTTAGTAATTCTTCTTTATTAATTTGCAGGGTGCCATTGTTCGTTTCTAAAATATTAAATCTATTTATTGGCTTATCAGCGAATATAAATTTAGGCTCAATAGTATTAATTAGATCTTGGTTTAAATTGGTATTTTGATTTATCACTTTTTTAGTCATAGTATGGTAACATGTTTCTAAAATTTCTTAAATTAGTACTATTAATACTTACATCTTATCAGACACCTTTGTATTCTAAAAGTGCTACTTTTAATGATTTCAACTCAAAGGATTTATCAAATTATTTTTCTGGTATAGTTGCATTTGAAAATCAAGATAATTCTGAAGCTTTAAAATTTTTTAACTTAACCAAAGTATTAATTAACAAACATGACAGTTATTTAAAAAGATACGTTAACTCTTTGGTTTTAGATAATAAAATACCTCAAGCAATTAATGTATTAAATAACAACGCAAACAAATCTAACTCAGATTTTTACGATGGGTATATAATTTTGATAATTGACAGTTTAAAGAAAAATAATTTTAAAAAAGCTGATGAATATTTAACAAAAAGTTTAAAATTTCAAGATGGAGATAGGATAAACCTAGTTATATTTGAAACTCTAAAACAATATATTTATACATTTAAAAATAAAAAAATATTAGATAATAAAAAAAATTTCGGTAACTTGTCTCTTATAGCTGAGACTTTTCAAAGATGTTATATTGAGGATAAAAGAACCTCATCATTTTTTCTTAATTTAATAAATAATCAACAAGGTGACTATTCGAGATATATTTTCTTTTATCTTAATTATTTAATTGATAACAACAAATTGGATGAAGCAAGATTAGTTGTTGAACAAATTGATTATATAAATTCAACACTTTTGCTTTCACAAAGCAAAAGTTGGGTAGACAAAGAAAAATTCGATAATTTTGGAAAAATTTTTTCATGTAAAGATCATAATGACCTTCTAAGTGAGTTTTTATTTTTAATCTCCAATCTATATTCTTCTCAGGATAATTTTGAAAAATCAAATTTTTATTTAAATTTATCGAGCTATTTAAATCCTAAGTTTGAATTTAATCTGTCATTGGTTGCAGAAAATTTTTATCTTAATGATGAATTTGATAAAGTACAAAGGATCTTAAAAAACTTTAAAAAAGAAGATGAATTTTATTATTGGTTTAGATTAAAAAAAGAAGCTCAAATAATAATTCAAGAGCAGAATTATGAAGGTGGTATAAAATACATAGATTCAAAATTTAATAAAATTGAAAATCCTAATGTAAAAATGATTTTTGATTTAGCAAATTTTTATAAAAATTCTAAAAATTATGAAAAGGCAATAGATCGTTATACAGAAATTATTTTAACACTGGATGACAATTCACTTATTAAATCAGATGTATTGTATCGTAGAGGTGGAAGCTATGAAAGAATGGGTAATTATGTAAAGTCAGATGAAGATTTACTAAATGCGCTTAAAATTGACCCTAGTGATGCATATATTTTAAATTACCTTGCTTATTCTTGGTTAGAGCGTGATTATAAAATTAATGAAGCAATGGATATGCTGAAAACAGCATATGATTTAAAAAGCAATGATCCATATATTATTGATTCAATTGGATGGGCATATTTTTTAATAGAGGATTATGTAGAAGCAGAAAAGTATTTAAGAAGAGCAGTAGAATTAATGCCAGATGACCCAATCGTGAATGATCATTATGGAGATATTTTATGGAAATTAAATCGAAAAATTCAAGCAAGATATTTTTGGAACAATGTATTAACTTTTGATGACACTGAAGAGGATATGATAGAAAAAATCAATATTAAAGTAATTGAGGGTCTTAAAAATTCCTAAATGAAAATTAATAAAATTAAATCTAATGCGAAGCTAAATTTAGCAATTAATATCACAGGAAAAAAAAAAGTTTTACATAAAATTGAAAGTATAATTGGTTTCATAGATCTGCATGATGTTATTTCAATAAATCAACATAATGGAAAAAAACATCATATTTCTTTTTATGGAAAGTTTTCTAAAAATATTGGAAAAAAAAATACTGTTCAAAAATTATTTCAAATACTAGATAAAGAAAATTTATTAAAAAATAAAAAATTCAAAGTCAAAATAAAAAAAAAAATTCCCCAAGAATCTGGGTTGGGTGGAGGATCGATGAATGCAGCTAGTGTGTTTAATTATATGATAAAAAAAAAAATTATTAATCCAAATCATAAAAAAATTCGAAGCATCTGTGACTTAGTTGGTTCTGATGTTATTTTAGGTACTATTTCATCCAGCTGTGTGTTGTCATCAGGTGGTAGAATTAAAAAGATTTATGATGCTCCAAAATATTATTCTACATTAGTAAAGCCTGATTTTGGGTGCTCAACTAAAAAAATATACTCTGCTGTTCGAAAGTATACAAAACCAAAATACAACAAACCTAAAAAAAATATGTTTGGAGCAAAATATTTGATTGATCAACAAAATGCCCTTGAAACAATAGCTCTCAAAAAATATCCGAAACTTAAAAAAATAAAGTTATTCTTAGAAAGTATTGATAATCCATTATTTGTAAGAATGACTGGTTCAGGATCAACAATTGTTGCCTATTATAATTCATTAAAGAGTTGTAAATTGGCAAAAGCTAAATTTAAAAGAAAATATAAAAATTATTGGTGTGTTACAGCAAAAACTATATGAATTTTATAATTTTATGTTATAGGAAGCTAGTATTGGGGCGTAGCCAAGCGGTAAGGCACGGGTTTTTGGTACCTGCATCCTAGGTTCGAATCCTAGCGCCCCAGCCATTTATGAAAAATTTTTTAGATAAATTTTTTTCCCGATCAAAAAATCTTGATTATATTAGTCAAAATTTAAAACAAATTACTTTAACAACACCCGCAAATAAAATTTTTGAAGCAATTAATAATTTTTCAGAGAAAAGTGAAATCAGATATGTGGGCGGGTGTGTAAGAAAAGTGATAAAAAAAGAAAATGTTGATGATATCGATCTAGCAACAAATTTAACGCCTCCAGAAACTTGTGAGGCTCTTAAAAACAAACAAATAAGTTATTACGAAACAGGAATTGAGCACGGAACTATAACTGCAATAATTGACGAATATAAATATGAAATTACTTCTTTAAGGAAAGACGTCTCAACTGATGGAAGGCATGCTGAAGTAGAATTCTCTTTAGATTGGAAGGAAGATGCCTCTAGAAGGGACTTTACTATCAATTCAATTTATGCAGATGGCGATGGTAATTTATTTGATCCATTTAACGGTAAAAAAGATTTGGAGGAGGGTTATATTAATTTTATTGGCAATGTGGAAAAAAGAATTCAAGAGGATTATTTACGTATTTTGAGGTATTTAAGATTTTATTTAAATTACTCAAATCATAAGCACCAGCCGGAAATAATAAAAAATATAAAAAAAAATATTGATGGAATTTCAAATATATCATCTGAAAGATTAATCGATGAACTAAAAAAGATAACTAGTTCAAATGGATTTTTAAAACTCTTTAAAGATAAAGAAAGTTTAGAAATCTTAGAAACAATTTTCCCTCAATTAAAGAATATTAAAAATTTTAAAAAACAAAATTCTTATGCTGCAGAGAATTTTTTAAAAATTGACTTTATATTCTTAATTGCGCTTTTAGTAATTGATGGAACTGATAATGCCGATTATTTTCTGTATAAATTCAAAATATCTAACAAAGATAAGAAAAGATTAAAATTGATAGATCTTTTTTATAGAGAAAAAGTAACTTTAAACAACTTTACAGAGAAAAACTTAAATAAATTTTTTTATTTTAATGGGCGACAGGCTGTAATAGATATAATTAATTTTAAAATATTTATCTCAAACAAAGTAGAGAAAAAACTAATCAAACTATTAGATACTTATAAAGAGAAAGTAATTCCAACTTTGCCAATAGGGGCTGATCTATTAATGTCTAAATTTCAAATTCCCGAGGGTAAAACTTTAGGTAATAAATTAAAAAGGATTGAAGAAACTTGGGTTAAAAATGGATTTCAAATTTCAGATAAGCAAGTACAGCAAATAGTTAAAAGTTAAATATATTTAACGTCTTTAATTTCAAAATTTTTTACACCAGAGGGAGTTTTTATTTCAACTAAATCACTCTTATTTTTTCCAATCAAACCTTTACCAATTGGTGATTGAAAGAAAATGAGTTTTTGTTTTAAATCTGCCTCATCTCTTCCAACAATTTTATAATTAATTTTTTCACTAGTATCTAAATCTTCCAAATAAACTGTAGATCCAAAAATTACTTTTCCTTCATTATTTAGTTTTGTAACATCAATAACATTTGCTCTTGCAATAATGTCGTTAATTTCGGTTATTCTTCCCTCGTTATGAGATTGTTCTTCTTTAGCTGCATGATATTCAGCATTTTCTTTAAGGTCTCCATGGGATCTTGCTTCAGCAATTGCAGCTACTATTTCAGGTCTTTTTTTTTCTTTTAAAAAAACTAATTCTTCTTTTAGTTTATTTAATCCATTTAATGTTATTGGCTCTTTATCCATTTTTTTATTTCCATTTTGCAATAGGAGGTAATGACATTAAAATTCCTTCAACATTACCACCAGTTTGTAGCCCAAATTTTGTTCCTCGATCATAGAGCAAATTAAACTCTGCGTATCGACCTCTTTTAATATACTGAAACTCTTTATCTTTTAAAGTCCATTTTCTTTTTATTTTTTTTTTAATTATTTCATTAAATAACATTTGAAATGTAACACCAACATCTCTGACAAATTTAAAGTCATCTTCAAAATTATAATTTTTATAGTCAAAAAAGATTCCACCTATACCTCTTGCCTCTTTCCTATGAGGTAAATAAAAGTATTCATCACACCACTTTTTATATTTTTTATAATAATTTTTATTATGTCTATCGCACATTATTTTTAATATTTTATGAAAATTTTTTCTCTCTTTATCATCTTTTATTGCTGGGGTTACATCCATTCCTCCACCAAACCAATTCTTTGTTGTGCAAATAAATCTGGTATTAAAATGCATTGCAGGAATATGAGGATTTTGCATATGCATAACTATTGATATCCCTGATGCCCAAAATCTAGGATCTTTACTTGCGCCTGGTATATTCTTTTGAAATTGCCTAGGGAATTTTCCATAAACTTTTGAAAAATTAACTCCTACTTTTTCAAAAATTTTTCCATTCTTAAGAATTCTATATTCACCACCACCCTCATCTTTTTTACTACTTCTCTTCCAAGAAGTTGATTGAAAATTTATTTTGTTTTTTTCAATTTTTAAAATGTCATCGCAAATTGCATTTTGTAATAGAATAAACCAATTACTCACCAAGTCTTTTTTAATTGAAATATCCATTTTATATTAATTCTATTTGACGTAAACTTTCTGCTAAAACAATGGCAACAGATGATGCAATATTAAGAGATCTTACTTTGTTACTCATTGGTATTTTTAAACGATTTTTAATTATTTTATGAACTTTTTCGGGTACTCCTGCACTTTCTCTTCCAAATAAAATAGTATCATCAGGCTTAAACTTAAATTTAGTATAATTTATTGAACCCTTAGTTGTCATCAATACGATTCTCTGTTTCTTTTTTGCCTCAAAAAATTTTTCTGAACTTTGATAAAATTCTATTTGACTATAGTCAATATAGTCCATAACCACTCTTTTAAATCGTTTGTCTGATAATAGAAAGCCACATGGTTCAATTATTTCTAATTTAGCACCTAAACAAGCACAGGTCCTAATGATTGCAGCAGTATTCTGAGGTATATCAGGCTCATACAAAGCTATTTTGGGTCCTAAAATTGTTGAATTCTGTGTCATTCTTTCAGTAGTAAAATAATTATTTTATATTATATGAATTCGTATATTAACTAATTTAAATCAAAAAGTGATAATAATAAAAGCTATTAAAAGTGTCTGAAAAAAAAACAAAAAGAAGAGATTTCTTATTTACAGCTACCACAGCTGTAGGAGCGGTTGGTGCAGCTGCAGTAGTGTGGCCAATGATAGATCAAATGAATCCAGATGCTTCTGTTAAAGCATTAGCTAGTACAGAAGTTGATGTAAGCACATTAACTCCAGGAAATACATTAACTGTTTTATGGAGAGGTAAACCTGTTTTTATAAGAAGAAGAACTCAAGAAGAAATTGATGAGGCAAGAAAAGTGAAGATGGAGGATTTAATTCATCCCGAGAAAGATGAGGATAGAGCTAAAAATCCTGAATGGCTTGTTATGTTAGGTGTATGTACACACTTAGGTTGTGTGCCTCTAAATGACAAAGGTGATTACAATGGATGGTTCTGTCCATGCCACGGATCACATTACGACACGTCTGGACGAATAAGAAAAGGACCAGCACCTTGGAACATGGAAGTTCCTAAATATGAATTTGTAAATGCAAATACAATTAAAATTGGATAGAAAAAATGAGTGATCATGATTACAGACCAAAATCGAAAGTAGGACAATGGTTTAATGATCGATTACCACTCTTAACTCTTGCAAATCATTTAACTGATTATCCAACTCCAAAAAACTTAAATTACTGGTGGACTTTTGGTGGAATATTAACTTTTTGTTTGATTACTCAAATTGTAACAGGACTAACGCTTGCAATGCATTACATTGCTCATGCCGACATGGCTTTCGAGAGTGTTGAGCATATTATGCGTGATGTCAACTACGGTTGGTTAATTAGATATATTCATGCAAACGGTGCTTCAATGTTTTTCTTAGCTGTTTATATTCACATCTTTAGATCTTTATTTTATGGCTCTTATAAATCTCCAAGAGAAATAATATGGATCTTAGGAATAATAATTTATTTATTAATGATGGCTGCAGCTTTTATGGGTTATGTATTGCCATGGGGTCAAATGAGTTTTTGGGGAGCAACTGTTATTACAAATCTATTTAGTGCTATTCCTTTAGTGGGAGAGGGGATAGTTACTTGGTTGTGGGGTGGTTATTCAGTTGATAATCCAACGTTAACTAGATTTTTTACTTTGCACTATTTAATTCCATTTTTAATCTTAGGGTTAGTTGTTTTACACATATGGGCTTTACATGTTCCCGGTAACAACAATCCAATTGGAATAGATATCAAAAAACCTTCAAAGGATACAGTTCCATTCCATCCTTATATTGTTATTAAAGATGGTTTTGCTTTATTAATGTTCATGATTGTATTTGCTTTCTTTGTATTTTATGCACCAAATATTTTAGGACATGCAGACAACTATATAGAGGCTAACCCGATGGTAACACCTGCTCATATTGTTCCTGAATGGTACTTACTACCTTTTTATGCAATTTTAAGATCAGTTCCTGATAAATTGCTAGGAGTTGTGGCCATGTTATCTGCAATATTAATTTTAGCTGTCTTACCTTGGTTAGATACCTCAAAAATAAGATCAGCAGTATTTAGACCATTATACAAACAGTTTTACTGGATACTAGTTGCAGATGTTTTGATACTTGGTTATGTAGGTGCGATGCCAGCTGAAGGACTTTACTTATTGATAGCACGAGTTGCTACGACGTATTACTTTTTACATTTTTTAGTTATTCTTCCTGTTTTAGGTTTTAAAGAAAAAACTATCCCAATTCCCCTAAGTATTACCGAACCAGTTTTGGGAGGGAACCCAAATCTTGCTATGGCAAAACAAAAGGAAAGTAAAATAGAATAAAGTGAAAACTTTTATAAAATTTTGTTCAATTTTAGGATTATTTCTCTCTATTTTTTCTCATTCATTAGCTGCAGAAAAAGTTGATTATTTAAAGACAGACTGGAGCTTTAAAGGTCTATTCGGAAAGTTTGATAGAGCTTCACTTCAAAGAGGTTACCAAGTTTACACTGAAGTATGCGCAGCTTGTCATTCTATGAAGTATCTTAGTTATAGAAACTTATCAGAAGAGGGCGGTCCGGAATTTTCGGTTGAACAGGCTAAAGCGATTGCTGCCTCATTTGAAGTCGTAGATGGACCTAATGCAGATGGTGAAATGTTTACTAGACCTGCAAAATTATCAGATAAATTTGTTATGCCTTATGAAAATGAAAAGGCTGCTCAAGCTGCAAATGGTGGTGCATACCCTCCGGATATGTCTGTTTTAGTTAAGGCTAGAGGTGGCGGAGTAGACTACATTTACTCTTTATTACAAGGATATGAAACAGCACCAGCTGGTATGATTTTAGATGAGGGAGTTCATTATAATAAATATATGTACGGTAATAAAATTAAAATGTCAGCACCTCTATCAGATGGTTTAATAGAGTACGGCGACGGAACAAAGGCTAGTGTTGAACAGATGTCAAAAGATGTTACTACTTTTTTAATGTGGGCGGCTGAACCTCATTTAGAGGCTAGACATAGAATGGGTTTTAAGGCAATTATTTATTTAATAATTCTAACTACTTTAGTTTACTTCAGCATGAAAAAAATCTGGTCACGTATTGAATCTGAAGTTTAAAACATCTCCATCTTTTACAATATAATCTTTTCCCTCCAACCTCATTTTACCATTTTCTTTTGAGGTAACCCATCCATTATGAGTAATGAAATCCTCGTATGATATAGTTTCAGCTCTAATAAAACCTTTTTCAAAATCTGTATGAATTTCTCCTGCAGCTTTAGGAGCAGTACAGTTTTTTTTTATTGTCCAAGCCCTTGTTTCTTCAGGTCCAGAAGTAAAATACGTGTTAAGTTCTAAAATTTTATAGCCCTTTTGAATTAACATACTTAGACCTGTGTCTTTTAAACCAATCATATCCATATAATTTTTTTTTTCGTCTTCTGCTAATTCATTTATTTGGTTTTCTATGTCTGCAGAAACAATCAGAGTGTTTTCTTTTCCAAATTTTTCGATAAAGTTTTTAGTATATTTATTACCATCCTTTACGCTTTGCTCATCTACATTGCAAACAAAAATCTTTGGTTTTATTGATAAAAGACCACTTTGATTAAGTTGTTTTGTTTCAAATTGCGAATTTAATATTGATATATCTTTATCATTATTAATGCAGTTTAATGCAATCTCTAAAATCTTAAGCTGATCTTCGTCTACATTTTTCTTATTATTTTTTTCAAGTCTTTTTTGGATAGATTCTAGGTCAGCCAACATCATTTCAGTTTCAATGATCTCAAGATCTCTAATTGGATCAACATCAGGATTAACATTTTGAATATCATCTGAGTCAAAGCATCTAATCATATGAATAACTGCATCAACTTCTCTTATGTGGGACAGAAATTTATTGCCTAATCCTTCTCCTTTAGATGCACCTTTTACAAGACCAGCTATATCAACAAATGAAATAGTCGTATTTATTGTTTTTTTTGATTTTGAAACTTCTGATAATTTACTCAATCTCTCATCTGGAACAGGCACAACTCCAACGTTGGGATCTATCGTACAAAATGGAAAATTTGCAGCTTGGGCTTTGCCTGAATTTGTAAGAGCATTGAAGAGTGTAGATTTACCCACATTAGGCAAACCAACAATTCCACATTTAAAACTCATTATTTATTGTTTACAGTACTAGAAAATAAATCTAATTTTTTATCGATGAGTATTGAAATATAATCTGTGATGTTGCTAGCAATTTTTTTCAATTCAAGCATTTCATCCTCATCAAAATTTTGAAGAACAAAATCACTTACTTCCATTTTATCTTTTGGTTTACCAATTCCTATTCGTACTCTTGAGTAATCTTTGCCAATAAATTTATCTATTGACGCAATTCCGTTATGACCTGCATCAGATCCACCAAATTTTGCTTTAATCTTTCCAAATTCTACATCTAGATCGTCATGAAAAACGATAACATCTTCAGCATCTATTTTGAAATATTCAATTAACTCTCTGATGCAAATTCCAGAATTATTCATAAATGTTAAAGGTTTAATAGCGTAAACTTTTTGGTCTCCTACATTGCCAGTTGTAAGCAGTCCTTTGAATTTTGGTTTTTGTTTTGAAAGTCCAAATTTTTTATTTATTGCATCTATAATTTTGAAACCAATATTGTGTCTATTATTTTCACTGTCTGGAGTTGGATTGCCTAATCCTACGAGTAGAATCATAAAATATTAATATTGGAGGATAAAATTCAATTTTAATTAACTTATTTTTTTTCTTCTACAGGTTTTTTATCTTCACCTTCTTTTTTGTCACCATCAGCTGCTACTTTATCTCCACCTTCAGCTGCAGCTTCTGCTCCTTCAACACCTTCTCCCTCAGCCGCTTCAGCTTCTGCAGGTTTTTCAGGTTCTTTCATAACAGTCGGAGCTGCTAAAGTTGCAATTACGAAATCTCTTCCTTGAATGGTAGGAGTAACTTCACTGTCAAGATTTATAGAAGAAATCTTAAAACTCTCTCCAATATCGACACCATCAAGATCTATAATAAGATTTTCTGGTATCTTTTCGCTTGGACATTTTAGTTCAACTTTTCTTCTTACTATGTTTAAAACCCCACCTCTTTTTAACCCTGGCGATTTTTCATGATTTAAAAATTTGACTGGAACTTCTATTCTAACCTTTATACCCGATACTATTCTTAAAAAGTCTACATGAGTTGGTTCATCTGAGATAATGTCGTATTTTATTTCTCTTGGAAGAGCTTTTTGTGGTTTACCATCAACATTTAAATTTATGATACTTGATAAAAAATTTTCTTTTTCAATTAGTGATTTAAGTACTTTTTTAGATATAGAAATTTTCTCGTTTTGAGCCTCTCCACCATAAATTACAGCAGGCACATTACCATTTTCCCTCAATGAATTTAATTCACCTTTAGTTTTGGTATTTCTGATGTTAGCATCTAATGAATTCATAAAAACAAGGGTTTTTAGCTTAAGTTCCTAAATAACTCAAGGTATTTATTTGAATAAATCTGATACTGAGGTTGAATTAGATATTCTTTTAATTGCTTCTCCCATAAGGCTGGAAATTGACAGAACCTCAATGTTTTTAGCACCTTTAACTCTGTTCATGTTATCAATTGTGTCAGTTATTACTAAATTTTTAATTACGGAATTTTTAATTTTTTTTACAGCTTCTCCGCTAAGAACACCGTGAGTTATATAAACATAAACTTCTTTGGCACCTCTATCTTTAAGGGCTTTAGCTGAATTTACAATCGTACCACCTGAGTCAATTATATCGTCGACGACAATACAAGTTTTTCCTTTTACATCTCCAACAATATTCATTACTTGAGATTGACCTGGCTTAGGTCTTCTTTTATCCACAATAGCTAGTCCGACATTTAAAATTTTTCCTAGTGCTCTGGCTCTCTCAGTACCACCTACATCTGGAGCTACACAAATTAGATTTTTAGTTTTTATTTTTTTTTTGACATGTCTTGCAAAAATAGGTGTTGCAAACAAGTTGTCTACTGGAATATCAAAAAATCCTTGGATTTGACCTGCATGTAAATCAACAGTAACAACTCTATCTGCTCCTGCTTTAGTGATTAGATTTGAGACAAGCTTTGCGGATATTGATGTTCTTGGCGCAACTTTTCTATCTTGTCTAGCATAACCAAAGTAGGGGATAACAGCAGTAATATTTTTTGCTGAAGACCTTTTGAGTGCATCAATACACAACAGTAGTTCCATTAAGTTATCATTTGCAGGAGACGAAATAGATTGAATTAAAAAAATACTATTCCCTCTAATATTTTCATTAATTTCTACATAGATTTCCCCGTCAGAAAAATTTCTAATGCTTGAGTTAACTAATTTAGATTTTAGATATTTGGCAATATTCTTGCTTAATGGTTTATTGCTATTTCCGGATAATAATTTCATTAAAAAAGCTTAATTAAGCATAATTATTGAAATATTTCTACCATAATCATCATGATTAAGGCTCAACGCTCTTCTCGCACTAAAAAAATTATTTTTAACATCAAATGTATCGATATTCATAGATTCAATATTTTTTATTTTATTATTTAAAAGGCATGATTTCACATACCTAGGCAAATCAAAATAAAGCTTTTTATACTTAATTTTAAAAAATTTATTATTTTTTTTATCTTTTTTAATAAATTTTCTTTTAAAATCCTCTTTTACCTCATAATTTTTAGATGAGATAGCAGGACCTATAGCTGCAGTAATATTTTTTGGATTAGATCCTTTTTTAATCATAAATTGTATTACCTTGCTAATTATATCTTTATATGCGCCTTTCCACCCTGCATGAACTGCTGCGACTAATTTTGTTTTTTCATCACAGATTAAAATTGGCACACAGTCAGCGGTTAAAACACCAACAGGAATGTTTTTTTGGTTTGTAATTACCGCGTCTGCTTTTGGTTTTGAATTAAATGTATTTTTTTTGTTAATATAAACAAACTTATTACTGTGTATTTGATTAAGTAAAAAAATACTTTTAGCTGTGCTTTTTATTTTTTTTTTAACTATTTGCAAATTCTTTTTTACATCGGATGGATTATCTTTAGAACCAGGACCACAGTTTAAACTTTTATAAATTTTTTTTGATTTACCACCAGTTTTATTAAAAAAACCATGTTCAATATTTTTAATATTCGAGAGTTTTTTTGATTTTATCAATTTTGAAAACCTGTTCTAAAATTATTTTTCTTATTTTTTATAAGCATGACTTTAAATAATTCACCCATTTGTTTTTCATCTATCAAGCGTCTTACCCTATAAAATAAATCTGCTTTTTTGGAAAATGCTATATTTTTGCTGATAATTTCTGCTCTTTCAAGAATACCCATACTTGTTAAAAATTTTTTTTGATTTGTAAAAATTGAATTAATTTCTTTAAATTGATTTATAAATTTCTCAAAAGAATGAAAGTTTATATTGTAAGTGATATCAGAGTCTCCAATATTTTCTAAAATGTTAGAATATTTATGATTATTAACTGCTTGAAGAGTTTCATGCATTTTGATGTCTGCATAACCATAATCAATAAGTAGCATTCCTCCATCATTCTTTTGTAATAAATCGCAAATTGTTCTTAAATATTTAAATGAATCTGGTGAATATTCTATAACGCTCTGATTTTTTGATATTTCGAAATTTAGATGTTTTTCAATTTTTTCTATATTAAATTTTTTTTCTTTAAACTCAGCTTTTTTTGGGTCATTTAAATTTACGTATCTTTCAAACCAACCATTTTTTTTTTTAAAAAATTGTTTGATTGGTATAGCATCAAAGAATTCATTTGCTAAAAAAATTGTAGGGTTTGAATTTACTTTTCCAATATCTTTTAACCATGAAAATTTTTTATTATTTAAATTTTTTTTTTGTTCCTTTATTAAAAAATCACTTTTTTCATGAATTACAAAACTACAGGAATTATAACACTCAGGAAAATTTATAAGTGTCTCATCTATGACTTTCATCATTTCACCATTTCCAGCTCCCAGTTCTAGCAAATTAAATTTTTTCGGAGAGCCTATACTTTTCCAAAAAGTAATTGTCCAAATTGCAATAATCTCTGAAAATAACCTTGTTATATTAGGTGCAGTAATAAAGTCCCCATATTCACCAAAAGGATTCTTTTTCATATAATAACCTTTCTCCTTATCGTAAAGAGCTAAATTTATAAATTGATCTAACGGTAAATTATTTGTCTTAGCGAGTTTCATTTTTAAAATAAATTAAAATTAGTCCAGATAGAATAAAGATTAAACTTACTACTTGCCCCATCGTTAGTTTCAAAAATATATAACCTAACTGTTCATCTGGTACTCTATAAAATTCAACAATAAATCTGAAGATTGAGTAAATTATCAAAAATAATCCTGAAATTACTCCAGGTTTATTTAAAAATTTATTTCTAAAATAAATTAATAATAAAAATAGAATTAAACCTTCTAATAGCGCTTCGTATAATTGTGAGGGATGTCTAGGAAAATTATCTACCTGAATAAATGTTACTGCCCAGGGCACATTAGTTATTGTTCCGTATAACTCAGAATTTATAAAGTTTGCTATTCGTCCAAAAAATAATCCGATTGGAGCTACTAAAGAGACAATGTCCATATATGAAAATGGGTTTTGATTATTTTTTTTAGCAAAAAATATAGATGCAAAAATAACCCCAATTAAACCACCATGAAAGGACATTCCACCTTGCCAAATTTTTAATATATCCAATGGATTATTTGCATAAAAATTTAAATTATAAATGAAAATATAACCAAGCCTGCCTCCTAAAATTATACCTATAATTAAATAAGTTAAATAATCATCAAATTTATTTTTAATTTCTATGTCTTGGATAAATAATTTTTTAGCGAGTATCCAGCCCAATACAATTCCAAATATATAAGCTAAAGAATACCATCTGATTTCTAAAGAAAATATTTCTAAGGCTACTGGGTCAAAATTATTAATGAACATTTTTAATAATACTTATAATGTATATCTCAAATATGAAAAATTCTAAATTTATAATTGATAAGTTTGCTAAATTAATAGAGCAGGGACTAGTATCTTCAAAGGATTTAACTTCGGAGCTATTTAATATCTTAAAATCAAAAAGAGATGAGTTTGTTTTTAAAATGAAACTTACCAGTAAAGATGAGTTTGAAATACTCTCAAAACGTGTTGAGAATCTTGAAAATAAAATAAATAAACTTGAGAAAAAAAAAAACAAAAAAGTTAAACTGGCAAGAAAATCTTAACTCTTAAGCCATCCATTTTTGATTTTTCTAACATTATATTTCCTCCATGTGATTTGATAATGTCTGATGAAATTGATAAACCAAGGCCAACACTTGATTTAGAGTCTGCTCGACCCTTATCTATTTTGTAGAAAGGTTTGAATACATTTTCATACTCATTTTTTGATATTCCAGGGCCATCATCATCAATAATAATGAATAAGTTTGTGTTTTTTTTACTTAGGCTAATTTCAACTTTATTGGCATATTTCAGTGAATTATCAATTAGATTATTTAAACATCTATGAATTAAATTTTTCCTGCCGTTAAAGTAAATTCTTGGTATTAAGTTTTGTGAGATATTTTCATTATTATATTTTTGAATAACTTCTGAAATTAATTCAGATAGATTAAACATTTCATCTTTCTCAATATATGATGAGCTGGTAAATTGTAAATACTCATTTAACATTTTTTCCATTTCATTGATGTCTTCAGTTAATTTTTTAACAGTTTCTTTATCTTTTATAAAAGCTGTATGTAGCTTCATTCTTGTTAAAGGCGTCCTTAAATCATGACTTATTCCAGATAACATTTCTGTTCTTTGGTTTATGTGCCTTTCAATTCTCTTTCTCATTTTATCAAATTCATGTCCTGCTTGTCTTATTTCTAGGGCTCCAGATGGTTTGAATTCTTCTATATCTTCTCCTTTACCAAACCTTTCAGCCGCTCGAGCCAGCTTTGTGATTGGTCTAGTTTGATTTTTTAAAAATATTAGAGAAATAATTACCATTATAATTGCAGGTACTGTGATCCAAAGCGCAAATATTCTTGCCGAAGAAGTTGTAACTCTATCTTTTGGCACTAAAAATTTAAAATATCCATCTCCATATTTAATTCTTAGATCAATTAATTCTTTATAA